>JASGEU010000222.1:0-15513 GCA_047606065.1 Mobilitalea sp.
CAAATACTCCATATGCAATATCCATCTGTTCAATAATTTCCTTCTTGGTGTATTTGCAAAAGAAAATAAAAATGTAAACTTTAGATTTCCAGTACTTCTTTTACTGGGGGATAAAGATAAAACAGGGAAAGTGAAAGTATACAATAAAAGGTGGTCCGAGAAAACGGGATACCCCTTACATATTATAAAAAACGCCGCACATTTTTCAAACGGAGATAATCCAGAGCAGGTTAATCAAGAAATTCAGAATTTTATATCTGAACTTTAATCTGTAGCAATGAGGGAGGGAAGATAAAGTGAATCCAGGTTTTTTACAGTTAGCACAGGATAGACAGGATAAGATTATTAATGCGGGATTTCGGATCTTTTCACAAAACACCTATAAGAAAGCGCCTGTTGCTGAAATTGCCAGTGAAGCAGGCATATCAAAAGCTTTGTTATTTTATCATTTTAAAAATAAGAAAGAGATTTATCTTTTTCTTTGGAATACAGCGGTTGAATTAACCAGGAAGGAAATATTAGATCAAAATGTATTTGGGACAAAAGATTTTTTTGAACTGATGGGACGTTCTTTGAAAGCAAAGTGTAATTTAATGAAACGGTATCCATATGTCAGTCAATTTTCTCTTCGAGCATACTATGAACCGGAGAATGAAATACGACAGGAAATTCAGAGTAATTTTGATGAAATTAGTGCTGAGAGCGAAAGAAAAATATTTTCAACTATAGATGTCAAAAGATTGAGAGATGATATTGATTTACATGATTTGTATCAAGAAATGATATGGGCCGCAGATGGGTATCTTCATTTTGCGGTACTTAAAGATATGGTTGATGCGGATATAATTGAAATGGAATTTGAAAAACTCTTAAAAATGTGGAAAAAGGCTTATGAAAAATAGATTATTCTGAAAAGTGCACAGTATAAATTCAGTATTAAAATAGAAACCAAAGAAAGGAAAATGTCAAGATGATATGGAAAGAAACAAAGCAGGGAAATAAACCAATCGCTATATGGTTACATGGTGGTGGATTATCTGACTGGTCATTAAAAGGAATGGTAAATCAATTAGAAGAGGATTATTGTGTTATTACTCCTATTCTTGACGGTCATGGAGAGGACGGCGAAGAAACCTTTATTAGCATTGCGGATTCTTCAGAAAAGCTGATAAATTATATAGATTCCTATTGTGGCGGAAAGGTTTATCTGTTAGGTGGATTATCACTGGGAGCACAGATCGTAATTGAAGTATTGTCAAGGAGGGAGGATATTGCAGAATATGCCGTAGTTGAAAGTGCATTGGTGTATTCAATGAAGAATATGACTGCATGTATGACTCCCTTTTATACCCTTTTCTATAGGTTAATTAATAAAAAATGGTTTTCCAGAATGCAAGCAAAATCATTGTGCCTCCCCACAGAACTATTTGAACAGTATTATCAGGACAGCAGGAAAATGTCAAAGAAATCCTTAATCAATATAACAAAAAGTAATGGGAATTTTGAATTAAAAGAGGGAATTGCCAGAACAAAATCAAAAGTTCTTATTCTTGTCGGGGGTAAAGAAATCAGAATAATGAAAAAATCTGCGCAGAAGCTGCACCATAGGATTGATAAAAGTAGATTACATATGGCATCAAAAATGAAGCATGGAGAATTTAGTCTTGTTTATCCGAAGGACTATGTAAAGGTGGTAAAAGAATTTATTGATACTTCACGCTAGACTTTCTAATCTTAAATTAATTTGAGTTTTATGATTATGTAATTTATAATGGGACTGTATAAAAGGGCTGTTAAAAATTAACATAGAACATATTAAATAAGGGAGGGTCTTCTCAAATGATGATTGCTAATAATGTTTCAAAACGCTATGGTAAATTCCTTGCCAATGATGATGTTTCACTTCAAGTTCAACCAGGTGAATTGTCTGTCTTACTTGGACCGAATGGAGCAGGCAAGTCCACATTAATCAAATCTATTTGCGGTTTGTTACGATTTCAGGGTTCAATTACAGTAGGTGGGTATGAAAATCATTCAACGGAAGCAAAGCGGTTACTGGGATACGTACCAGAGATGCCAATGTTATTCCCGATGCTTACCGTCTATGAACATCTGGAATTTATAGCAAAGGCATATCGTTTGCAAGATTGGGAGCCATATGCAGAAGAATTATTAAAGCGATTTGAATTAGATGATAAACGCCTGAAACTGGGGAAGGAACTTAGTAAGGGAATGCAGCAAAAGGTAAGTGTTTGCTGCGCTTTGTTACCAAAACCCCAAGCAGTAATTTTTGATGAACCTCTTATTGGTCTCGATCCCCATGGAATTCGTGAGATTAAGGCAATGATTAATGAGCTTAAAAACCTGGGCTGTGCATTATTAGTCAGCACACACATGATTGAAAGTATGGAAGAGAATTGGGACACTACTTATATAATGAAAAATGGTAAAATAGCTGCAGTATGTCGAAGAAGTGATCTGCCAGAGGGAAAAAGCTTGGAGGATATATATTTCTCGATAACCGAGGGTGGTGAGGTTCAATGAAAGCATTGATCTATATTATTAGAAAAAGTATGAAAAATAGTTTACTGGAGCTACTGCATAAGCCTGGTAAATTAATTCTTTATATATGTTTGATATTACTGATCGCAGTTTCTGCAATAGCATCATTTTTTACAACTCCGCCTCTACAAGACCAGGCATCAATGTTCTGGTTCACGGGAATACTATTTGCTTTTCTTGGTATGTTCGTAATTATGGCGGTGATAAAGGGAATAGCTAATGGCGATGCAATTTTTGAAATGAATGATGTTAACTTATTATTTGTCTCACCAATAAACCCCAGTAAGATATTATTTTATGGTATCTTACGATTGACAAAGACGGCGTTTTTTGCTGTGTTTTTTATTTTGTTTCAGGGAAGCTCATTGGCGAACTTCGGTGTTAATTATGGTGGCTTACTGCTAACATTTTTAGCTACTATGATATCTGTAATTGTACTATCCATCGTTTCTTTACTTTTATACAGCGTTACCAATGGTAATGCAAAAAGAAAAACCTATGTTAAAGCAATTACCATTCTTGTTTTCCTGCCATTGATAATGGTTTTTGGACTGAATTTACTGGATTCTCAAAATTTAATGGCATCTTTGGAAGTTGCTATTAAGTCTCCAGCAATGACCTTTATACCTGTGGCTGGCTGGATGTCTGCAGGTGTGACAGCGTTTTTAACTGGTGAAATAATAAAAGGATTTCTATTCTTCGGAGTGACCTTGCTATTTGGTATAGCTTTAATCGCTTATATAGTTTTAACCAATCCAGATTATTATGAAGATACCTTAGTGGCAACTGAAACAAACTTTGAGAAAAAACGCTTGATAGCCGAGGGAAATCTTAACGCTGCGAATGCTACAACCAACAAAGTAAAAGTTGTAAAAACAGGGATTTCAGGATATGGTGCGTCGACGCTCCTGGGTAAACATTTAAGAGAAAGTTTTAGACAGAGCAGATTTGGGTTTTTATCAGTTATGTCATTTATAATTATAATAAGTGCCAATGTTAGTTCCCTCCTTACAAAGGATTTAATTATTACTTTGCAAATACTTATGTGGATGCAGGTGTTTTTAATCGGCACGGGCAGAGGTTTAAAGGATACTTACTATCACTATATCTATTTAATTCCCGAAAGCTCCTTCAAGAAAATTATATGGAGCAACATGGAGGTTATGGTCAAGACCGCAATTGAAAGTATTTTAATCTTTGGAATTGCCGGTATATTAATACAGCAAAATATTTTCATCATACTTATGTGTATTGCAGTATATACCTTGTTCGCATTTTATCTTATTGGGTTTAATTACTTCATTATGAGATTTACAGGGGCAAATATTAGTGCAGGGTTGTTATTAGTTATCTATATGATATTAATCATAATCTTTTTATTGCCTGGACTTGTACCAGCAATTATCGTTGGTATAGCTGTTGGTGGAAATATAGGATTAATAGTTGCTTTGCTTATCCTTGCTGCATGGGAACTTGTTTCGGGACTTGTTTGCTTTCTACTCGCAAAAGGTGTTCTTCATAACTGCGATATGCCAACCGTAAAGCCAAGAGGGTAAATTAATTCCATACCTAATAATATAAATAATAGGCAAGACCATTTTTCTATGGTTCTTGCCTATATTTATGTTTAGAACAGTATTACTTTATCAAGAAACATATGAAGCTTAATCTTAGAAAGAAAAAAATGTTAAATATGCAATAAATTTGTGTTATAATATAAAAAACTATGCTAAATAAAATAAAGAGTGAAAAACAGACTGTTAGAATAACTATAAAAAAATTCCTCAAACCCTTGTTTAACAAAGATTTAAGGAACTCTTCACAAGTACTGCGGATGAAGGGACTCGAACCCCCACGGGTGTTTGCCCGGCAGATTTTGAGTCTGCTTCGTCTGCCATTCCGACACATCCGCATTTCGTGACGAGGATTATTTTAACATAACTAAATTCATATTTCAAGTATGAAAATAAAAAACTAGAAGAAAATAAGTAACAGCTCAGCTTATGCTCAAATTCGCTTCGTTATATCCCTCTTAGGTTGAGTTTATGGCTGAAATGGTATAATATAATTTTATCTATGAATAGGAGTTGATTTCCCTGACCTGCCGTAAAGCACAAAGTATGATAACGCCCTTTATTAATAATAAATTGTCCCTTGAAGAACTAGAGGGATTTCTTGAGCATGTGAATTCCTGTAAGGATTGTAAGGAAGAGCTGGAAGTGTATTATGCCCTTTTAACAGCGATGAAACAACTGGATGAGGACAAAAATCTTTCCAGTGACTTTGTTCAGGAATTAAATGTTAAACTTGAAAAATCCCAGGAAAGGATCATACATGCCAAGTATACATATTATCGTAAGATAACAGTGCTGATATTCACTATGATTTTACTGGCATTTTTATTCAGCATAAGTTATGCTGATATAAGCTTACAGGAACCCAAAGAAATTTCTGAAGAAGAATATCACATAATTATGGATTATAATGTGCAAAGGGATTGGATGGATCGGGTTGAATTCAGAGAATACCTTGAGGAGTATGAAAGAAATAAGCCAATCAATAGCGTGGAATAGTGGATGTATCTGCGATAATAAGAGAGGAGTAAGCCTGGGGAAGCTATTACTGGGCGATAATTTTATGGATAAGAAAATTGTATTAATTGATGGACATAGCATCTTAAACAGAGCCTTTTATGGACTACCTGATCTGACAACTGCTAAGGGAGAACATACCAATGCAGTTCTTGGGTTTATTAATATTATGCTGAAAATTCTGGATGAGGAGAAGCCGAATTATTTAGCAGTTGCCTTTGATACCCATCACCCAACGTTCCGTCACGAAATGTTTGATGCATATAAGGGAACAAGAAAGGGAATGCCAGAGGAATTAAGAGAACAAGTGCCTTTAATGAAAGAGGTTTTAAAAGCCATGAAGATAATGGTTCTTGAAAAACCAGGATTTGAAGCAGATGATATTCTTGGATCACTAGCTACACAAGCAGAAGAAAGCGGTAACCAGGTTTCTTTGGTTTCCGGAGATCGAGATTTATTACAATTAGCCAGTTCTAAAATTAAAATTAGAATTCCTAAGACGAAGAAAACAGGGACCGAAATTGAAGATTATTATGATAAGGATGTTATTGAAAAATATAGTGTAACTCCGACACAGTTCATTGATTTAAAAGGTCTTATGGGGGATCCATCCGATAATATTCCAGGGGTTCCAGGCGTCGGAGAAAAGACAGCTGCAAAATTAGTGGCAAGCTATCAGTCTATTGAAAATCTATATGAGCATATTGATGAGTTGTCACCTGGGAAAGTTACCACCACTCTGAAAGAAAATAAAGAGTTGGCCTTTCTATCGAAGAAGTTAGCAACTATTTGTACTGATTGTGATTTGGGATTTGAAATTGAACAGGCAAAGCTGGATAGTTTATTTAATGAGGAAGTTTATTTACTATTTAAACGCCTGGAATTTAAAAATCTATTAACAAGATTTCAGAAGCAAGAGGTTAACCACTCCACTGGAATCGAGCAAAACTTTATTCTTATTGAGGATTTATCAAAGGCAGAACAGGTTTTTACTGTATTAGATACAAAGCCAGGAAACAGAGTTGGATTACAATTATTAATTGAGCAGGACAAGCTGCTAGGTATGAGTATCTGTAAGGAAGAGGAAGCAGTATATGTCATTAAATGTACCGGTTTTATTACAGAGGGATATTTGAGCGAGAAAGCGAGTAACTTTGCAAAATTAGGTTCCAGGCTATCGGTAATCGGATTAAAGGAGCAGCTGCCATTTCTTCAGATAAATAATGCAGATCGTGTATTCGATGCAACGATTGCTGCTTACTTATTAAACCCTTTAACAGATTCTTATGGTTATGATGATATTGCAAGGGACTATTTTAGTATGACCCTTCCTTCTAAGAATGATTTATTAGGAAAGAATACATTGGAACAGGCAATAGAAGATAAAATAGAGGCGGTTGTAACCTATGCTGGCTATGGCGCTTATATTGCATATAGATCTGCAGAGGTATTAAAGGATTTATTAGACAAAGCGTATATGATACCATTGTTTGAAACAATAGAGATGCCTCTTATCTTTACTCTTTTTGATATGGAGAACAGAGGTATTCGTGTAAATAAGGAAGAACTAAAGGAATATGGAGATAAGCTTCAACTTGGAATTGATCGACTTGAGAAGGAAATTTATGAACAGGTAGGAGAAGTATTTAATATTAATTCTCCAAAGCAGCTGGGGGTAATCTTGTTTGAAAAGTTAAGACTACCTTTTGGTAAGAAAACAAAGACAGGTTATTCCACCTCGGCAGATATTCTGGAGAAGCTTCAATCAGAGCATCCGGTGGTACAAATGATATTGGAATACAGGCAATTGACCAAGCTTAAATCAACCTATGCGGATGGATTAGCAGGTTACATTAAAGAAGATGGACGGATTCATGGACGTTTCCATCAAACGATTGCAGCAACCGGAAGAATTAGCAGCACTGACCCGAACCTTCAGAACATTCCTATTCGTATGGAGCTTGGAAGACAGATAAGAAAAGTATTCATACCGGCAGAGGGGTATGTCTTCTTAGATGCGGATTATTCGCAAATTGAGTTGCGTGTACTGGCTCATATGTCCGGGGATGAACGATTGATTAATGCTTATCGGGAAGCAAAGGATATTCACCGAATTACAGCTTCCGAGGTGTTTCATATTCCTTTTGAAGAGGTTACCTCTGCGCAGAGAAGCAGTGCTAAGGCAGTAAACTTTGGTATTGTTTATGGTATTAGTTCCTTCGGTCTGGGACAGGATCTGGGTATCACCAGGAAAGAAGCTGAACGTTATATTGAGAAATACTTTGAAACCTATCCAAAGGTTAAGTCTTACCTGGACAAATTAGTTGCAGATGCAAAGGAGAATGGATATGCAACGACACTCTTTGGCAGAAGAAGGCCAATTCCTGAGATTACCTCAAGTAATTTCATGGTGCGCTCCTTTGGAGATAGAGTGGCTATGAATTCGCCAATTCAAGGAACTGCGGCAGATGTAATTAAGATTGCAATGATTCGTGTAAATGATAAATTGAAGGAACTAAACCTTCATTCCAGATTAATTCTCCAAATTCACGATGAACTTCTTGTAGAAACACATCTGAACGAAGTGGATCAAGTGGCAAAGATAATGGTGGAAGAGATGCAGGGAGCAGCGGAGCTTTCGATTGTGTTAGAAGCAGAGGTAAAACAGGGAAGTAACTGGTTTGAAGCAAAATAACCATTACCTGTAACTAACATGGATTGGAGTCATATTAATATGAAGGTAATTGGATTAACCGGGGGAATCGGAAGTGGAAAATCCCTGGTTGCACATATACTACAAAATAAATATCATGCCAAACTACTAACTACGGATGAAATTGCAAAAAGGCAGATGGAGCCGGGTGGAGCAAGTTACCTGGCGGTGGTTGATTATTTTGGCAAAGAAATTCTGGCTGCAGATGGTACAATTGACCGTCCAAAGCTTGCTGATATCATCTTTGAAGATGACACTAAGCGACTTAAAATTAATGAGATTACGCATCCCATAGTATTGGAAGAAGTAATCCAAGTCATCAATGAACATCGAAGCAAGGCGAAGACACCCTATCTTGTTGTAGAGACGGCACTTATGATAGAAGCAGGGTATGATTTTATCTGTGATGAGGTGTGGTATGTTTATGCACCCGAGGGAGAACGGAAAGCACGCCTTATGCGTGAACGTAATTATTCTATGGAAAAGATAGAAGCTATTATTAAAAATCAACGCAAAGATGAAGATTTTCGTGCTAAGTTTTCGTTAGTGATTGAGAATGACGGTGACTATTTTAGGTTAGAACAACAGGTGGATAAACTATTGCAAAAGGTTTAGTTTTTCTTGACAAAACCCATAAAATGAGGGATACTCATTTAGAAACACGTGACAAATGCGCGCATAGTAAATTTGTCACGTGTTTATGATAAAATTATTCAAAATTACTTGTGCAAGTGTGGAGATCGTGTGAAGAAATGAACTAGGTTCACACATCTAACAATAGATTGGAGAGTTACATGAAATTATGCAGTATTGCAAGTGGCAGCAGTGGTAACTGTATTTATGTAGGCAGTGATAATACCAACCTCTTAGTGGATGTTGGAATCAGTGCGAAGAGAATTGAGAATGGATTAAACGAGATTGAAATTAAACCAGATACAATTCAAGGAATATTAATTACCCATGAGCATTCGGACCATATTGCAGGGCTTGGAGTACTTGCCCGCAGACATAATATACCGATATACGCTACCTATGAAACCTCCATTGCCATTCAGAATATGAAGGGTATGAGTAACATGCCCCCAGAGTTATATAAGTATATAAAAGCCGATGAAACATTTTTCATTAATGATATCAGTATTGAACCGTTCTCTACCTCACATGATGCTTCGAATCCCGTTTGTTATACCTTACAGTCTCAAGGGCATAAAGTAGGTATTGCGACTGACCTTGGTAAATACGATGACTATATTGTCTCAAAGTTAATCAATTCCGAAATTCTTTATATAGAAGCAAATCACGATGTGAACATGTTAATGGTAGGTGGTTATCCGTATTATCTCAAACAGAGAATTCTAGGTGACAGAGGACATTTGTCCAATGAAACATCTGCTGATTTAATCAGCAAATTAATCCACCCAGGCCTTAAAAGCATCTTATTGGCACATTTAAGCAAAGAAAATAACTACGAAGAACTTGCATATGAAACTGTTTGCTGTGAGTTAGTGAGACGTGGCAACAACCCTTTTGCTAAGAATGTGAGAGTGGCACAAAGAGAGAAACCAACCGAAATGGTTTTTATATAATACATAAGGAGGCTATTTGCAT
Source organism: Mobilitalea sp. (assembly GCA_047606065.1). Lineage (GTDB taxonomy): Bacteria > Bacillota > Clostridia > Lachnospirales > Lachnospiraceae > Mobilitalea. Next base: position 9,475 of record JASGEU010000222.1, read on the forward strand.
GAAGAGAACAGTAATCACTGTAGTTGGAAAGGACACCGTAGGAATTATAGCAAAGGTTTGTACCTATCTTGCAAATAATAGGGTGAATATTCTGGATATTTCCCAGACAATAGTTCAGGGATTTTTTAATATGATGATGATTGCAGATTTATCCGATACACCAAAGGATTTTAATGTTATTTCTGATGAGTTAGAGCAGATTGGAAAAGAAATCGGCGTCATAATTAAGACTCAGCACGAAGATATCTTTGATAAAATGCATCGAATTTAAAGCTTGCAGAATAACTTGGGCTATTTTACGAAAGATTAGAAGTAGTACTTATTTTTCATAAATAGGTATTTCCAGGTGTAAATGGAGGATAATATGATTAACATACATGAAGTCATTGAAACAAATAAGATGATTGAACAGGAGAATCTTGATGTCAGGACGATTACTCTAGGTATCAGCTTATTAGATTGTACGGACCCAAACCTTGAGGAGTTGAACCGTAAGGTTTACGATAAGATTACCACAACAGCAAAAAATTTGGTGGCAACCGGAAATACGATTCAAAAAGAATATGGAATTCCAATTGTTAATAAGAGGATTTCTGTAACACCAATTTCGTTGGTAGGAGCTGCAGCATGTAAATCAATTGAGGATTATGTTACTATCGCTAAAACTTTGGACCGTGCCGCTAAAACTGTTGGAGTAAATTTTATTGGAGGGTATTCTGCGCTGGTCAGTAAAGCAATGACAGCGAGTGATGAATTATTGATTAAATCAATCCCATTGGCGTTAAGTCAGACAGAGCGTGTATGCAGCTCTGTGAATGTCGGCTCTACCAAGACTGGTATTGATATGAATGCAGTTAAGTTATTAGGTGAAATTATCTTAGCTACGGCTGAATATACGAAAGAAAGAGATTCCATTGGCTGTGCAAAGTTAGTGGTATTTTGCAATGCACCGGATGATAACCCATTCATGGCAGGTGCTTTCCATGGTGTTACGGAAGGAGATGCGGTGATTAACGTTGGTGTAAGTGGACCAGGTGTGGTTAAGAAAGCTTTAGAATCTGTTCGAGGAGCTGACTTTGAGACTTTGTGTGAGACCATCAAAAAGACTGCATTCAAAATAACTAGAGTTGGACAGTTAGTAGCGCAGGAAGCGTCAAGACGACTTGGAATTCCCTTTGGTATTATAGATTTATCCTTGGCACCTACACCTGCTGTTGGCGATAGTGTTGCCGAGATTCTGGAAGAGATTGGACTGGAATATGTAGGAGCTCCAGGCACAACTGCTGCTCTTGCCTTATTAAATGATCAGGTGAAAAAAGGCGGTGTCATGGCTTCTTCTTATGTTGGAGGGCTTAGCGGAGCATTCATTCCTGTCAGTGAAGACCAGGGGATGATTAATGCAGTTGAAGCAGGTGCGCTAACCATTGAGAAGTTGGAAGCAATGACCTGTGTGTGCTCTGTTGGACTCGATATGATTGCAATCCCAGGAGATACGAAGGCAACTACAATCTCTGGAATCATCGCTGACGAGATGGCAATTGGTATGATCAATCAAAAGACGACAGCTGTTCGTATCATCCCGGTTATAGGGAAAACCGTTGGAGAACGTGTGGAATTCGGTGGTCTGCTTGGATATGCTCCAGTTATGAAAGTAAATAGCTTCGGTTGCGACAATTTTATCAATCGAGGTGGTAGAATTCCTGCTCCAATTCATAGTTTTAAGAATTAAAAACTTAGTAACTATACAAAACCAAGCTCGAAAACCTGTGGTTTCGAGCTGTTTGGTTCTCGCCAAACAATAATATTTAAAAAATTATCCTTAGAAAGCAAGCTTTCACGGCTAATTTTTTAAATATTCTAATTCATGACAAGTGAAACGATTTGTCGTTTCATCTTGTTGGTTCTAAGTAGTTGCATAATGTAAATAATTAACTTGAACCGAGCCGAACAATCCGTCGTCTAATGATATGACATAACATTACAACAGGATAATTGGTTCTCGGTTCTTTCATAAGTTATGGGAAACTCACAAAATTGAAATGAAAGGTGTGTGCTATAATGAATAAGAACTTAGAGCAGATCGATTATAAGGGGATATTTAAACACTTTAGTGCAATATCAAAAATACCGAGGGGGTCGGGGAATGAGAAAGAGGTAAGTGATTATCTGGTTTCTTTTGCAAAGGAAAATAATATAGAACACTACCAGGATGAGGCGAATAATGTAATTATGATTAAAGCGGCTACTCCAGGGTATGAAAATGAGTCTGCCATTATCCTTCAGGGACACATGGACATGGTTTGCGAAAAGATAAAAGAACATACACATGATTTCTTAAAAGATGAGATTGCTTTAATTCTTGAGGGAGATTATTTACATGCGGATGGTACTACGCTAGGAGCAGATGATGGTGTGGCTGTTGCTTATATTATGTCTTTGTTCACGGATGAAACTTTAGAACATCCAAGACTAGAAGCTATTATTACTACGGATGAAGAGGTTGGTATGCATGGGGCAAAAGCCCTTGATCTATCCAAACTTCAAGGTAAGTATATGATAAACATAGATTCAGAGGAAGAAGGTTATATCCTGTGTAGTTGTGCGGGAGGATTAACCGGCACAAGCACAATTCCTGTTAAACGTGTGTCTAGTTACGGTAAAAAGGTTAAAGTAAGCCTGATGGGAATGCTCGGTGGACACTCTGGTATTGATATTGTTAATCATAGAGCAAATGCAACAAAATTACTTGGAAGATTACTCTTTGATTTAAGAGAATTAACCTCTTTCGGACTTGTTCATATGCAAGGTGGTTTCAAGGATAATGTAATTCCACGCGAGGCATATGCAGAGCTGTTAATCGCATCTGAAGATGCAAATGAATTACAGGAAGGCTATAACAACCTTAAAAATCATGTGGCAAATATAATGAAGAACTATAAAGAAGAGTATTCAGCAAGTGAGCCTGATTTAGCATATGAAGTTGAGGATATGGGTGAGGGTACTTTTGATGTGATACATCCAGCTTCCTTTGAGAAAATGATTTTTATGTTGATTAATATGCCTAACGGTGTACAGGTAATGAGTTCTCACATAGAAGGATTGGTAGAAAGCTCGTTAAATATGGGTATTTTTAAAACAGAAGCGGATAGAGTTGAATTATTTACCTCTGTAAGAAGCTCCTTAAGTAATTATAAGTATTTCTTAAGCAATCGATTAAATTACCTGACAAGTTTTCTTGGCGGAGATTACGTTGTAAGATGGGAATATCCAGCGTGGGAATACAAAAAAGATTCAAAACTAAGAGATCATTGCCAAAAATGGTATCGTAATTTATATGAAAAGGATATGAAAGTGGAAGCGATTCATGCAGGACTGGAATGTGGTTTGATCGCGGAAAAAATTCCGGGCATCGACATTGTATCCATTGGTCCTGACATAACTGCGGTTCATACGGTTGAGGAAAAGATGAGTGTATCCTCCACCATTCGTGTGTATCAATTCCTAGAAAAGATAATAAGCGACAAAATAGGGGAATAATGACATTTCTACTTTTAGGAGATTAAAAGATGGATAAGGAAAAAGAAAATTCTTCATTTGATATCGAGAATGATCCCGAATTCAATGAGAATTTTTATAAGAATATTGAAAAAGCATTGGGGGACCATGTTAATTCAAAAGAAGAAGCAAAACAAATTGACCGGGAAGAAACCTCGGAGGGTGCGATAGAAACTAGTCCTGCGAATGATGAGGAAAAGTTAACGTATGAAAACAGTGTTGAGAAAGAGATAGATGAGTCCGCGGATAAAGATAATACTGCCGAGTCCGTGGACGCAGGTCTTGTGTCTGAAGACGATATCGAAGACGAGTTGATTGGAATTAACTCATCCTTGGCAAAGCAGATATCGGATGAGTTAAGTACAATAGATGCTGAAAAAAATACAAAGAAAAAGAAAATTATGCTAAAAATTCAGAGTGGTGTTGTACTTTCCTTACTTTGTATCATTGGATTTGCATTTTTGCTTGGATTTACGAAGCCTGGCAACAAGCTTTTGATGAGCATGGGGGTTAACTTAAGTGGTACACTTTGGGCAGCATGGACCGGTAGTTTTGATGATGGAACAGATGTTGCTGAAGATGTTGACTATTTAGATGAAGATGATCTAACCTCTGAAGGTGAGGAAATCGACGTCAGTACTATTGTATGGCCAAACCATCTTGGAGAAGGCAGAAAAGAAGAAGGGGTTTATAACATTCTTCTTTTAGGTGAAGAAGCGATTGGATCGGGTTCAGGACGTGGGCGTACAGACGTTATTGTTATAGCTACCATGAATACCAATAATAAATCAATTAAATTAACATCCTTAATGAGAGATTCCTTTGTACAAATACCAGGCTATAATGATAATAAATTGAACACAGCCTATGAAAAGGGTGGTCTTGATTTACTGTATCAGACAATTGCTTTAAACTACGATTTACATTTGGATGGTTGCGTCCTGGTTAATTTTGAAAATTTTGAAGAAATTATTGATAAATTAGGCGGATTGGAAATAACATTAACAGCAGGTGAAGCAAAGTATTTGAATTCAACGAATTATATTTCCAACCCTGCTTATCGTAATGTAAAAGAAGGAACGCAGTTACTCAACGGTAATCAGGTACTTGGGTATAGCCGTGTACGTAAGAGAGCTACAATCACAGGTAATAATAATGATTATGGTAGAACAGACAGACATCGTATCGTGCTGAATGCTATCTTTGATAAGTATAAGACTGAGAGTAAGACAAAATTAGCATCTATGATTCTTGAATTACTTCCAATGATTAAAACAGATATTGATAGCAAAGGATTTCAAATGCTATTAAATACATTTATTGAAATGGGCACAACAGACATGTCACAATTAAGAGTACCGATAGATGGTGCCTTTAATGATCAAATGAAAGTTCGTGGAATGTCTGTATTAATACTTGAATGGGATACCAATATAGAGGCACTGCATAGTTTCATTTTTGGAGATGAAGCAGCAGGAAGTGTAGTACCAGATCATACCGTAGAAACCGAAACGAATACAAATTCAAATTAAGAATAGATATTTGATTAAAGATTGGACCAAATTAGGATATCCTGCAAGTGCAGTTAGTTTCGAAATAAAAGGAGACTAAATGCACTTGTTTTTCGCTCGAATATTCTTCCTAAGACAAACATATAATTTTGTGACTCCCAACCAACAGGAGCTATTTCTTAGTAAGAAGAATTCGAGGTGTTTTATGACATATAATGATATCACAAGGAAACTGGCTTCTGATAATAGAACTCTGCAAAAGCTAATAAGAAATAGAAGGTACCACAGTAAGAGAAGACGAATTGTGGATAGGAGCATCCTGTTATTATTTATACTTAGTTTTTCATTCCTTATAGTAATCGCCCTTGAGCACAGATTAATTTCATCACATTTAATAATTAAGAATGTTTTGCAGGAAGGCATTAATTATGATGCCTTTCGTGAAATGAAATTAGATAAGAAGGCAATAGAGAAGGCAGAGAATAGAGTAAGTCACATATTAAAAAAAGAACCTGAACTTGCTTCGTTAGCTTACCTTGATACCATGGGATATATCACCTTTAGTATGATGGCAAATAATTATGATCTGATAGATAACGCTCTAGTCAGCGAAGCTACATTTCTTAAGGGAATTCGTAGCGTTAAGGAGAATGAAGCCTTTCTGGAATTGTATGGCTATTATAGAGCTGTATTATCTGGATTGGAGTACTTCCCGGTTCCCAAGGTAGAAACAGCAGAGGTTACTTACGTGGATTCTTGGTACCAACTTAGGACTTATGGTGGAAACCGCAGGCATGAGGGGTGTGATCTAATGGCTTCTAACAATAAACGAGGTTTCTTTCCTATTGTCAGTATTACAGAAGGCATTGTAGAAAAAATGGGTTGGTTGGAACAGGGGGGATATCGAATTGGAGTTCGAACGCAGGAGGGCGGTTATTTCTATTATGCTCATCTCTTTTCCTATGCACCTGAA
>JASGEU010000223.1:0-3798 GCA_047606065.1 Mobilitalea sp.
CAAACCGACAACTGACGGGGCTGTTCTCTATCTCAATGCAGGGAATGATTTACAACCCATGCTTGATAAAGTAGCGCAAAACGGCGGACAGGTCATCGTACCCAAAACAGAAATCAGCCCGGAAATGGGCTACTTCGCCTTGTTTATTGATCCCGAAGGAAACAAATTAGGACTGCACTCATCAAACTAATTTTACCTAAAAACGCAACAATATTATAGCCCCGGTTTTCGGGGCTTTTTTATGCTATCCCTCAAGGCAAAGGTACACGGCAAACAACCAACAACAGTCGGTTGAGATATTTGTGTAACTTTGAGATACTAAAAAGAATAATCTGATTTAGCTTCAAAAACTTACACAGCGTTTGCACAATCACGAAAAGCGTTTGAATTATATGTTGCGGACAGCTTTAAACACCATAACGCTTGGTTCAAAGGGGATGGACAAACTTTAATGACTGCAATGGAAGAAAATGCAAAGAAAACACCTGATAAAGTTTTTGAAATTCAAAGAGCATTGGAAGACGGAAATTTAGCTGCAGTTCATTCCCACGTTACACAAACACCGAGCGACTTAGGTGCGGCTGTAATACACATTTTCCGTTTTGACAATGACAAGATTGTTGAACTTTGGGATTTTGGACAAGCTGTTCCTGCGGAAATGGCAAACGAAAACGGAATGTTTTAATATGGAAAATAAAATCATTACAGAATTGAATAGAATTAATAACAATATGGAAAATTACATAGACGGATTTGTACTTCCCGTTCCACGAATTTACCTGAACGAATACAAGAGTGTGGCCGAAAAAGTAGCTGAAATTTGGAAAGAATATGGAGCACTTGCCTACTTTGAGTATGTCGGGGAAGATTTAAAATTGGAAGGCACACGTTCCTTCATCGAATTAGTGGATTTGAAAGAAGATGAAATAATTGTATTTGGATGGGTTGTTTTCCCTTCAAAAGAAATTCGTGATAGGGCTAATAATCAAGTTCCCACTGATTCAAGAATGACTGAATTAGTTGTCCCATTAACCGACCCGAAAAGATTGATTTTTGATGCCAAAAGAATGGTATATGGAGGATTTCAACCACTCGTTCAGTCGAATACTACTGAAGTTGGATAGACAAGCCGAAAAATGTTAGCAGTCATTGTAACGAACGACATAACAGACAAAAAGTATGACATATTATTTCAGACAAGCAAGCAAAGTAATGAATGACTGTTATTCTAACAAGGGACAGCTTGACACAGTAATTGGGACACGTCATTACATAAACAATCACTTTGACAAAGAATTGAATTTAGACTTTCTTTCAAGCGTTCGTTTTACATCAAAATTCCATTTGCTTAGATTGTTCAAAAAATATTATGGACAAACACCCAAACAATATATTATTGACAAACGCATTGAACAAGCAAAAGCGTTGCTAAAAAAAGGAACAAACATTACTGACACTTGTTTTGAAGTTGGGTTTGACAGCCCAAGTTCATTTAGCACTTTGTTTAAATCCCGTGTCGGACTGACACCTACTGAATTTCAAAAAAGAGCAATTTTCACAAAGTCGGACCAATTTCCTTTCCAGAGCTTTGCAATGTCAAATTTTAAAAGCAAAGAAAAATGAAAGTAAAAGTAACAAGTATTCCCGTTCACGACCAAGAAAAAGCATTGCAGTTCTATACTGAAAAATTGGGTTTTGTAAAAAAAGTAGATGTGCCATTAAGCGAAAGTAACCGATGGCTAACCGTTGTGAGTAAGGAAGAACAGGACGGAGTTGAAGTTCTGTTAGAACCTGCACCAATCCATTTTGAGCCTGCGAAAATTTACCAAAAAGCACTTTTTGAAGCAGGTATTCCTTACACGCAATTCAATTCCGACAATGTGCAACAAGACTATGAAAGACTTGTAAATCTCGGTGTTGAATTTAGTGTAAAACCGACAGAAATGGGAACAGTAAAAATTGCCGTTTTTAACGACACTTGCGGAAACAACATTCAAATTGTAGAAATGCTTTAAGACAGAAAACAACGAATGGCCTTCGTAGCAATCAGAGGAACAGCACAGGCTTTAGGAATAATCATAGTTTATGCTATATCAAAATAACCTGTGAGTTTGTAAAAAGAAATAGCTTTTGAGCCTCGCAACCCAAAAATTGTGAGGCTTTATTTTTTGCCATAGCGCAACTTTTTAGAAAACCGAACCCGATACTTTTGTTCCCTAATCAAATTTTAAAAGAATATGGGAACGTTAAAAGAATTTATGTTGCTGTTCAGAATGCAATTTAGCAACACACAACCAACTGCCGGGCAGATGGCAACCATGCACCAACAATGGCAACAATTTATCGGTGCGATTGCCTCCCAAGCGAGGTTAGTCAATGTCTCAAGATTGGGTTTTGAAGGTGCGGTTATCAAAAGCGACCAGACAGGCGAAAACCATTTTTTTATTGAAAACGGTTTTGCTGTCAGCGGAAATCTTACCATGAAAACGGAAAGTATGGAAGAAGCTATTGAAACCGCCCGACTTTGCCCTGTACTATTTGCCGGCGGAACAGTTGAAGTAAGACCGATAATACCCATGAATTAAAATGATACCAACCATTTTTATAATCATCAGCCTTTTGTCTTTGCTTCTGTTCTACTTCGGAACAGGCCGTAACAAAAGGCTTTTGCTTATTTTCACCACCTGGCAATTCGCTGTCGGAGGGCTTGCGGCTTTTAGAGTCTTTCAGGAAAAATCCAATTTATTTCCATTTGCCATTTTGGGCACGGTCATCCTGACTTTTCTAATGTTGAAACGAATCAACCGGCAAAAAATAAATGCCAAAATGCTGTTAGCTGTTCACGCGTTGAGAATACCTGTTGAACTGGTTTTATACCAACTGTACCTGCAAAACAAAATTCCCGGTTTGATGACATTTAAAGGGTGGAATTTTGATATCCTGATTGGTTTTTCAGCGTTAGTTTTATTGGTTTATGCTCTAATCACGAACAGGAAATTTAATAAGCAATTTTTCATTTTTTGGAACACAGCCGGAATTTTATTCCTGTTATTCATTGTGTCATTAGCGATCTTATCTTCGCCTTTACCCATCCAACTATTTGCTTTTGACCAGCCTAACACTGCCGTACTCGAATTTCCGTATTGTTTGTTGCCTACCTGCGTAGTACCCATCGTTTTAATGTCGCACATTTTGTTATTAGCCCATAAGTTATACATACTGCAGCCCGCCAAAGAAAAATGAATGGATGCCTTATACTGCATGGATGAATAAGCACACGGTTTATTATTGCCTCGGTAAGAGGAAGCCATCACCCGCTGCCTCCTTGTTATACTTATTTTTATATTCCAGCGGGGACAGGCCGGTTATTTTCCTGAATACTTCCCTAAAAGCCTTTATATCCGAGTAGCCCACTTCATACATGACTTCGCTGATCGTTTTGCGGGTGGTCTCCAATGCTTTCTTTGCCGATTCTATCTTTACCCGTTGCAGGTATTCAAGCGGTGTATTGCCTGTCGCCTTTATAAACCGCCGGTCAAAATTTCTCCTGCCGACAGCGAATTTCCTGGAAAGTGCTTCAACAGCTAACTTTTCCCGGAAATGCTGTTCCATGTACTCCTGCGCTTCCTTTACCACGTCATCGCCATGCGATTTCTGACCGGTAAATATGATGAATTCCGATTGGCGTTGCCTGTCCATTTCAATCTGGAACACTTTGGAGCAGAAAATAGCGGTTTGCCGGTCATAATATTTCTCTACCAGGTAAAGCACCAGGTTCAGGAAGGAATAAGCGCCGCC
>JASGEU010000224.1:0-3819 GCA_047606065.1 Mobilitalea sp.
AAAAAAAGGTTTGTTCAAATCATGAAAAATCGTACCAATGTTTAAAGCTTCTTCATCACTGTACAATTCGCCCCATTTCTGAATTGGAATATTTGCTATCGCCAAATGATTATCAGACATAATAAACCCCTTTCTTGACAAAACTATAATTGTAATCAAATTTTTAATAGGATTACTACTATAGTATTTGCAAAAAAGGGATTTCTACGTTGGCAATTCATACATAAATCGAGTAAAATCGCCACATATTAAGTTACCTGTATTCGCGGTTTAAATTAATAGCGATAAAGTACCCGCAACAATTAAAATCAAACCAATCACTGCTTTTTTTGTTAACTTTTCTTTTAAAAATACATAGGAGAAAATAATAGTTAATAGAATACTAAGCTTATCGATTGGGACCACTACACTTGCTAACCCATCTTTTAAGGCGCGATAATAACAGATCCAGGATGCTCCGGTTGCCATGCCTGACAATCCAAGAAAAATCCAACTCTTAGTATCAATCTTCTTTATTGTATTTTGCTTCTTTGTAACAAACACAATCATCCATGCCATCACTAATACAACTATAGTTCTTATTGCTGTTCCCAGATTTGACTCAACTCCATCAATGCCAACCTTCCCTAAGATTGAAGTTAAACTGGCAAAAACAGCTGATAAAGAAGCATATAAAATCCAACTATTCTTTTTTGAGGGTTTTTCCTCCACGATGTTTTTTCTCTGAATCATCAGAAAGGTTCCAATTCCTATTAAAATTACAGCAATTACTTTAATAACTGTAATCTGTTCACCCAGGAACAGGAAAGCCAGGAGCATTGTTAATATCGTACTCGACTTGTCAATGGGTGTTACTTTATTCACGTCTCCAATCTGAAGTGCCTTAAAGTAACATAACCAGGAAGCTCCGGTTGCCAGTCCAGATAAGATTAAAAAGAGAATCGTTTTTGTATCCAACTGCGTTATTGTATTTTGAGAACCCACGATAAAAACCATGAGCCAGGAAAATGCAAGAACTACGATTGTTCTGATTGCAGTTGCTACATTAGAGTCTGTATTTCTTATACCACTCTTAGAAAGTATTGCTGTTATTCCTGCAAAAAATGCTGAACCAAAGGCAAATAATATCCACATACTATGTAATCCTTCCTGTCTTTTCTTTCATTTCATAGCATTTCCTAATCTCTAATGGCAATGTGATATTTAAAATCTATTTCTATTTTATCAATTTATCCTTGTCAATATTCAAAGAAATTTTTACATAAAACAACAAAGGGAACTAATACTTTCGTATAGATCCCTCTGCCCTTCTATATCTCTTATCTATCTTCATTTATCTTCCTGTGGGGTAGGCTTCAAACACTTGAAGAAGGGTCTGATAGATTGTCTTTGCAGCTTTCTCCTGAAATTGCTGATTTGTCAGATTGGAATGTTCATTCTTATTTGACAAAAATCCTAATTCAATTAAAACTGCTGGAACCGTATTCTTATAAATAACTGTAAAGTTCTCCGCTTTTACTGATCTGCTCTTGGTACCAAGACTTTGTGTTATACTGGAAAGAAACATAGAAGCAAGTTTTTGGCTTGTTAACCCGGCTTTATTCGCCGTATTATTTGATTTGGAATAAAATACTTCCGTACCAGATACACTTGCATCACCGGTTGCATTCATATGAAGACTGACAAAAATATCTGCACCCACTGCTTGAGATAAAGCTGCACGTTCACTAAGTTTTAGATCATTGTCTCCTACTCTAGTGTAGTATACCTTAAGCTTCGATGTATCTTGATTAAAATAATTCTTTCCAATGGTATAAAGAATTTTGAAATTAACATCCTTTTCATTGGTATTAAAATATTTTGCACCCGCTGCATCACCGCCATGCCCAGGATCAAGTAATACAATGTTCTTATAAATTTCCTTTGGATCGCCTATGTTAATATATAGATTTTTACTATCACAACCAAGTTCATAGCCTTGAAGCTTTGTGGTTTCGATTTTAATTTCTGTTAATTCCTTGGTTGCTTTCGTAACCGAAATCTTTTTAATAACCGACGAACTGTATTGGAAATTACTATTTTTAAAGAAGTCTGCGTAGTTACCGGCTATTCGAATTACAAAATAGTTGCTCATATAAAAATCTTCATGAGTAATTGATAATGTTGTAGTTTTCTCCGGCATGGGGATTGTAATTTCATACTTCGAAGGATTTTTTACCGTCGGAATTACAGCTGGCGTCGTTGAATCTGTATTATCGGTTGTATCCTCCGAAGGATCATCCTTTGTATCCTCTTGAGTAGCTTTTGCTCTTAAGGATAAGGTATATTGATTTTCTTTCTCAAGAATGTAGTACTCATAGCCATCTTTGACACTTAAATTAATCTGTAAATCCTCTGTGTCATTCACTGTAACAATTTTAGTAATAAATTTTGCACCAGTAATCTCTGTATTAATATCACCAAGTACATTGCTTGTACCAGGTAAATTAATAGATAACAACCCATTCTTTGCACTTATTTCGGGTTTTAATGCATTAACTCCTGTTAATGTAATATAATCACCGTCACTATTTACACCAACATTTGCTTTTACTACAGCATTTGTATAAATCGTTACATACAAAATCAGTTTATCCTCGGACATACGGATATCATACTGATAATTTGATTTCAGAACATCTAACTGTATTGTTGTACTTCCTTCCGGGGTACTATTTAGTGTACTAATTGTATTTACATAGTTACTTAATTGCCCAATCATCAAATAGCTTTGGTCCGTACAGGTCACATTACTTGCTTGTATTGTAATTAAGTTCCCCTGGCTGCTGGAGCTTATATTCCCATAAGCCGAAGTAGCTGCAACTACAAAGGTCTCGGCATTCAGCCTGGTATCACTATAATCTCGTGATACGGAATAAATAGCTCCATTTGCTGTAGTTGCATCCCCTTTTAAATCATAAGCAGATGAACTCTTACCACAGAGTGCTTCCTTTACACTCCATTCCTTTAAAACAGAACCGGTTTCATTCACAACTCCATCATCCCCAAGTTCAGGGTCCTTTGTCGTTTGGTCTGTTCCAGTATCCGAAGAAGTACCGGTAATAATCGAGGTTCTTAGGGCATTATTCCAAACATATTGGTATCCAAGACAGGTAGCAGTTGATTTGGCAGGAACCAACACATAAGTAGTATCAGCTTCATAGTTCTTGACCAAAAGAGGTGCATTATCTAACTTAACCTCTTTCTTATTCAGTAAAGCCTTTGTACTTCCCAAGGTCATTACCAGGACTTTGTCCTTCACTGTAAGTGTAACTGTCTTTTTCTTACTGTCATATTTATAGGCAGCTCCTATTTTCGAAGAGGCAAATACCGTTTTGGCACTGACCATGGTCGTATTATTTAAAATAATGCCCTGCATTTTACCAAGTGAGATTTCTTTCCCGTTATAGGTTACTTTTGTTTGAGCACCTGTATATTCAAACTTTATATTATCCTCATAAGCTAAGGTCAAGCCTGCTTTTTTAATAGTCACCGTACTTGCTGTATTGTTCCACTCATAGGATAGACCCAAGTTTTCAGAAATAAACCTGGAAGGAACCAAAACCTTTGTCACACCAGCACCAGCGTATTTTATCTTTTTCGGAGCAACGGTCAAAGTAACCGCTTTTCCATTCACAGTTGCTTTCTTGCTACCAATTGTCATCACGATGGTGGTACCGTATTTTGCAATAGAGATAGTGCCCTTCTTTGAATCATAGACACACACAGCTGCTATGGATGAGTTCATAAATACATCATCATAGGGAACTAACGCAACCC
>JASGEU010000225.1:0-7668 GCA_047606065.1 Mobilitalea sp.
AAAATAATCAAGCACTGTTTTATTCACTGCGTCCTTTCTTGCAGTGACACAACCCACTGGTTTGTGAAACATATAGTACGATTTCCCGCTGTGAACAACTTCTGTTCCCTGGTATTTTACAACATCTTTATCCACATCTATTTCGAAAGCGGGCTCTGTTATCAACAAATCATTGACAGTTATCCGCTCTTCTTTCACATAGTCTCTGACAACTTTTCTAGTTCCTACAGACGCTTCCGCTAAATATTTATCCAGTCTCATGATAAGTCTTTACTCCATTATTCATAGTACAAAGTGTAAGTAAAACCTCCGCTTCAGGGTAACATACAATCCAGTATAAGATTGCCTTGTTCAAAAAAGCAACTATAAAATTAAATAAATTTATGTTATACTCTTAAGTAATTGACTTTAAACACTGAAAAGTGGACAATACTAGTAATGATTGAGAGGGGACGAACCATGGAGATTAATATATTTGAAATACTGAAAGCCATCTTTCTTGGCATAGTGGAAGGAATAACAGAGTGGTTACCAATTAGCAGTACGGGGCATATGCTTTTGGTGGACGAGTTTATACACCTTAATATGAGTGATAATTTTAAAGAAATGTTTTTTGTAGTCATTCAACTTGGTGCCATATTAACGGTAGTTATACTGTTTTGGAATAAAATGTTTCCTTTTCAGTGGAAAGATAAGACACAGCCTGTAATAAGAAAGGACATATTTTCACTCTGGTTTAAGGTAATAGTTGCCTGTATTCCCGGAACAATAATCACAGTCCTATTTGATGATTTTATTGAATCCTACCTGAATACTCCGTTTGTTATTGCAGCCGCACTTATATTCTACGGTGCAGCCTTTATTTTGATTGAAAACTGGAACAAAAGACGTACTCCAACCACAAGAAAACTAACAGATATTACTTATCAAACTGCTTTAATGATTGGTTTCTTTCAAGTATTATCTATTATTCCCGGAACCTCTCGTTCCGGTGCTACCATCATAGGCGCTCTTCTCATAGGGGTTTCTCGTGTCGCTGCAGCAGAGTTTACTTTCTTCCTTGCAGTACCAGTAATGTTTGGGTTAAGTGCGCTGAAAATTATTAAGTTTGGGTTTAACTTCACTGGTCCTGAGTTAGTCGTTTTAGCAACTGGCAGCTTGGTTGCATTTATAACTTCTTTCTTTGTAATTAAATTCTTAATGAGTTATATTAAGAGACACAACTTTAAAATTTTTGGTTGGTATCGAATTGTAATTGGTGCAATTTTAATCCTTTACTTTATGTTGGTATAAATCTATTCTTTTTTAACTTATGACTTATTAACGAAACATTGGCATATTATTCTTCGTTTTTGTAAATACTACAAAAAACATCAGAAAGGAGAATAATATGAGCAATAGCAAGGACACATCTTCAAAAAAGCAGGGTAAAAGCAGTGTGACTGACAATGTGATTACGAACAAAAATGTTACCCATACAGATCATCGTTCTAAGACCGAATCAAATAAAACCTCGTCCTCTAATAAGACAAAGGATATGTAAAGGTTTTATTCTAATAGGATTGGTTTAGAGGAGAATATCTATGGAAATGAAAAAATCAAAAGATTACATTTATGCCAACATCCCTGATGAAGACTTAGTAGCAATATCTAGTTGTGAAAAGACATTAAGCGAGAAGCTAAACCAAGACATTGTGTTAATTGCTTATCAACCTAACAATGCCAACAAAGAACAATAATTCATAACAAAAGGAGCAGATCATATGAACTGCTCCTTTCTATTACCTTCCTTTACTCCCAATTTCTTATTTCCAATCCGAAACCATCTCTAAAAGTGCCACAAGCAATTAATATAAAATCAACTAAGGTACCAATACCAAACAGGCCAACTGTAAATAAGTACAGAATACCCGTTCCTATCTTACCAACATAAAATCTATGTATGCCTAACACACCTACGAAGAAACATAATAATAATGCTACTAACCTGCTCTTTGAACTAACAGTTATTCCATATCCATTATAAGCATTTGAATTGTTATTGTTATACGAATTATTATAGGTGTAATTTAGCTGTTGATTCTGTGTACTATTCATTGCTTCAGCTACATGTTCTCTGCAATAGTTTCTACCTTTTACATCAACTAAGCAATCAGCGCAGTAAAACTTACCGCAATAGGTACAGACGCCTGCCGCTTCTCTGTCTGGGTGTAATGTACAATTCATATCTATAACCTCCTTTTTGAATTTATCTATATCCGTTCTATTATTAATTAATAGTATAGCAAAATAAGTAAAACAATTCTACAACAAATGACATTATTATGATATACATTTTATATAAAAGTCATATATATAAAACCATCTTTCAAGTCGTTCATAAGATAAAAATATGTATTTATAGTAATCTATTAACATTTCGACAAGATTTTGACAAATCAAACCTATATCTTTGACTAAGATACAGTCTGTTTCTACTTGATAGGAGGATGATTTACAATGAGAAAAAAGTTCTTAATTTTACTTACAGCATTAATTTTTGTATTAGTTTTAACCTCATGCAGTAGTGCTAAAAAATCTTATGAACCAGTAATTGAGAATAATAGCAATGTAAGTGACACGAATGGTACCGATGAAAGTCTTATTAATAATAAACCAAGTGATACACTACTAGATAAACCCTCACCAACACCTACAGGGAATCCTGTGGTTACACCAAACGTGCCTGACATTAAAAATGATACACCAGAGTTGGACAGCGAAAAAGAAACTACTAACAACTCTACCACAAACACAGAGAATAAAAATGAGGGTAAAAAAGAGGATAATCAAGACAAAACGTCTACGAAAGATGATAAGAAACAACCTACACCAACTCCCAAGTTAAAACCTGATGAGAAAAAAGAAACTAACCCCACCAAAAACGATAATAAACTAGAACCTACAAAAGTGCCAACTCCCACCTATATGCCAATTTCCATAGACTCCGAATTGTCTGTGAACAGTCCCTTGGCAGATACCTCATTGACACACACCTATAAGGAATCATATCTTAAAGTTTATAAATATACCGAGGACATTGCGGGTGTTACCTGGGATTTTACAAAATCTTATGAAAGAGAATTTAATCTTTATACCAACTTTTTTACTGGAACTACGGACGATTTAGTGAATGGTACAAAATATATAGGCGCAATGAGGAGAAGTTATCTTGATAATAACAAAACCTTTAAAGAAGAGCTGTTAGGTTACAAGCAAAAATTCTATTCTCCTTATGAAGATGAGGATGGTAACATATATGCTGAAATTGGTAAAACTTCGCTTTATTCTAAAATTTCCAATGATAAATTATTTATTGTAAAAATGAATACAAAGGGCAATATAATTTCAAGAATTTGTGTTGGTGATTATGATGAGGATGACCTTGTTTATCAAAACTACATTCTGGTTAAAAAAAATACACTAGCATTGTTCTTTGATAAGTACGAAAATAAAACCTGGAAACATAGTGAAATTAAATTTATCAATATAGACGATAACGTGATAAATAAAGTAATTACTTTTGAAACCGAAGTATCCTATCTTACTCCAAAAAGTGATGGTAATTACTATATAATAACGGCAGACTCCTTTCACGAGGTATTTGTATATGATGTTAACACCTATGAGCTGGTGAATACAATAGATACTACAAAATGCAAAGAATTGACTACTTATGAATTAAATTATCATATGACAGGCCAACCCTACGATAGTTATACTTATGATACGGATATTAGGGATGGAAAAGTATATTTCCTTAGACATTCCGGAATTTATGTAACCGATTGTTTAAAGTCAGAATTCTACCAATTATTAGATGGTTCTAAATATGAAGCTTTCAGCAATATGATTAATCAATTTACCAGCTTTCTAGTAGGCAGTAACGGTGACTTCTATCTTATGAGTATCTATTACAATGCTGAATCACCCGTTGATTTCTGGCATTATACAAGGTAAGCTTCTAATTCTAATTTCAATTTGCTTGAAAATGTATTATAATAGAATAGGAAAACGCTAAAACGCTACAATTGGTATCAGCCTTTTAGCGTTTTTCTATGTTTTGCTTAGAGCATACAGACAGGTATCAAGTATCTACTTGTTTTACAATGAATTTTGAAATACGTGAGGAAAGAAAATGATTAGAGAAGTTAGTCTTAATGAAATATCCGATGGTAAGTTATATGGAATCAATGACTTGGTTAAGGCAGACTGCCATGACTGTAAAGGCTGCTCCGCCTGCTGCCAGGGCATGGGAAAGTCTATCATCTTAGACCCATTCGATGTTTTTCGTTTAATAAATAATCTTAGCTTATCTTTTGAAGAATTGTTACAGAATAAAATAGAATTAAATATTGTGGATGGAATCATTCTGCCCAATCTTAAAATGGCAGGAACTTCAGAGCAGTGTGCTTTTCTTGATGCTCATGGACGATGCAGTATTCACTCCTTTCGTCCTGGGATTTGCAGATTATTTCCTCTCGGTAGATACTATGAGAACAATTCTTTTCAATATTTTCTGCAGATTCATGAATGCAGAAGTGAGAACAGAACCAAGATAAAGGTTCGTAAGTGGATCGATACCCCAGACTATAAGAACAATGAACAGTTTATCATTGACTGGCACTATTTTATAAAAGATGTACAAGCCCTATTAAAAAGCACCCAGGAGGATAGTAAGGTCAAGGCAATCACAATGTACCTGCTAAAGACTTTTTATCTAACCCCCTATGATGCTAATCAAGATTTTTATGTACAATTCAACGAGCGTTTAAATGCAGCACAAATCTATCTTTCATTTCAAACAGAAGCAGACCAAGCATAACAATCAAGCCTCCTATTACTGTTCCCATATTAGGAAATTCTCCCAACATAATGGCACCTAATACAGCAGTAAGAAAGGGAGATACAAAAATATAATTCGTTACATCACTGGTCTTTGGTGCCAAAGCTATTGCTCTTGACCATAAGGTATAAGCGACTCCGCTACATCCAATTCCTAATATTAATACACTGATAATTGCTATTGGTGATGCCACACTAAGCTCTGGTATTGAATTTGGCAGAAATACCAGCAGCAGTACAGTGGACGTAAGCATACTGTAGGAGGTTGTCTGAACTGGTGTGTAACGTTGTGTTAGCTTTCGTTGTAAAATATTATAGATGCTGAAGGATACAGCAGCAATCAAGATCCAGTAAATACCCGAATTAATGGACAGAACACCATCCCATAAACAGATGATAATCACTCCCACTAGTTGTATTGCAACTGCAAACCATTTCATTTTACTTAATCTTTCACCAAAGCAAAAATTTGCTATTACTGCTGTTATAACTGGCGTGGTGGAAATGATAATACTGGAGGTTGCCGCAGTTACACTAGCTGCACCAATATTAAAGGTCACCACATAGAGGGCAAATCCAAAAACTCCGGTCAAAAATATAATTGGCAGGTCTTTGAGTTTAGGAAGGGGAACTTTCTTAATTACTAATACAAAGATTAGATAGATGGAGGCTACCACATACCTCAATACACTTAAAGAAAGAGCCGAAAAGTGCTCCAGCCCGATTTTTGTAAATATATATGCTAAGACCCAGATGATAATTGTAATCATTGCATATACTTTGTAGATATTCTTTTGAGTTTTCATCGTTATCTCGTTTCTTCAATTTAATTTTCTAAGGCATATAATATTATTCAATATAGCTTTTATTTTCTAATCCCCCCTAAATTACGATGTCAATTTACTCTTGGGCAACTGCATCCATCTCCTATTTTTTCTATATGATTTGTAGGTATGTATTGATGATATACCAATAAAATCATTGTGTCAATGAGGTATGATTGAAAGAAAATTGCTTATATGCAGAAAGAACTTCAAGCTGAAATTCATGGGAATTTCAGTTTGAAGTTCTTTTAAATAATGTATGGGTTTACATATCAATTCATATTCTATTCAATTATAATACCTTAAATTCTGAGTATATTTACAGCATTTCTGCTTTGGTAATCTTAAAGGAATATGTGATATCCTTACCTGCATCAATATGATAATCTGCTTCCACATCTGCTCCCCAGCTATCAATGCCTCCTACTCCTCTGACAGCACCAAGAATACATACCACTGTTCTTCTGGCTAACGGGAGTTCTTCCTGATGGGTAGCATTTTCCAGTTCCTCTGCTGTATAAGGGAGACAGGTGAAGGCAAACTCTTTGTCACCTTGTGAAAATCTAAGTCCAAAGGTTTTGTTGCTCTGATAAGTGTTATCCTTCGTGGTGTTGCGGTATACTTCCAACCACTTTGTTTTCATATGAACGTTACAATCCTGCGGAACTAAGTATTTGGTTACAGGAAGCCCTTCTATTTCATAAATTCCTGGAATTCCTCCTGCCATACGATCAGGATAAGTTTCACCGGATAACCCTTCATACCGATATCCGATTGCCTTGGTCGGCATAATAAAACGCATTCCGAACACAGGAAGTTCCGGCAATTCCGCCTTTCCATGATACTGAACCTTTACCTCAATCTCACCGCAGGAAGATACTTCATATGCCGCAACAACCTCTGTAGCTGGTGTGGTAATGGTCTTATAGGTATAGATAATTTTAAGCGTCTGTGCTGTTTCATCTTTTGTATACTGATTATTCACAGGTGCAAGGGGTAATTCAATCTGTTGCCCATCCACTATAACCTCAACTGCTATGCTTTCTATGAACATATCTGCACTTAACCACATACCGGAACGCAAAGGGAACTTATTGCCTCTGTCATTGTCCGTGGTGGCACGCCAGAAAGTAGGCTTAGGAGTGCGATATAACCATTCTCTGCCGTCAATAACAAGGGATTCCAGACCACCATATTGATAAGAAAATATATAATGAAAATCCTCTCCATGTACCCCCAAGGTACAATCGCCATACACTAGCTGAAGTCTTTTTTCTTGCCCCTGAAGCTCCTTATTTATGCAATCCATAATAGTATCTCACCTCCTGCAATGCTGGTTTTTCAGTACGGTCTGCAAATACAATGCCATTCCCCGAGAATTCATAATCAGATGGCCGATCATCGAAGTCTCCACCATACCTTAATACTTTTTCTCCAGTAATTTCATCCTGAACAAAGAGTGCCTGATCAATATAATCCCAGATAAAACCACCCTGATACATTTCAAACATATCAATTAAATCTATATAGGATTTCATGCCGCCCAAGGAATTCCCCATATCATGCATGTATTCACACAAGATAAATGGTTTCTGTGGGCTGGCTTCCAGATATTCAGCAATACTTTGAGGAGATGCATACATACGACTCTCCACATCCGATATTGTGTCATTATAATTTCTGTTATGGAATACCCCTTCATAGTGAACTAAGCGGCTGTTATCAATCTCCTTATAATACCGATTTGCATGTTCAATATTATCTCCGGCATAGGATTCGTTTCCAAGTGACCAAAACAAAATTGAGGTGTGATTTTTGAAGGTTTCAAAGTTCGTTCTTGCACGGTCAAGGACAATCTCTTTCCATTGCGGAATACTGCCGGGTACATTCCAGGAAGGATCTATTCTACCCATCTTCTGCCAGGAGCCATGGGATTCCAAATTCATTTCTGCCATCATAT
>JASGEU010000226.1:0-57351 GCA_047606065.1 Mobilitalea sp.
CGTGCACTCGTTAGAAAAGACGGTAACTTGGCAGCACCAGTGCAAAGTTGGATGGATATTCGATTATCGAGACCTTATGAACACGAGAACGATAGCGTTCGATATGTGACCACCACCACGGGATATCTAACATATAGAATGACAGGTGAAACCAAAGATACAAGGGCCAACTATGTAGGACCATGGCCAATTGATTATGAAACATTGGATTGGTATGAAGATTCTGAGAAATTTGACGCTTATATGATACCGAGAGAAATGCTTTTTGAATTGGTTGATCCAGCCAGTATTTTAGGATATGTGACCTCTGAAGCATCTGAAGTTACTGGAATTCCAGTGGGGTTACCGGTAGTGGCAACTTCCAATGATAAGGCAGTTGAAGGTCTTGGAGCAGGTTTAGTCAATGACGGAACAGTATTAGTATCTCTGGGTACCTATATAACCTCTATGATGGTAGGAGAAGAAAATAAGGCTGATACAGTAAGTTTCTGGAGTAATCCGGGGGCGACACCAGGTGAATATCTATATGAAAGCAACGGTATTCGCAGAGGTATGTCGACTGTGACCTGGATAAAAGATCTCTTAGGTAGTGATATTGTCAAAGAAGCAGAAGCACAGGGTATGTCACCTGAGACATATCTGAATGTATTATCATCTGAAGTCAATCCTGGTAGTGATGGACTTTATACAGTACTACATTGGCTGGCAAGACCTTCTCATTTACATGAGAGAGGGATCATGATTGGCTTCAATGGCAAGCATAAAGGTCCACATATGTTCCGATCTGTGCTTGAAGGTATCGCAATGACCATGAAAAACCATGCACAGGCTATGTGTGAGGAAAGAGGTGTTAAGCTGACTAACATTGTAGTTAGTGGTGGAGGCTCCAATGGTGACTTATTTATGCAGATATTTGCAGATGTCTTCGGAGTGCCTGCCTATAGGAATGTAATTAATGGTTCTGCAAGCATGGGTGCAGCGATTTGCACGGCTTTGGCCTTAGGGATTTATAAAAATAGACAAGCAGCAATTGACCATATGGTGAAAAGAAGAGATACCTTCTTTCCAATCAAAGAAAATGTAACATTATATAAAGAAATAAATGAAAAAGTTTACAGTAAAATTGTAGACCATACGGATGAACTCCTTAAAATTTCACACCATATATTATACAAGCAATCTTAGTCGCCTTTTAAATAAGTAAGATACAAAGCAACTGATGTAATCCATCGGTTGCTTTGTAAACAAATTACCAGGGTGGTTGGAATTTGTAGTAAGAATTATTAACATAAGGGTATGTCCCTGTGAGGAGGCGTATTATGAAAAAAATTAGACCTATTGCATTTTGGCCGCCAGTCATATTATTTCTAGTAGCGTGTGCCTATAACTTTATTGATCAAGAGGGCTTTACAACAATGATTGCGAATGCTAATTCAAAGCTTATGGGGAATTTCTCCTGGGCATTTTGCCTTGGCGTTTTAATCATGTTGGGCGTAACCATATATATTATTTTTTCTAAATTTGGGGATGTTAGAATTGGCGGACGGGATGCAGCACCCATGCTCGACAATGTAAGGTATTTTTCTATCACATTAACCAGTATTATTGCCATTGGGATTCTTTTTTGGGGCACATCAGAACCACTTTATCATTTAACCGCACCGCCGGAATCCCTCCATATCACACCAAATAGTCCAGAAGCAGCTGTGTTTGCCATGTCCTCTCTTTTTACACATTGGGGTTTCCTGCCACTTGCTATCTATGCGGTTCCCTCTATTATGTTCGCCTTCGCTTATTATAATATGAAAAAGCCATATACACTTGCATCAACGTTGACCCCTATTTTCGGAGATAAAATCCTTGGAAAATGGGCTCAAGGGATTGATGCTGTCTGCATGTATGCACTTATTGCGGGGATGGCGGCATCTTTAGGAACGGGTGTGTTATCAATTTCTGGGGGTCTTAAGTATCTGACAGGTATTCAGACAGGTGCATTTTTATGGGCAATGGTAGATATTGCTATCGTGGCTACCTTTGTACTGTCATCCATAACAGGCCTTTTTAATGGTATCAAGAGACTTTCAGAAATTAATTTTGTTGTATTTTTATTTCTGGCTGTATTTGTGTTTGTATTTGGACCAACATTTTTTATGCTAAACTTAGGCGTTGAATCTTTTGCAAATCATCTACAGACATTCTTTACAAAAGCGTCCTTTACCGGAGCAGCTGCAAATGATCCATGGGCAGGCTGGTGGACGATCTTCTACTGGTGTAATTGGTTGGCTTGGGCACCTATATCCGGCATGTTCCTTGGGAGAATCTCCTATGGGCAAACTGTCAGAAAGGCGCTTACTGTACTGTTCCTATTGCCTGCATTATTTGACATTGTTTGGATGATAATTTTTGGTGGAGCTGCAATTAAGATGGAGCTCACTCAGGGTAATTTAATGAAAGCTGTTGCAGAAGGTCCTGAGTTTGCGGTATATGCATTTTTTGACCAATATCCTCTGGCTTTTATCATCATTCCAATTTTCATAGTCTGCATGTTTTTATCCTATGTAACTGGATCAGATGCCTATACCACAACCCTTGGAGGTATGAGTACAACAGGAATATCTCCCAAAGATCCTGAGCCATCTATAAAAATGAAGATATTTTGGGGGATAATTATTGGAACTGTTACCTGGGTTATGATTACTTCAGCAGGTATAGATGGGATAAAAATGCTTTCAAATCTTGGTGGAGGACCAGCACTTATATTAGAGGTAATGATTTGTGTAGCACTTATAAAGGTTACAATGAATCCGAAGAAGTATGATACATTTAAGGAGGATTATACCGAGGACGGTGTTCCGATAAAATCGATTACGAAGAAAGCACTTATGTCTGATGAAGCGGTGAGGAAAGATATGCAGAATTAAATTACTTATGATAATTTTATAACTATAAATGTTTCTTGGTGGCTGCAGTTGTTGCAAATAATGCAATAGCTGCAGTTTTATCGTCCTGGCAAGAAAAGAGTTTGGAGCAGTAGGATGTCCCCAAATCCATACAGTTGAAGAAAAACAAGCTTGGAATAACCATGTAAGAGAAACAGCGGCTCATTTTAAAGGTAGAGTAGAATATTATGAAGTATGGAATGAGCCTGATGGAAAATGGTGCTCTAAATGTGCACGGAGTACATTGACAGATAAGATTTTTTATCATACAATCAGACACAACATAAGAAACAAAACAATAACAAGGGCGTTAGATAGAGATATCTAACGCCTTTCTTATTGTTAAAATTAGCCACATGCACAACGGAGTGTTTTAATTATCTGTGCGGGTGGCTTATTTTTAAGCAATAAAAAGTGAGGGGAAGCGTCTATGGTAAGTTGCAGAGACATAATGAATCTGGACATATGCACTAATCTGAAACTTCTTGGCGGCGGAACGGGGCTTGATCATCCTGTCAGCTGGCCATTTATCAAAAACATGGATACAATCTCGGAATGGATTCATGGAGGAGAGCTGATTTTCGTCATTGGTGCGAAAGAAGATAACTCTGAACGAGGACTTTTGGTCTTGATGGAGGAAGCAAGTCGAAATGATATCGCAGGTGTGGTCATGCTCCAAGGAGAGGACTATATCAAATCCATTCCCAAATCAGTGATAAGATTTTCTGATGAGCATTCCCTTCCGTTATTTAAAATTCCCTTTCGTTTAAAACTTATTGATATCACACAGGAGATATCAAGATTTATTGTAAATGACAGGGAGAAGAATAGGGGGCATGAGGATTTTGCAGAACAGTCCTTGTTTGAACTGATGTTATCAGGGAAGCAGGAGGAGGATATTCTGGCCTATTGCTGGATGAAGCTGCAACCCTTAACGGAGGCTGATAAAGTACTAAAATCTGAGTATGTAAGAACCTTACAAAGCTATCTGAAATGTAATAATGATACCCTTCATACATCAAAAGATATGTATATACATAGAAACACAATGATTAACCGTCTAAAAAAGATAAGC
Organism: Mobilitalea sp.; assembly: GCA_047606065.1. Lineage (GTDB taxonomy): Bacteria > Bacillota > Clostridia > Lachnospirales > Lachnospiraceae > Mobilitalea. Next base: position 4,015 of record JASGEU010000226.1, read on the forward strand.
GCACTTTTAGATACTAATATTAATGCAATAGAGGTGAGAAATGAATTTTATAACATTTTTAAAGCTCTGGAGTACTATGGACAATTATGATTAGCTCGTCCAAAGATTTAATGCAGATACATGGAAAAGAACAGAAGAGTGGTATCAGGAAGGAGATAACAAATGGTAATAGCAGGATGTAGAATCAGGGGAAGAGAAGGTCTTTACGATGTGACTTACGAAAAAGGTACCTTTACCTCAATTATAGAGCAAGGTAAGAAGGAGGTACCAGTGGACGCATATTTGGCCAAGGGACGAATGCTCATGCCTCCTTTTGTAGAACCACATATTCATCTGGACTGTGTTTTGACAGCGGGAATTCCTCATTATAATATGTCCGGAACTTTATTTGAAGGAATTAGTACCTGGCATGAATACAAGACAACACAGCCTCTCGTTGTATCAGAGATTAAGGAAAGAGCAAAGACGGCTTTAAGACTAATGGCAGAGCATGGTGTTCAGTTCGTCAGAACCCATGTAGATGTAACAGAGACTTCCATGAAAGGAGTCGAGGCCCTGGAGGAATTAAAGGAAGAGCTGAAAGGAATTATAGAGCTTCAAACAGTTGCCTTTCCCCAGAATGGTATAATGTCCGTTAGAGGCGGCAAAGAGCTTATGATAAAAGCAATGGATATGGGAACCAACTGTGTCGGAGGGATACCTCATTATGAATTTACCAGGGAGTTAGGAATCCAGTCCATCCAATTTATGTTCGAGTTGGCGGAAAAATATGATGCGATGGTTGATGTTCACTGTGACGAGACGGATGATGAACAATCCAGATGTCTGGAAAGTCTGGCTACAGAGGCCTGGCAGCGAGAATGGGGTGCCAGAACTGTTGCGGCACATACTTGTGCCATGGGCTCCTATAATGATGCATATTGCAGCAAGTTATTCCGATTGTTGAAGGAATCAGGAATTAGATTTAATTCCTGTCCTACAGAAAGCACGCATCTACAGGGAAGATTTGATTCTTTCCCTAAGAGAAGGGGGATCACCAGAATTAAAGAAATAGCAGACGCGGGAATGAATATTGCCCTGGGACAGGATTCCATCGCGGATCCCTGGTATCCGATTGGTGTAGGAAATCTGTTACGAGTTCTTGAGATGGGAATTCATGCGGGACATATGATGGGTTACGAGGACTTAAACCACTGCCTGGATTTTATATCAATCAATGGAGCTAAAAACCTCTGCGTTTTAGAGTCCTATGGAATTGAAGTTGGAAAACCTGCGAACTTCATATTGCTAGATGGAAAGGATGATTATGAAGTGATACGTTTCCAAAGCCCTGTTGTTTTATCGGTTCATAACGGTAAGACAATTATGGAAAAGACTCCGGCTGTTGCAGCCGTTAAGTTTTAACTAATGTAAACAATGTATAAGGAAGGAGAATTATTATGAAAGTAGTAAAGAAAATCACATCATTGCTTTTAGTGTCTGCTCTGTTGGTGGCAATGTTCACCGGATGTGGGAAAAAAGATGCAGCATCGGATACCATTAAGCTGGGTTTGGTGTTTTCGTTGACCGGAGGGACGGCAATCAGTGAGGAATGTATGTATAATTCCGCTGTTCTGGCAATTAATCAGATCAATGTGAAGGGCGGAATTAGTGGTAAGAAAATTGAATATGTGGTAAAGGATTATGCAACTGATGCAGATAAGGCGGTAAAGGTAGTAAAGGAGTTAATTCTGGAGGATAAGGTTACTGCAATCGTAGGTCTTTACACCTCATCTTCAAGAGTAGCCGTAGAGCCGGTTCTGGAGGAATATGAGATTCCGCTTGTTTATCCAACCTTCTATGAAGGAGAGACACCTAATGAATACGTAGTATACACTGGTGCGGTACCTAATCAACAGGGAGATTTATTCGTACCTTATCTTCTGGAGAATGTATCAAACAATTTCTACTTAATCGGAACGGATACTACCTATGCAGCCGGTATTAACGAACAGGCGAATGCACTGGTAAATGAGCTGGGAGGTAATGTAGTAGGAAATGAGCTGGTATCCTCCAATACCACTGAGTTTTCGGATATCATAGCAAAGATTAAAAATACCTGCGGTGATGATGGCTGCGTTATTTACGCTAACTTAAATGGTGACAGCGGTACTGCCTTCTATACACAGTTTGCAGCGGCAGGATTATCAGACAAATATACCATTGCATCTTTCATCATGGATGAGTCCTTTTCCACAGCCCTTGGAGCTGCGGCAGTGGGAACCTATGCTTCTGTAAATTACTTTAACTCCATTGATTCTCAAGCGAATAAGACCTTCTTAGAAGCCTATGGAAAAGAATTTGGTGAGGATAAGGCGGCATCTGTAACAGCAGTTGGCGAAGCTTCTTATAATTCTGTTTATTTACTTTCAAAGGCTCTGGAGAAATGCGGTGATGACATTTCAACGGAGAATATCTTATCTAATTTCGATAATTTAACCTTTGATGCACCACAGGGAACAATTACCGTAGACGCTGAAACCCACCACATTTATTGCAAGGCAAGAATTGGTTTGGTTCAGGGAGATGGTACCATTGCAACAGTTTTTGAAAGTGACGATGTAATTAAGCCAATTCCGGTAAGTGAATAATATTTCCAAGGGTGGAAATCGGGAAAACCGATTTTCCACCCTTGTCATGATAAACAGCAAAATATATTTTTAGGTCATGACAATGGAAGCAGCATATCATTTATTTGCTGCTCCATACATTTTTGTGAAGGGGTGAGTTACTATGAATGCTTCTCTGATTGGTCAGCTGCTGGTATCGGGTGTGTGCAGCTCCTTTATTCTTCTCCTAACCTCCTTAGGACTTGTAATCATTATGGGCTACATGAAGATTGTCAATCTGGCACATACGGAAATGCTCATGTCAGGAGCATTTATTTGCTATTATCTTTATGCAGTGCTGCATATCCCGTTTGTAATTACTTTAATACTTGCATATCTTATTTGCTTTTTATTTGGAATGTTTTTGGAACGTGTAATTATCCGACATTTTTACGGGAAAATGTCAGAAACCCTGCTGGCAACCTATGGAATTTCAATTATTCTGAAACAGCTGGCGCTTATCGTGTTTGGAAAATCATATAAACAGGTTGAGTATCCCGTTACTACAGTAATTCATTTGGGCTCCATTTATATTGAGTCTTACAAGCTTATCCTATGTGCAATCTCTATTATCGCTTTGGTCGGGACTTTGATTTTGATTAATAAAACAACAATGGGTCTTAAGATACGATCTACGACACAGAACCGTACAATGACAGAATGCCTTGGTATTGATACCAGGAAAGTAGACAGCATTACCTTTTCCCACGGTATCGGGCTTGCCGGACTTGCCGGCGCGGCCATAGCTCCTCTGACGGCCATCACATATTCTCTTGGTGAGAGCTGGCTGACTAGCACTTTCATGAACGTTGTTATGGGCGGGGTTTCTTCCCTTTTTGGAACAGTAGCTTCCTCCTTTATTATTCAGGAAGCAATTTCACTGATCAGCGGCTACAGCAACAGTGTAACAGCTCAAATTGTTGTACTGATTATTGTTATTGTCATTGTTAGATTTAAGCCGGAAGGATTGTTTACGCCGAAGGGAAGGAGATAACTAATATGGAAAATAAAAAAAATATTTCAAATAGATTTAAGGATTTACCTGTAAACCGATATTTAGACTTTATTATTCTCATATTCCTGCTGGTATTTCCGATCTTTTGCAGTACCTATTGGGTTTACGTAATGTCTGGGATTATGGCTTATATCATGTTTGCACTTTCACTGGATCTGCTCTGGGGTTACACCGGACTAATGAGTATGGGACATAGTGTACTCTTTGGCGCAGGCGGATACATGGTAGGAATCTCCTGCGCATATATCAATAAGGCTGACTGGGTAGACTTTGACCGGCTCCCGTGGTTTCTTCTGCCACTAAGTTCAGAAGTTGGTGCCTTTATTATGGCACTGGTGTTGCCCGCTCTTATTTCCCTGCTTATTGGCTTCTTTATGTTCACAGGGAAAATTAAAGGTGTATTTTTCTCCTTAATTACGCTTGCACTTTCAGGAGTTGCAGAGCTCTTTGTAATTAACCAGAGCAAATATACTCATGGTAACAGTGGTATTTCTGTAACCTCCAGAACTATTATAGCAAACTCCAAAGAAGCAAGGCTGGATGACTTTACTTTTTATTATGTAGTACTCGCTTTTTTAATTCTTGCCTATACAATCTGTCTGGTGATTGTGAATTCCAGAATAGGAAAAGTGCTTCAAGCAGTTCGTGAAAATGAAGCAAGGCTGACCTTTTTTGGTTATAAACCATCCGCCTTCAAACTTCTGATCTATACAATTAGCGGTATGATTGCAGGACTTGCAGGTGTACTTTATATAAGAACCCAGGGCAACATTAATTCCTCAGCGGTAGGGATTACACTGGCAACACTGGTGCTGGTATGGATAGCCATCGGCGGGCGTGGAAACCTTACAGGAGCCATGGTTGGAACACTGGTGCTTCAGATCACGGAGACAAAGCTTAATTCTGTGTTTTCTGGTATTTCAGCCGATTTTACCCAATACTGGAAGATGGTGCTTGGATTTTTAATCCTGTTGATCGTATTTACCATACCGAAAGGTATCGTTGGAACTATAATTGATATGCAGCAAAAGCACAAGGATCGCAGTCAAAAAGAAAAAATTCTGCAAAAGGAGAAAATTCTACGGAAGGAGGAGGTGGCTTATCATGAGTAATCGGGAAAGAATATTGCTTGAGGTGAGGCAGCTCTCAGTAGAGTTTAATGGGTTTCAGGCACTGACAGATGTCAATATGAAAATTCAGGAGGGAGAGCTTCATGTTATTATTGGCCCTAATGGAGCCGGAAAAACAACCTTCATGGATCTTGTTACCGGAAAATCCATACCCACCGCTGGAATTGTGTTATTTGAAGGAGTAAATATTACCGGTAAATCAACAACAGAGATTACAAGGAAATACCATATCGGCAGAAAATTTCAAGGACCAAATGTCTTTGACAATATGACGGTTAAGGAAAATATTGAAATAGCTATGGAAGGCTACAGCAGCATGATGAGGTGTGTGTTTTTTCATAAATCAACCTCTTTTATGGAAAAGGTATCGGAAATTCTAAGAGTGATTGATTTATATGATTATCGGCATTTTATGGCGAGTGATCTGTCCCACGGTCAGAGGCAATGGCTTGAAATTGGAATGGTAGTAGCACAAAATCCAAAACTGATTATACTAGATGAACCCACTGCCGGGATGACTGCGGATGAGACCTATAAGACCGGAGAGATGATTAAGAGGTTAAAGGGAGAACATACCTTAATCGTGGTAGAGCACGATATGGATTTTGTACGACAGGTTGCAGAGTATGTAACGGTACTGAATTATGGGCATGTTCTTGCGGAAGGAACCATGGAAGAGATTCAAAATAATGAAGAGGTTATTGCAGTATATCTGAAAGAGGATTGAGGTGAAGCATATGTTTGAAGCTGCGGAGATAAATGTAAGCTATGGTAAGAGCCGGGTAATTAATAATCTTTCACTACATATAAAAGAAGGAAGCATAACAGCAATCCTTGGTCGGAATGGGGTCGGAAAAACGACATTTTTAAAAAGTGCCATGGGAGTTCTCCCCCTGAACTCGGGAAAGCTGATCTTTGATGGCAAGGACATTACTAAAATGAAAACCTTTAAGCGTTCACTCGTAGGGCTTGGGTATGTTCCTCAAGGAAGAGAAATTATTCCCCTTCTCACGGTAAACGAAAACCTGGAACTAGGAGCCATGGGACATAAAAGCATCAAGGTGGAGGAGAAAAAGGAGTGGGTTCTGGGGTATTTTCCAGCCCTTCGTGTCCATATGAACCGGAACGGAGGCTTATTATCTGGAGGCCTCCAACAACAGCTGGCAATTGCTCGTTGTCTCATGGGTCAACCGAAAATGATTCTGTTAGATGAGCCAACGGAAGGAATTCAGCCCAATGTGGTTATGGAGATAGCGGATATTTTAAAAAAGATAGCTAAGGAAACAGGGATAACAATAGCAGTAGTTGAACAAAATCTTAAGTTTGCCAGAAAGCTGGCGGAGAATTTTGTAATTATGCAGAAGGGAACCGTAGTGGCACAGGGGGAAATGAAAGAGCTAAGCGAGGAGATTGTTAAGATGTATTTGTCAGTATAACAGATAGATCCTAGAGAGTCCCTGGCGCAGGGATGTGATAAAAAGGTTGTTAAAAGGATGAATCCAAAGTGTTAGTGATAATAAAACTAACAGGATGGGTTCATTTTTGTAATTGGTATCAACCAGAATTTTTGAATAAGGAGATTGTTCATGTGGCTTATGTTAATTTTATTCTGTGGTAATCAGAGACTGTTGACAGTTGTTGAATATGGCACTGCGTTAGTATAAAATCATTATAAAGTATTATAAAGTATGAAGAAGTATTGATATTGCAAATTTATAAGGAGGCTTCTACCGCTATGAATATTCAAATATTTGGTACAAAGAAATGTTTTGATACAAAGAAAGCGGAACGATATTTTAAAGAACGAAATGTGAAGCTTCAGTTCATAGATCTCAAGGAAAAGGGATTAAGTAAGGTCGAATACAATTAATTTTGAATTATTTACTAAATATCAAAATTATGATATTATTTGGGTAATAATTTTGAGAGGAGAGGCTATATTCAAAATTAACAGAAGCAGAAGAAGACATTATAGATAATGATAAGGGTGTGGACTTTTTTGAATTTGCCAAGGAGTTACGAGGTAAAGTCAATGGAGTAATATAAGATAAACACTTACAGGAAAGCGCAGGGTGATCTTGAGGAGGTTGTTACGTATTTAAATCAGTTCCATATTGAAACTGCAATAATATTCTATGATCTTATTATATCTGAAATATCTAAGCTATCAAGCAATCCAAAGAGGTATGCACTTTTCAGAGAAGAAGTACTAAGACGAAAGGAATATCGTTACCTTATAGTGGTCAATTATATAGTATTCTTTGCAGTTTAGGATGGAACAATACAAATCAGAAGGATACTATATAACAAACAACAATATAAAGATTTTCTATAGATTTATAGTGTCTTTAGCAAACGATTAGGGGGGGCTTTCAGGATGAAAAAACAAAAAGTTTTTGTTATTGGGCACAAGAATCCGGATACAGATTCAATCTGCTCGGCTATTTCATATGCCTATTTAAAGAATAAAACAGATGACTTTGAATACATTCCAATGAGATCCGGTAAGTTAAGTGATGAGACAAGGTTCGTATTAAACCGATTTTCAATGGAAGAACCGGAACTTATGAAAGAAGCGGGAACTCAGGTAATAGATATGGAAATAAGGAAGGTGGAAGGTGTTGATCAGGGTATCTCTTTAAAAAAAGCCTGGTCATTAATGAAGGAATTAAATGTGACAACACTTCCCATCACTCAAGAAAAAAAGCTGATTGGATTAATTACTACGGAAGATATTGCCCAATCCTATATGGATATCTATGATAGTAGAATTCTGTCGACAGCGGATACACATTATAAGAATATTATAGAAACACTTGACGGAGAATTGGTCGTGGGCAGTGACGATATACATTTTAGTCAAGGAAAAGTCCTAATCGCAGCAGCAAACCCTGACCTTATGGAAAACTTAATTGATAAGGGAGATATGGTCATACTTGGAAATCGCTATGAGTCACAGCTATGTGCAATAGAAATGGATGCGGCATGTATTGTGGTGTGTGAAGGTGCGTCTGTTTCAATGACCATTAAAAAAATAGCAAAGGAACATAAATGTACAATCATCAGCTCCCCACATGATACCTATACGGTAGCAAGACTTATCAATCAAAGTATGCCTATTAAGTATTTTATGTGTACAAAGAATCTTATTTCTTTTCAAACAGAGGATTATATAGAGGACATAAAAAATGTTATGGCGAAGTATAGGCACAGATACTTTCCGGTGTTGGATAATTACAAAAATTATTTAGGAGTGATTTCCAGAAGAAATTTATTAAATGTATCTAAGAAAAAAATAATACTTGTTGATCATAATGAAAAAGGTCAAGCTCCGGATGGAATTATGGGAGCTGAAATTCTGGAGATTATTGATCACCATAGACTAGGCACGATTGAAACCATTAATCCAGTCTATTTCCGGAACCAGCCTTTAGGATGTACAGCTACTATCATATATCAGATGTTTTGCGAAAAGGGAATCGAGATTCCTACGAATATTGCAGGCTTATTATGTTCAGCTATTATATCCGACACCTTACTTTACTCTTCCGTAACCTGTACTGAGATAGACAGAACAGCAGCAGAAGCTCTTGCTAAAATTGCAAACATAGATAGTAAAGAATATGCAAAAGAGATGTTTAAAGCGGGAAGTGATTTGAAGGAGAAAACAGGTGAAGAAATCTTTCATCAGGATTTTAAAGTGTTTAATGTTGATGACAAACATTTGTTCATTGGACAGATTAATACCATCAATAACGATGAATTAGAAAACATTAAGCTTAAAATAACCGAGTATATGAAAGCCAAATATACAGAATCTGAAACAGAAATTGCGTATTTTATGCTAACCAGTATCCTGGAGGAGTCAACAAAGCTGATTTATTATGGAGAAAAGGCAAGGGAGATAGCTCAAGATGCATTTGAAGTGGAAGGGGATGAATATTCCATGTATCTGAAAGGAATTATGTCCAGAAAAAAACAAGTTGTTCCTGCTTTGATAGAAGCAATCCAGGATTTATATGAGTAGCTACTTTCAACTGCTTATTTCTCCCTAGGTCTTTCTGTTATTTGCTCTCTTTTGTGCGTAGGGAATTAATTAGTAAAAGTAGCTTATCTTAAAGTAATTATAAATCAAGGAATTATAGTTTTATCACAGGAGGTTGCATACTCATGAACATACAGATATTTGGAACGAAAAAATGCTTTGATACCAAAAAGGCAGAGAGGTATTTTAAAGAGCGTAATGTGAAGTTTCAATTTATAGATTTAAAGGAAAAAGGGTTAAGTAAGGGCGAATACACCAGTGTCAAGCAATCGGTAGGTGGTATTAGCGCTATGATTGATGAAAATGGTAAGGATAAGAATACTTTGGCTCTGATGAAATATCTTTTGGAGGAGGACAAGGAGGAAAAGTTGTTGGAAAATCAACAGCTACTTAAAACTCCTATTGTAAGAAATGGGAAGCAGGCTACGGTTGGTTACAAGCCGGAGGTATGGCAGGGCTGGAGTTAGATTATTAATCGCAGCTAGTATCGATAGATTAATTAGGTGAGGTAATTAATCAGACAATTTAAATTCTTATAAAAATTAATTTTATGATTATCACATATTTAAAAACTATCCCCTTGAAGATTGTTTCTTCAGGAGGATAGTTTTTTGCATTACAGAGAAAATAAACCTTGAGCTATGCAGGTGTGTCCCCAAGTAGCAAATCCCTCATAGTGCCTTCCGGATTTTGTAAGTTAAAAGTCCCTTATAGGGGCAGAGCAAACCACCGGCTAGGCCGGTGGTCATGATTGGGAATCAACATTTTTGGGTTATTACCCTTTTCAATATAATAATTCAAATGCCTATCAAGCAAGGGTCTATAGCCAACTGAAACATTCTCTCTTTGGCAATCATGGTACAACTCCCACCGAAGTTGTATTCATTCGGGGGACTTTAAACCTATTTACAGTTGTTCCAATTTATCTTTTTTGAACTCAACCCCTTAATGAGTCAAAAGGAAAACTGTTTAAATTAGTATCATCAACAACCGCAGCACTGGGCTTGCTATTACGCACTTTTGTGAGTTAGGCAGGAATTTTATTCTCGCGAATGGGTTTAGTCGTCTATACATTTACTCAAATTCGATTTTAAAGTTAGCTTTTTGAGATTCTTCAAGTACATGCTGAATAATTAAATCTTTAGTTGCTTGGTCAATCACTTCATTTTCATGTGGAGATTCCCATTTTCTAATGGTATTCTTATAAGCTAAGAAACCATTTGCAAGTAATTCACCTTCAATTTTAACAATTTTGCCATTCAATTCTACTCTTACATAAGAATTAGTTCCACCTAATATCATATATATCACCTCTCAAAAATTATTGTTTCTACTAAAGTTTCTGGGTCAATGGTTGTAATCTTTGTAACATTTGTGTTGCTTTCTAATGCTGGAAGTTCATATTCCAACCACACACTATCAGGTCTAACATTACTTCCTATAACAGCCCTTACCTCTCCAGAAGCTTGTTCAGCATATTTTGCAGAAGCTTGCCTCCACATTTCTATTGATTTTGGGTCATTAATATTCCACTCTGGCATATTAATGCCTTTAGTTTCAATTATATTTTCAAGCGTTGTTCCTCCTTTGCCTCCCGCTATTTCTAAGGCCCTTTCTGCTCCACCTATACCATTTGTTCTACCAGACCAGAAGAATGCAGTGCTTCGTTCGGTTTTCAATAGAGGTGCAAATTTTTCTACTTCTGAAATAGCCTCAGCGACAATCTTAACACTCACATTCTTCGCTATTACTGCCACCTCTGACAATTTTAGTGCAAGCCTGGAGTCTTTCATCGCTACAGCTAATAGCCCTACTTCTCCTACTAAGGACACAGAGCCCATAGTTACGCTCATCACTCGTTCCCACCAGCAATACTGCCTTCCGGTCAATAAATCATATCCTACGATGCCTTCAGCTATTGCTTTGGCACTTCCGATAATTGGCACAAGATTTAGAAGCAGACTGGCGCATTCCAACCATTCTTCATGCAGATATTCCTCAAATACTTGAGCAATGATGGGATTTTCGACTATGAGTAAATTGCGTAATTGCACGTCATCGAGAGCACTGATTCCATTACCGTCAATGATGTTTTGTGCAAGATATTGCGCAGATATAGCATCTTTATCAATTAATGGATTCTCAAGTATTTCCAGTTGGAGATATTGTACTACATGCCTAAGATTAAGCTTGTACTTCTCAACATCTTCAGGTGTTGGTGTCTCTTCCGTTAATAGGCCAATAATTGGTGCATCGATTATATTTTGATAATACTGGATCATCTCCAGGTTTAACCATATTTCTTCAGCATAAGAGACAAGATTGGCTACTTCTGTATAAACCGTTGCCATTTTCTTGCCTACCCTGGGTACAAACTCCTGATAATCTCTTCCAAAGGCCACCTTTATTTGGGAAGGTTTTGATAAATTTAGATCGGCAAGATTGATAGCAGCTTCAACTGTAAGGTACGATTTACTTACAGTAGCAGTTGTAATCTTGCTCCAAGCCCAGTCACCGCCGGTACCGGTATATTCATATAACTCATTATCCTGCAGCATATAATCTGCACCACTATCATACCAAGCCCATACATGATACCCTGTCGATGAACTTTCATCCGTATCAATATAAAAATTGCTGGTAGTATTCATATTTGTGCCTCTGACAAGGAGATATAACTTCTGTGCATCCTGAGCTGCTGTAAGATCCATGATATTTCCTTGACCGATACATAAAGCACCTAAGCTATTCCAATCCTCTGAAGAACCGTCTATATTAATAGTCATATTCTGCGGTTCTGTCATTGAAGTGGTATAATGAAAGCTAACTACATTGCCTACAACTCCGTTTACTACAGCGACTGCTTTTACAGTAGTATTATTACTAATATATACCGGTTCATAGTATGCAACACCATTTGTTAAACTGGGTGTTGTTCCATTTGTGGTGTAAATAATACCCGCTCCCGCGCAGGAAAAGGAGGTGTAGAATTGATCAGAATAATGACCGGAGGGATGATCCGTTCTGATGATCTGTGGTGGTTCCCACCCATCTCTTTTTACTTGAGCATATGCCCATACATAAGTTTCTGCAAACCCTTGATTGATACTGTCATTAATAGCCTGGTTAATATTACTCCATACATAATTACTGGACTCATTTAATACAAAACCGGAAAAATAATGTATTTTGGATTCGGGATAACCAAGGTTTTCCTGAACAAAGGTTAAAGCATCTCTGTGCTTATCCAAGCTGCCCTCTATTAGATAATCATAATCTTCAAGCATAAAAAAGTCCAGATTGGGATACTGCCACTGTTCTTTGGGAAAATTCACGATACTCATCATCAACGGCACTCTATCTTTATCAATAACGGAGGGAGGAAAAAATAAAACTGAAAATTCCGCAGAGGGGTATAGCTGCTTAATCGAATCACGGAGAAAAAGTGAAAAATCACCATTTTGCTTTTGCAGCCATTGCAGAACCTCACCATAACCATCAACAGGGTCATCACAGGTTTTAAAAACAGGCATAGTGTATCCCATCTCGGCACTAAATTGATATTGAGTTGCACTGTCATAAAAGCAAGGTATTTTTTCTGAACCTATTTCAATATACCACCACCAAGGCTCACCCAGCTGTATTTTGGGAATAAGCCCCTGCTCCGATGATAAGCGGGATAAATTCTGAACTAATGATTTATAAAATATTTTTACATCATAATTGACAAAGCTTAATAAATGAGGCGTTGGAGTCCAGTTAGTAGTAGCAGCTGTCCCATCCCATGCTCTTTGCCACCAGCTTGAGGGTGCGTCAACTGACTCCATAGAGATAGAACTGATAACATCGGTATTATTTGCTTTTAATCTCGTAAGGTAATCACGATACCATTCTTCAAAAGCACAGTTAAACGGGTAATCCGATATTACTTCCATAGCTCCGTTGTTATATTTTTTATCATAATAGTGAGAGGCACCAATGTAAAAATTTACAATTCCTTCGTATCCTAATGCCTTATATTCATTTACAACTCTAGCCGGAGTCATGTTATATATATCATCATAATCGTCGCACATGCGAACATCGGTCACTTGTCTGTCGGAACTTTTTTCACCCAGATATGTATTTCCTGTCACATACCAATTGCTGAAATTAACCTCATATTCCATGGAAGAAGATAAATAATCTAGAGATGCTGGTGAGCTATATTGGTTATAATTTTGAGGTACAAAGGACCACATAATTGTATCAATATTATCAACAGGCACTTTTATCCAGTCGGGGTTTTCGATCCAGGTATATTCATAAATAGGATTTTCCTCATCTTCGTTGACTAGCTTTTTAACACTAATATATGGAGTCCATCCGGCATATAGATTATCAAAATCTATAGATATTTTTCCAGAGCTGCCAGTCGCATCCCCTGCTACTCTGCCTGCAGGAAAAACAATAGCATTTTCATTTTGAGTGCTTATACCAATTTCCCATTCATCAAGGGGTCTGTTTATAACATAGTTCCATAATCTCACATAATAGATCTCACCATTATTGGTTGTTATAGTAAGAGTTGGACAAACTGTGGCATCCATGAGTGCGGTAGAGCCGTTAATATCATAATCATATTGTAAATGTACATTGGAGAAATCGCTATTCGTGGGATACCGAAGATCCATATGACTGATAGTATCCTTCGTTTCCCAAGTCATACCGCATAAATCCGAACGAGTACGAAAGCATCCGATATTTTTAAAATTATGTTCATCCTCTGTTACGGTAGCAGACATCATTTCAAAGGTGAAATTCGTATTAAGATATACGGGATCCAATTTATAAAAGGATGAGCTAACGTTGACAGCAGTACGTAATAATGAGGTATTTATATCTGCATTAACATTTTCCTCTTTGTTAACAGCAATACTTGAACCTGTTGAGCTGACCATCTCATAGTCACTCGAGTTCTCATCTGTCAGCATTGCCCATTGCTGCATATTCTCTAAAAATCCATTGGGTAATAACAGCTCTTCGATATCGGTATCATCAAGAGAGTCACTTACGAGATTTGTATCCAAAGTATCTTCAGTTACGATAACATCTTGAGTCGATATGATATCACTATAACATATGCGTGCTTCAGATACATTACCGCCAAGGGCGATGAAGGCGTTTGGTATACCTTCTGATGCCACTTTCCCTGCAAGTTGCTCATATTTATCAGAACTTTGAATTATCTTTGATTTTATGTCCAGAGGAGAGAGGTTATTGTCTAATGAGTACAATAATGCGGCTATACCTGTAGCATAAGCGGCTGACATGGAGGTTCCGCTCATTAAGCTATAATTGCTGTCGGATATGGTACTAAGGATATCGACACCGGGGAGGGCAACATCAATAGAAGAACCGTAATTTGAAAAGGAAGCAAGGTTCCCTCGGTTATCAACAGCTGCAACAGATATGATATTAGACAGATCAAAGCAAGCAGGGTAAAATGACTCATCGGCAACATCCTGGCTGTTATTGCCAGCGGCACAAACAAACAAGATATCGGTATTTTGCATAATATCATATAAAGCAGGATTGTAGGCAGAGGCTCCCCAGCTGCAATTTATGATTCTTATTCCCATTTTTTCAGCGTATTCAATCGCTTCAATTGCATCCGAGGTATATCCGTAGCCTCCATTGATAAATTTCAGAGGTACGATTTTTACATCCGGAGCAATTCCGCTAATTCCGATATCATTGGAGTCAGCCGCAATAACGCCGGATACCTGTGTGCCATGTGTTTCTTCCGAGGTTAAGTCAAAAACCGTGTTATCGTTACTTGCAAAATCCCATCCATTTATGTCATCTACATAACCATTTCCATCATCATCGATACCATTGGCAATTTCGTTGGGATTTAACCATATATTTGACTGTAAATCATTATGTTCTATATTAATTCCTGTGTCAAGAACACCTACAATTACGGAATTACCTTGTGTCAAGCTCCAGGCATCAACGGCATCCACATCTACGTTGGGAATTCCCCCGTTTTTTTTAACCTCCTGCCCGGAATTCATTAATCCCCATTGCTGCTCAAAAAACACATCGGAGGGTATGGTACTGGAATATAAAAGATAATCTTCTTGAGCATACAGAATATTTGGATCTTTTTCTAATGCAGCAATTACATTCGCGATATTATCGGAATCGCCTATTTCAAGTAATTCTAAGTTATCCTGGCTAAAGTGCTTTTTTGTATCAATTTTTGAGAGAGAAAGATTCCTTTTAACGGTTTCTTTTATGGTATCAGTTTTATATCCGTCCTTGTATTTTATTAAGATACGGTGATTGGTATTGATCGCAGTGTCATAGGACGTTATCTGATTTGTCTTTAATACTTGATTTTCTGATTCCTTGAACACGTCTGCCGATGCTGTTTTAAATTGCCATAATACATTTGATAATGTTATTACGATGCAAATTAAAACTGTTATTACCTTACGCAATAATGTCATATTAATACGATTCCTTTCAATATCTGTTATTTTTTGCTATAATTATACTGTAAATATAATTTTATGTAAATAAAATACCTTAATATGGAGTATGTATGACTCTATTATTGTTTACGTAATTTTGCAACAATAGCTAAACGCAACTGTAAAGTCAGTAGCAGAAGCAATACCAAAAATCAAAACAGCAATCAAAACTTCTTTGGTAACTTAGTAATGTAATTAAAAATATTTTTTATAGAAAGATGGACTAGTTGAAATAGAACTTGTAGATACATATAGAAATACACTTATCTAAGCCAAATTTTTTTGTTCAAAATGGTACGGAACAGCTTTCATTGCTGTGTCATATCCTTTATGGATGCATGGATTTATATGAAAGCAAACTCAAAATCTGCAAAGTTAATATCTTTCTATTTAAGTGTATAATCCCGAATAAACCCACCACACCTCACATAAATTATACAAAAAGTATTAGGTGTGTTATGAAAATTAAGTGGAAAGAGTTACTCATCAGTATTGCAATCAGCCTAGGTGTTGGTGTACTTTCAGGGTTTTTAACAAGAAATAGTATGTCCGTATATCAGGAATTGGTCAAGCCACCGCTGTCACCGCCAGGGTGGGTGTTCCCTGTTGTATGGACTATACTTTATGTGCTTATGGGAATCTCTGCGTATCTAATTTATACCTCTAATTCAAAGGACAAGGATAAAGCTTTAAGTATCTATGCACTTCAGTTAGTTGTTAATTTCTGCTGGTCATTGGTATTCTTCAACAGGCAGAACTACATATTGGCATTTCATATCTTAGTGGCTCTATGGGTACTCATTATCTATATGATAAAAACATTTCGTGAGATTAATCCGTTAGCGGCATATTTGCAGATTCCTTATTTGCTCTGGGTAACTTTTGCAGGGTATTTGAATTTAACCATTTACCTGTTGAATAGGTAGATGGTATAAATATACATTTTATAGAGGATATAAATGCTTTTATGCATAGATAAAATAGTTAGTTGAGTGGTTTAATTTTCTTGCTTGTGTTAAGTGCATATAAAAGGGCTGTTTTTTTGTGCATAATGTCGCAAAAACGATGATTATATATTTATTTTTGTTCAATTAGAACAAGTAAAGCTCTTGACAAATTTCGTATATAAGATTAAAGTGTAAGTAGAAATACCTATATTTTGCTAAAATGTAGTATTTTGCGACAAAGTAGAAATGGTATTTTAACAAATCTCTCATCCAATGGAACAATTAATTAAGATAATTCAGTTTGGAGGGGGAAATTTTTTGCGTACTTTCATAAATTCTATGAAGGGACGTATGGGGGCAAAGGTTATAGCTTATCTATAACGTAAAGTTTAAGAAACTATCTTAAAGGGAGGAATAACTCTTAATGAAACAAATGATTAACCGCTTATTAAAAAGTACAAGATCACAGATGCTACTCATGATTGCTTTAAATCTTGGTCTATCCCTGCTGTTGCTGGTAATACGTTTTATTAGCGCTGATGTTGCATCGGTTCTGCTTCCGGTTGGCCTGATTATTATGATGGTTTCTATAGGGTATTTATTATTTCTGTTTATCCGATTTTTCCGTTCAATTGATATTATCGATGAAAGTGCAGTAATGTTGTCACAAGGTAATCTAAATATCAATGATATCACCTCGGGTAAAACAAAAGGACTTGAGGTGCTTACCTCTGCAGTTGACGATATGAAGCGTAATCTTCTTAGTTATATCGAGTCCACTAAAAGTAATGTAATTATTTTGTCCGATGCGGTTGATAAAGTAACCAAGAGCATCGACATGAGTTATAAAGGAAATGAGCAGATCGTTGCAAATATGACCTCCGTAGCTGAGAAAGCACAGGAGCAGTTAAAGAATGCAAAAGAGTCTCTGGAAGGAATTGAAGCTGTAAGTAAAGGTGCTTCAAAAATCACAACCACATTGGCTAGCCTGGATAGTTTTGTTGAGAATACGGTAAAATTAACCTCCGATGGTACTGCCCATCTTGGCAAATACAATGAGCAGATGGAAGTGATTTCAACGAACTTAGCAGATACCACCTCTTTTATTGCAAACTTAAAATCTTATCTTTCCGACATTAATCAATTTGGTTCTCTTATTATCAATATTACCGAGCAGCTGCGTCTCTTATCCCTTAATTCACAGGTTGAGGCTGCAAGAGCTGGAGATGCAGGCAGGGGCTTCCGTGTTGTCGCTCAGGAAATGAATAAGTTGTCTGATCAGACAAGAGACAGCGTTACACAGATTAACAAACTATTAGAAAATGTAATGAAGAGTAATGCAAAAGTAAGTGAATCTCTTAATAATGTAAATACAAGCTTTAATATTAGTAAAACAATATTTGCTTCTGTAAATGAATCCTTTGATATCATTAATAAGAATGCAAACATCCTGAATTCTGATGTTAAGACTGTATATGAAGAATCCAGAATGATTAGTGAGAATACCATTGGTATTAGTAGACAGAGTTCCATTCTATATGATGTATCAAATGAAATTTCAAGTATAACAGAGGATGTGGCAGCAGTAACGCAGGAAGAGCTTGCTGAAAATGAAGAAATTAGTAATCAGGCACAGTCCTTAAAGAAAATGCTGTCCAGTATTGAGGTTCTGTTAAAGAGATATAAAACATCAGTTGATCCAGTGGCAGCTGCAAGCTCCAGACCACTTAAGATTGTAATGGTAAGTCCATCTAGTAATTCCTTCTGGGAGGCTGTTCGACAGGGTGCTTTCTATGCACAGACGGAACTAAAAGGTAAGAATGTAGATATTGAGTTGATTACCTTTGAGAAGGAAGATAATGAGTTTGTTCAAAATCTATTAGAAAAGATAGACAACAGCTGTGACGGACTTATTCTGCCAGGATTTATTAAGGATGCTAAGCAACTGGTAGATCGAGCAAATACGAGAAATATACCGGTTATGTCCTATAATTGTGACTTTGCAGAAGGTATTAAGAGACTTTCTTATTTTGGACCGGATATAAAGAAAGTTGGATCTCTGGCAGGTGAAATGTTAGCGCGAGGTATTGATGAAGAGGGTCGTGTAATTATATTTAAGGGTGATACAACCTCATCAATTAATCAAATCCGAAGTGAACATGCAAAGAAAGCCTTATCAAAATTCAAGGATATTAGTATTGTGGCTGAAGTATCGGATGTTACTATTAATGGCCTTGTTAATAAAAAGTTAAAAGAAATTTTATATGAGCAGCCAAACACTAACGGAATTATCATAGTTGGTACCGGTGTGCCGGGTGCTGCAAGGGCAATTGAAGAACTACATATGGTTGGTAAAGTAAAGATATTCTGTTTTGATTATGATGATGAGATTATAGAATTAATTAGAAAAGGCGTTGTATATAAGGCTATGGGACAAGATCCATTTGGTCAAGGTCACGATCCAATTATCTACCTCTACAATTATCTTGTAGCTAATCAGGTACCTGAAAATGTGACTTATACAAGAACCGAAGTAATTGATATTAGAAGCGTATAAGAATAAAAGTTAAGACCTGTACTTAATAAAGCAAATATTGAAGCATCCCAATGGAATTTAGAATTCCAAGGGGATGCTTCATTTCATAGTATTATCTGGTATAATTATTTAGAAGAAATAACCAATATAGCCTTGAAGAAATTATAAGAATATTATAAGATAAAATAAAAGTAAAACATAGGTGAGAAATCGCTAATTAGGTTTTATAAAATGAAATAGGAGGGAAATACATGGCATTTTTTGATAAAGTTGGAGAGACTATTTCAACTAAGAGTAAGGATGTAGTGAAAAAGGCAAAAGATCTCGCAGAAATATCAAATCTGAACGGGCAAATCAATACACAGGAAGAAGTAGTTAATAAAGCTTTGATAGAACTTGGGCGTACCTATTATGAAGAACATAAAGATATTGCTGATGATGTTCATGCTGCTAAAATGAATAAAATAAAAGTAGCTTTGGATCGAATTCAACAACTAAGGACTGATATCAATATCATTAAAGGTGTAACGAATTGCACAACCTGCGGTGCGGAGATGGCATCGGGCAGCATTTTTTGTTCCAGTTGTGGAGCTAAAGTTAGTACGGCAGTTGTTGTATCAGTTGAAACTACAGTGAATATCGAAAAAATCTGTCCTCAATGCAGAGCGTCAGTAAGTGATGATGCGTTATTCTGTACCTCCTGTGGTCAAAAATTATAAGAGTAAATTTAAATGTGTAAAAGGATTTGAATTTCATTCCAGGGAAATTCGAATCCTTTTTAAGTAGCATAGCATAAAAACAGCAAAAGAAAGAGGAGACATAAATGAAAAAAGCACTCATTCTGGTCAATGCATTTAGCAGACTGGAATCTCATAAGCACCAACCGAAAAGACTTAAGGAAGAATTAAATAAACTGGGAGTTGAGGTGGATATTAGACCAACCAGTATGAATACCGCAATGATTAAGGGTGGAGATGTTGTTGCTTTTGTAAAAGACTATGACTTTGTAATCTATCTGGATAAAGATAAGTATAGCTCTGCTTTGCTGGAACAAACAGGAATCCGAATTTTTAACCGGCATGAGGCGATTGTGATATGTGATGATAAAATGGAGACACATATCCGATTGGCGAATCAGGGAATTCCTATGCCAGATACGATTCCTGGATTATTGTGTTATTATCAGGATGCGCCACTGGAACTGGCATTAGAACGAATGGTGCTGGTGGAGCAAAAGCTGGGTTACCCTTGTGTCATTAAGGAGTGTTACGGTTCCCTGGGCACTGGTGTACATAAGGTGAGCAACAGAGAAGAACTTCTTTTGTGTATGGAGCAGGTGAAATGTAAGGAACATTTATTTCAAAAAATGATCGGTAATGGAAGAGGAAGAGATGTAAGAGTAATTGTAATAGGTGGTAAAGCGGTAGCTTGTATGATGAGAACCTCCGAGACAGATTTCAGGTCCAATATAGAATTGGGTGGAAAGGCAGTTCCTTATGAGTTGCCAAAGAACTTTCAGAACTTAGCAGAGAAGGTTGCAAATATACTTAAACTGGATTATTGCGGCATTGATCTCTTAATAGAAGAAACGGGAGAACCAGTGATATGTGAAGTGAATTCCAATGCTTTCTTTGGTGCAATGGAAGCAACCACTGGGGTCAATGTGGCAGGACTATATGCAAAATATCTATATGAAGCAGCCTATTCTTAGAGGAATATGGGGTAATTTGGATTTAACTTTTAAGGAAGGTATAGCAGTAATCAAATGAATTTGCTATTTTTAACAGGGAAAGATAGATAATTTAATATAGATGCTGTTGTATTTCATACTAGACAAAATGAATTGATGTGGTTAAGATAATAATAAGTAATTTAATTACTTACAATGATTAATTTAGATCACTATACAGTGCCGTATCGGTTGCAAGGTATCTTCCGATGCCAAAGTATACAAATGGATAGATATCCATTCTGATACTGGAATTTTGAGTTAATTCGTAATTCATGGGGTTCTATATAGTTACAAGTTTTTATCATATATTAAAATGGAATAAGTTAGGAGATTATAGTTATGGAATGGTTTCAATCTTTAAATCCCGTTCTTCAAGCCTTGATTGCTACCCTGTTTACCTGGTTTGTAACAGCGCTTGGAGCGGCAACGGTATTCATATTTAAAACAATTAAAAAAAATGTATTAAACGGTATGCTGGGTTTTGCAGCAGGTGTTATGATTGCAGCGAGTTTTTGGTCTCTGCTAAATCCGGCAATCGAGATGGCAGAGGAATCAGGAATGATAGCTTGGGTACCTGCTGTTGTTGGATTCTTAGCAGGTGGAATCTTCCTCTGGTTAGTTGATATTATTATGCCCCATCTGCATTTTGGTCCAAATGAAGAGCCTGAAGGTGTAAAGACTGGTTGGAAGCGTAGTGTCTTGCTCGTGCTGGCTATTACCCTTCATAATATCCCGGAAGGATTAGCAGTCGGCGTAGCCTTTGGAGCAGCAGCAAATTCTCCTGTCGCATCTCTGGCTGGTGCAATTGCACTTGCCTTAGGTATTGGACTTCAGAACTTTCCAGAGGGAGCAGCAGTATCCGTGCCATTAAGACGTGAGGGATTATCCCGAAAGAAAAGCTTTCTCTATGGTCAGGCATCTGGAATTGTTGAACCAATCGCTGGTGTTATCGGTGCCTTTGCAGTTATTGCGATGAAACCCTTATTGCCTTATGCATTATCTTTTGCAGCAGGCGCAATGATTTATGTAGTTGTAGAAGAACTAATCCCGGAGGCGCAACTGGAAAGACATCACTCAAATATTGCAACACTTGGCTGTATGGCAGGTTTTGCAGTAATGATGCTGCTGGACGTAGCACTGGGTTAAAGAAGTTGATACCTGTCATGAAGGAACACAAAATTCATAGTATAAGTTATAACAGAAAAACGGCTTCCGCATAATTACGGAAGCCGTTTTCTTTATATAAATATATATAATAGATTATTCTGCCTTGTTCTTTCTTTTAAAATTCATATTTGTTACCTTGCCAAGAATCACTACAATCAAGGTTAGGATAATAATTACAATGAAGATTGAAGCCATACCTTTTCCCATGATCTCTAATGCATAACCTAAATTTTCTGTATTCATAGATATCCTCCTTTACCCTATCTTATTTAATATTTCAATTACAAGTTTAATTACAACACCACCTGCAATAACAGAGCCAATCTGACCGGACACGTTAGCACTGATGGCGTGCATCAAAAGGTGGTTGGAAGGATCTTCTTTCAGACCCATCTTCTGTACGACACGAGCTGACATAGGGAATGCAGAAATTCCGGCTGCACCAACCATTGGATTGATCTTCTTCTTTAAGAAGAGGTTCAGGAACTTTGCAAATAATACACCACCAACAGTATCGAAGACAAATGCTATAAGACCTAAGCACATAATCAATAAGGTATCTACTTTAACAAAAGCTTCCGCCTTCATACTAAAGGAAATCGTAATACCTAGAAGCAGAGTAATTAAATTAGCTAAATTATTTTGCGCTGCATCAGATAAAGAACCAAGAACACCGCATTCTCGGATTAAGTTACCAAACATTAAGAAACCTACCAGAGCAACAGATTGAGGTGCAATTAAACCAGCAATTAAGGTAACGATAATTGGGAAAATAATTCTTGTTAGCTTTGTTACTGACTTGGGATTATATTCCATACGAATTAAACGTTCTTTTTTGGTTGTAACAGCTCTAATTGCAATAGGCTGTACAATAGGAACTAATGCCATATAGGAATAGGCGGCGACGGCGATGGCTCCAATATATTTCGATTCTAGCATTTGCGATACGAGCAGGGAAGTTGGACCATCTGCAGCACCAATGATACCAATGGAAGCAGCATCTTTCAAATCAAAGTTTAATAATACTGCAAATGCAATGGTGATAAAGATACCAAATTGAGCGGCAGCACCAAACAGGAACATCTTGGGATTGGATAACAACGGTCCGAAATCAATCATAGCCCCGATACCAATAAATAGTAAGATCGGCAGAGCTTCGGAGGCTTCTATTCCTGTTTCAAAAAGCCATTGGATAATACCGTGGGTATTGCCAACACCTTCAACGTATTGATCGATAACACCGGATAATGGGATATTAACTAGGATAGCACCAAATCCCATAGGTAAAAGCAAAGCAGGTTCAAAGCCTTTGACAATTGCTAAATAAATCAGCAATGCACCAATGACATACATGACACATTGTTCCCAGGTAATGGCCATAATGCCTGACAATAAGAAATCCATAAAACAGTCCTCCTTAGGGTGATAATGTCTATTTTAAAATTATGTAAATAAAATTAATACAAAATTACCGGTAAAATGCAGATAATTCACATAAAATTTCATTAAAATTTTAAAAGGACAAATACATGAAATTGGTTCTATTGTAGCTTATTTGAATAAGTTGTGTCAATCAATTTCATGATTTTTTAGTTTAAAAACATGTTTTATAGACAATAAAAGTAATAATCATTTGCAAAAGATGAAAATAAAAAAGAGTTAATGCCAAAATAACATAATGCATTAAAAATAGTATTAATTGCTGTTAAAATACTATATTAGAATAGCAATATGTAATAATTTACAGCATTTTAATTGTGAATGTTTGCCTAAAATAATAATTATACAGAATGTTTATTGCACAATCCTTCTATACGTGATACAATTTTTCCCAAAGCGTATTTTTCTGCTTAAAAAATGAAAAGGAGATGAGCATTTTGGATTTATTATTATTTCAAATTGCATCCATTGTAATATCAGCTTTGGCATTCCTTGCGGCCTTCTGGTTATACAAGTGGGTGGAAAAACAGCCCTCCTCAAATCAGAGGATCGCAGAGGTCAGTACCTTGATCCGTAATGGTGCAAACACATTTTTAGCGAAGGAGTATAAAACTCTAGCCAAGTTTTGTGCAGTAGCAGCAATTGTAATTCTAATATTCTTACCTTCACCAATCTGGAAAGGTGATATATTGGAAAATGTTTTAATGGCTGTATCTTACATATTCGGTACCGTATTCTCTGGTATTGCAGGTAAGATAGGTATAACGATAGCAACAATAGCAAATGTAAAGGCTGCAGAAACAGCCACAAAGGGTATCAAGCCTTCCTTTATGTCAGGTTTTCGAGGGGGAGCAGTAATGGGAATGGCAGTAGTAGGGTCAAGCCTTCTCGGTGTAACCTTGGTTTTGTTACTGACAGATAATACAACGGCTTTACTTGGCTTTAGCTTTGGCGCCAGTTCGATGGCATTATTTGCGAAAGCAGGTGGTGGTATCTTCACAAAGACCGCGGACATAAGTGCGGATCTATGTGGAAAAGTAGAACTTGGTATTCCGGAAGATGATCCAAGAAATCCTGCGGTTATCGCAGATAATGTCGGCGATAATGTCGGCGATGTAGCAGGTATGGGTGCAGATTTATTTGATTCCAATGTTGCCTCCATGTCAGCTGCTTTGGTTATGGCAGCAGCACTGGATAAAGCACTTGGTGGAAGTATTAATGTCTCAATGGTATTTTGCTATGCAGCCGTTGGTTTATTTGCTTCTATTATTGGTGTTTTAACTGCAAGGATGAAAGAGGGCGGAGATCCAACCAGAGCCTTAAATAGTAATACATATGTTACAACAATTATTTTTGGTATTTTAACGGCGGCAGCCACCTGGGTCTTTGATTTTGAATGGAGAATCTGGGGTGCCAGTGCAATCGGTTTGGCTGTAGGTGTAATCATTGGCCTGGCTAGCGATTACTTTACCAATGACAATAAACCTCCGGTTCGTGCAGTAGCAAAGGCTTGTGAATCCGGACCAGCCTTTACAATATTATCTGGAATTTCCTATGGACTTATGAGTGCACTTCCATCAATGATTGGTATTGGTATCTCGGCACTCGCTGCTTATAATATTTGCAAACCTCTGGGTGAGAACCTTGGTGCAAATGGTCCTATGACTTATGGCATGTTCGGTATTTCTATGGCGGCAGTAGGTATGCTTTCCATTGTAGGTATGATTATTAGTAATGATGCTTATGGCCCAATCGTTGACAATGCACGTGGTCTGGTTGAAATGGGCAACCTTGGGGACAAAGCCCTGGAAATAACCGATACTTTGGATAGTGCAGGTAATACTGTAAAAGCAGTAACGAAGGGATTTGCCATTGGAGCAGCCGGCTTGACCGTAATCGCACTCCTTGGTGCATTTATGAGTGAGGTTAATACAGGAATAGATGAATTAATTGCTAAAGGTGAGACGACAATTGAGCATATCACGGGTTTTGATATTATTAATCCAGTAGTGTTCTTCGGATTATTAATCGGTGCAGCAATTCCGGCATTATTCTCCGCAATGTTAATGCTTGGCGTAGACAGGAATGCACAGAGAATGGTTGCAGAGATACACCGTCAGTTCAAGGAAATCCCTGGACTGAAGGAAGGCAAAGAAGGAGTTGTTCCGGAATACGATAAATGTATTGAAATAGCGACCAAAGGTGCTATTGCAGAGCTGATACCTGCTGGTGTTATTGTTATTTTAACAACATTAGTTGTAGGTTTTGTTGGCGGCGTTCAAGCCATTGGTGGCTTTATTACAGGGAATATAGTTAGTGGTTTGTTATTCGCTTTATTCATGTCCAACGCGGGTGGACTTTGGGATAATACCAAGAAATACATTGAAGCAGGACATAATGGTGGAAAGAACTCAGATGCACATAAGGCTGGTGTAGTTGGAGATACTGTAGGTGATCCATTTAAAGATACAGCAGGACCATCGATCAATACACAGATTACAGTAGTAACCTTGGTTGCCTCCTTAACTGCAACAATCTTCCTGTCCTTCTCAATTTTTGGTTAATCCTGTTATTTAGGATATATGGTTTTATAAAAGGAATGGAGATCAACGTACTTCATATGCTGATTTCCATTCCTTTCTATCTGTGCAAAAGTACATTTTAGTCCAGACATAAGCTCGATTTTCACTCCGCCGCATCTTGCCTGGGCAGAGTGCTCTACAAGTTTATCATACAATATGCATTCGAAAGCAAGCTTTCTCCTTTATATTGTATCAAAAACTTGCACGGCTGAACTGTTATAAAATTGTAATTGGTTTCAAGGTTCTTTGGTTGTCAATTCATGGATTATGTAGTATAATTATACAGAAATACAATATATTGCGGATTGGCATGGTTTTACCACGGAGGAAATGGAAATGAAGAAAAAACTTCTTTCTATAGGAATACTAATTATCATAGTCATGATGGCTGGCTGTAACTCGGCAGGCAGTTATTATCAAGATGGAAAGAAAAGCTTTGAGAAGGGGGACCTGGAAAAGGCGACAGAAAACTTTGCATCTGCAATTAAACAGAATCCCAATCGGGCAGACTACCATATTGATTATAGTTTGGCACTAATTGCACAAGGGAAGTACGAAGAAGCTCTTGCACAGCTGGATCAGGCTTATTCAGATAAAGATATGCTGATAGTTCGTGAAAACAATAAAAAAATTTTTAGAGCGAAAGGTATCGCTTATTTTTTAATGCAACAGGATGAAAAGGCAATTGAAGAATTTAACAAGGCACTAAATCTAAAAGAGCTAAAGAGTTTAGACATGGATATCTTGTACTATATGGCTGATGCTATGTATGGAGTTGGACGATATGAAGAGGCAGCAGAGGCCTATACAACGATTATTGAAAACATGAAAAAACCAGCACAGGCATATGCAAAAAGGGCAAGTTGTTATAAACAGTTGAAAGAATATAATAAAAGCCTTGAGGATTATAATAAAGCAATTTCATTAGATTCAAAGAATTATGAGTACCACTTCGGAAAATACTACTTATTATCCGATTACGGTGATGAAAAAGGTGCAAAAGAAGCAATAACAGAAGCTCTTGAAATTACAGCAGCTACCACAGAGGATAGCTACAACGTTGCTAAATTTCATTTTCTTCAGGGAAATTATAAGGATGCTCGCACAGAATTAGAAGAAGCGTATGGGAATGGGTTTTTAGAAGCATATTATTATATTGGTGAGAGCTACCGTCTGGAAAAAGATTATACGAAAGCCATCTATTACTATGATTTGTACTTAAAAAGCGGCGAGGTAATTACGGCAAAAGTATATAATCAGCTGGCAATCTGTAAATTAAAGCAAAATAATGCTGCAGAAGCACTTGAATTCATAGAAAAGGGACTGGCCCTTAACGAAGCACCAACAATACAGGTGCTTCAAAGAAATGAAATTGTAGCCTACGAGAACTTAGGCAAGTTTGAGGAAGCAGATATTCGATTGGCAAAATATCAAGTCACCTATCCCAATGATAAGGAAGCTATCAGGGAAGCCTTATTTATTGACAGCCGGCTAATTACCACAGCAGATTAAGTATGACAGGAGTATGGACAGGAATAATTAGGAATAATTATAGAAGCAATAACGTTTTAACAGCAGAATGGAGGCACATATGGCGCAAATGTATGATATTAAGGATGAGATTGAGAGGTTTGTCTTAGTGGGAGTTGCCTCCGCTGACAGTGATGATACTGTTGAATCCCTGGATGAACTGGAAGAGCTCGCTGCAACAGCAGGTGCTATTACGGTGGGTAAGATTATTCAAAATCGTGAAAGAGTACATCCGGGCACATATATCGGAAAAGGTAAAATAGATGAAGTAAAGGCATTAGCAATAGAAATGAATGCAACTGGTATCGTTTGTGACGATGAGTTGTCACCGGCGCAGCTTAGAAATCTTGAGAACACACTTCAGATGAAGGTTTTAGATCGTACGGTAATTATTCTCGATATATTTGCCAATCGAGCTTCTACTAGAGAAGGTAAAATTCAAGTAGAACTAGCGCAGTTGAAATATCGATCAAGCCGTTTGATTGGACTGCGTAATTCTCTTTCAAGACTGGGCGGAGGAATCGGTACCAAGGGACCAGGAGAGAAGAAGCTGGAGATGGATCGTCGATTAATCAATGATCGAATATCACAGCTGAAACATGAGTTGGAAGAAATAAAACAGAACAGAGAAACCTCCAGAAGTTTAAGAAGTAAGAACAGAGTTCCTGTTATTGCAATTGTTGGTTATACCAATGCTGGTAAATCGACGTTACTTAATCATTTAACTCATGCAGGGGTACTGGAGGAAGATAAATTATTCGCTACTCTTGACCCAACTACTAGAACTTATGAGTTTGAGAATGGGCAGCAGGTACTTTTCACAGATACGGTCGGATTTGTCCGTAAGCTCCCGCACCATTTAATTGAAGCGTTTCGCAGTACTCTTGAGGAAGCAAAATATTCGGATATCATCTTACATGTAGTTGATAGTTCAAATCCTGATGTAGACAGACAGATGCACATTGTCTATGAGACTCTGAATAAACTGGGAATTCAGGATAAGGTAATTATAACTGCTTTTAATAAACAGGATAAATTAGAAGCCTCTCAGATTATTAAGGATTACAAGGCGGATTATACCGTTAAGATATCCGCCAGGACAGGAGCGGACGTTAATAAGTTATTAGAGCAGGTTGAAAAAATATTAAACGAACAGAAGGTTCTTATCGAGAAATTGTTCTCCTATCAGGATGCGGGAAAGATACAGTTGATACGTAAATATGGACAGTTACTGGAAGAGGAATATGTTCAGGACGGTATTTTTGTAAAGGCATATGTCCCTAAAGACGTTTATCAGGGATTGTAAAAAGGAATAGATGCAGCGATTGTTTTTTAATTTTACAGAATTTATGTAACAGTTCAGCCATAAGTTCGATTACTCTTTGCTGCTTCTCGCTTAGGAAGAATGCCTGCAAGTTTTTGTTGCAAATTTATCGGTATTTTATTTAAAAAAATTATGGGTAATTAATACTATATTGAATACTAGATATTGTGTTTGCGACAAAAAATAAACATATATCTAGTATTTTTTATATTGACTAACATGGTGATATCTGGTAATATTAAAGCATTGAAGTTCGTGATATTTCTTAAGTTAAAAAAGGGGAAGGAGCCAGTTACATATGATTAATGTAATAAAAAGGGATGGACAAATAGCAGAATTCAACCTGGGGAAGATTAGTGAAGCTATTACAAAGGCATTTAAGGCGACAGAAAAATTTTACACCGACGAGATTATCAGTTTGTTAGCACTTCGAGTAACATCAGATTTCCAAACAAAGATTAAAGATGAAACAATTCATGTTGAAGATGTACAAGACAGCGTAGAGAAAGTATTGGAGCAGACCGGATATACAGAGGTTGCAAAAGCGTACATTCTTTATCGTAAAAATAGAGAAAAAATGCGTAATATGAAATCAACAATTCTTGATTACAAGGAGATAGTTAACAGCTATGTAAACGAAGAGGATTGGAGAGTAAAGGAGAATTCTACAGTTACCTATTCCGTAGGCGGACTGATTTTACATAATTCTGGTGCCATTACCGCTAATTACTGGCTTTCTGAAGTTTATGATGAAGAAATTGCTGCTGCTCACCGCAATGCAGATATTCATCTGCATGATTTATCCATGTTGACAGGATATTGTGCAGGGTGGTCGCTGAAGCAGTTAATTAAAGAGGGGTTGGGTGGAATACCCGGTAAGATTACCTCTTCACCAGCAAGCCATTTATCTACCTTATGTAATCAGATGGTGAATTTCTTGGGAATTATGCAGAATGAGTGGGCAGGTGCGCAGGCGTTCTCGTCCTTTGATACTTATTTAGCACCATTTGTAAAGGCTGATAATTTAAGTTATAAAGAAGTAAAGCAGTGCATTCAGTCTTTTGTCTATGGTGTTAATACACCTAGCCGTTGGGGAACACAGGCTCCGTTCTCTAATATTACTTTGGACTGGACAGTTCCGAGCGATTTGGCTGAATTACCCTGTATCATTGGCGGTAAGGAAGTGGATTTTAAATACAAGGATTGTAAGAAAGAAATGGATCTGGTGAATAAAGCCTTCATTGAGATAATGATTGAGGGTGATGCGAACGGAAGAGGATTCCAATATCCGATTCCTACCTATTCCATTACAAGTGATTTTGATTGGTCGGATACCGAGAATAATCGTCTTTTATTTGAGATGACTGCAAAATATGGTACACCTTATTTCTCCAATTATATTAACAGTGATATGGAGCCAAGTGATGTTCGTTCCATGTGCTGCAGGTTAAGACTTGATCTAAGAGAGCTGCGTAAAAAGACCGGCGGCTTCTTTGGTTCAGGGGAGAGTACAGGTTCTATTGGCGTTGTTACAATTAACATGCCTCGTATTGCGTATTTAGCAGCGGATGAGAAGGACTTTTTCCAACGTCTGGACCGTATGTTAGAAATTTCGACCCGTTCCTTAAGAGTGAAAAGAGGAGTTATCAGTAAGCTTTTACAGGAGGGATTATATCCGTATACCAAACGTTATTTGGGTTCCTTTGATAGTCATTTCTCAACCATCGGATTGATTGGTATGAATGAAGTAGGGTTGAATGCGAACTGGCTTGGAGAAGATATGACTCACAGAAAGACCAAAGAATTTGCAATTAAGACGTTAAACTACATGAGGGAACGCTTATCTGATTATCAGGAGCAATATGGAGATTTATATAATCTTGAAGCTACGCCTGCAGAATCAACAACCTATCGTTTGGCAAAGTTTGACCGTAAGCGTTGGCCGGATATTATAACTGCTGGTAAGGAAGGAGATACCCCTTACTACACCAACAGTTCACATTTACCTGTTGGTTATACAGAAGATGTATTTGAAGCACTGGATATTCAGGATGAGTTACAGACGCTCTATACTTCTGGCACTGTATTTCATGCTTTTCTGGGAGAAAAGCTTCCGGATTGGCAGGCGGCTGCTAAGCTGGTAAGAGCAATCGCAAATAATTATAAATTACCCTATTATACCATGTCACCTACCTACTCTGTCTGCAAGACTCATGGTTATCTGGTAGGGGAGCAGTTTAACTGCCCTCATTGTGGTGAAGTTGCAGAGGTATACAGCAGAATCACTGGTTACTATAGGCCGGTGCAGAATTGGAATCCTGGAAAAGCTCAAGAATATGAGAATCGCAGGCTTTATGATACAGAAAATATCAAAGCTGCTGAGATTACAGAAAGTAAAGAGCAGGTAGCCGCAGCAAAAGAGGATGGTGAAATACAAGACGGGCTTTATCTCTTTACTACCAAGACCTGTCCTAACTGCCATATAGCAAAAGAAGCGCTTAGTGGTATTACTTATGCTATTATTGATGCAGAAGAGAATTCCGATTTGGCACGTACCTTCAGTATAATGCAAGCTCCTACACTGGTTGAGATTAGGGATGGATTAATTAAGAAGCATGTGAACGCCTCTAATATAAAACTCTTTGCCCAGGAGCAGCTGGTAAAGTTATAATTTATTATTTAAGCTTACAAGATAATTGACATAGATATTCGTATCAGACCAGTGATTACCCCAAACAATCACTGGCTGATACGAATGTTTTTTCTTGCCTTAAAATGTACTGTAAGGTACAATGTTTTAAGAAGAGTTAGGAAAGGAGCATTTCATGAGTGCAGCAGATCATATTTTCATTAATATGTGCAAAGACATTTTAGAGAATGGATTCAGTACAGAAGGGGAGAAGGTCAGACCCAAATGGGAGGATGGAACCTTTGCCTATACCATTAAGAAGTTTGGAGTAATAAATCGTTATGACCTGTCAAAAGAATTCCCGGCACTGACATTGAGAAGGACAGCTTTTAAAACTTGTATAGATGAGATACTTTGGATCTGGCAAAAGAAATCAAATAATGTAAACCAACTTAACAGTCATATCTGGGATTCATGGGCAGATTCGCAAGGATCTATTGGAAAAGCATACGGGTATCAACTGGGTGTAAAACACAAATATAAGGAAGGCGAAATGGATCAGGTTGATCGTGTTATCTTTGATTTAAAGAACAATCCTTATAGCAGAAGAATTATGACTAATATTTATGTGCATGAAGACTTAAGCGAGATGAATTTATATCCCTGTGCCTATAGTATGACCTTTAATGTAACAAAGCGACCAGATAGTAATAAGCTTGTACTGAATGCGATTTTAAATCAACGCTCTAACGATATATTAGCGGCTAACACGATGAATGTATGTCAATATGCGGTATTAGTTCATATGTTTGCGCAGGTTTGTGATTTAGAAGTTGGAGAGCTGGTGCATGTAATTGCAGATGCACATATTTATGACAGGCATATACCGATTATCAAAGAGTTAATTGAACGACCCACTTACGATGCCCCTACTTTTTGGATGAATCCTGAGATTAAGGATTTCTACCAATTTACGGTGGAGGACTTTGCACTTAATAACTACCAGTATGGCCCGAAGGTTGAGAATATACCCGTTGCGGTTTAGTGCTTGGGGAAGGAGAAAACATGAATCTTATTGTTGCAGTCGATAAAAATTGGGCGATTGGATATCAGAATGATTTACTAGTTAAGATACCAGCAGATCAACGATTTTTTAGGGATGTAACCACCAATAAAGTTGTTATTACAGGAAGGAATACACTTAGTACCTTTCCAGGAGGTCTTCCCTTAAAGAATAGGACAAACATTATTATTTCTACAAAGCAGGATTATAAAGTAAAGGATGCTATTGTAGTACATAGCGTTGAGGAAGTACTAGAGGCTGTTAAGGGGTATAAATCAGAGGATATCTATATCATTGGAGGAGCCAGTGTTTACAAGCAGCTGCTGCCTTATTGCACCGTTGCGCATGTAACAAAAATTGACTATTCTTATCTGGCAGATACTTATTTCCCGAATCTGGATGAGATGGAAGACTGGGTATTAGCAGAAGAAACAGATGAGCATACTTATTATGATTTGTGTTATACCTTTTGCAGATACGAGAAAAAGAAGAGTTAAAATTTAAGCTATGCTTAGAGTCCTTTCATAAACCAAAGTTATAATAGAAATATGAAATCATTATAAAACATCTAAGAAAAGACTTGAAATATTTCGCTGGTAATACTACTATAAAGGGTATATGAAAAGCTGATAAACCCATGATGGAATCAGTTTATCGCAATTAAACATACCAGTTTCATAAGGAAGGATGATAAGATGCTTAATATCAAAATTGAGAAAACCAACAGCCCCAAGGCATTACCAGAAGCCGATAATCCATTAAAATTCGGAACAATATTTACCGATCATATGTTTATTATGAACTATGAGGTGGGAAAAGGTTGGTTTGATCCGCGAGTAATTCCCTATCAGCCCCTGAATTTGGAGCCATCTGCTATGGTCTTCCATTATGGACAGGAAATGTTTGAAGGATTAAAGGCATATAAGTCAGAGGATGGCAGAACCTTATTATTTAGACCAAACAAGAATATTGAAAGAGCCAATAAAACCAACAATAGAATTTGTATTCCAGAAATTGACGAAGAGGATTTCTTACAGGCAATTAAGACAGTCGTGGAAGTTGATGATGCGTGGATACCAACCAAGCCGGGAACCTCACTTTATATCAGACCATTTATTATAGCGACAGACCCATTTTTAGGAGTAAGACCTTCTGACAGCTATTTATTTATAATTATCTTATCACCGGTAGGAGCATATTATCCGGAAGGCTTAAACCCGGTGAAAATCTGGATAGAAGACGAATATGTAAGAGCGGTTGTTGGTGGTATTGGAGAAGCCAAGGCTGGAGCAAATTATGTTGCATCCATGAAAGCACAAGTAAAGGCTCATGAAGAGGGTTATTCACAGGTATTATGGCTGGATGGTGTTGAACGTAAGTATATAGAAGAAGTTGGAGCTATGAATATATTCTTTAAAATTGATGGAACAGTAGTCACTCCGGCATTGAACGGAAGTATTCTTCCCGGAGTTACAAGAGACTCTGTAATCACTCTTTGTAAAGAATGGGGCTTACCAACGGTTGAACGCAGAATTTCAATTGATGAAATATATGAGGCAGCAAAGGATGGTACCTTGGAGGAAGTATGGGGCACGGGTACAGCAGCGGTAATTTCACCGGTTGGGCAGCTTCGTTTTGGAAATAGTGTAATGCAGGTTAAAGATGGTGGTATTGGACCAGTAAGTCAGAAACTATATGATACTGTTACAGGAATACAATTAGGAAAAATACAAGATAATCATAATTGGATTGTTGAAGTTTAAGGAGGTAACTGATGAATCAGTTATATACTGAGGTTGGGGTAAAGAGAAAAGAAAATTCGACTACTATGATGTTGCGTACATTCATGATAATCGGAATTGTTTTAGGAGCATTTATGCTTTTACTAGGCAGCTACTTTGCAATTGTGGGAGTAATCATAATTGCAGTATTAGTATTTCTAATGCCAAGATTGAAAGTTGAATTTGAGTATGTTTTTGTGGATGGGCAGATTGATTTTGACCGTATTGTAGCCGGTTCTAAAAGAAAGACAGCTCTTAGGTTAGATATGGAGCAGGTTGAAATAGTAGCTCAAGAGAGTTCTCATGCTCTGGACAGCTATAAAAATCAGCAGTTTGATAAAAGAGATTTCACTTCTGGTGATAAGGCGAAGAAGTCATATGTTATTATAGCTAGTAAAGACGATAAGAGATATTATGTTAGATTTGAGCCTACCGAGGAAATGCTTGCAATGATCAAGCAAAAGAATCCAAGAAAGTTAGTACAGTACTAAAAATTTATATTGCGATAAAAACAACGGGTGGAATGACCCGTTGTTTTTACATTAAATATAAAATATAGATTACTCAAACTTCGCAGTTAATCATTTGATGCAAAGTTTGAGTAATTTACCTAAATTGAATAGTAGATTTTGTTGACAATAGTCTATGAATTAGTTATACTTTTAAAAATCTATTAAAATTGCCTCATACAAATATGGGGCAATGAATTTATAATCAACTATAGGTATCGAAGAAGATAGCTTAATTCATTATAAGATGAATGTGTTCTGTTATTTACTCTTACGATCCTATCATACAACAGAAAGTGAGGAGATTACAGAATGGGACAAATTATCGGTGATGGAATTACATTTGATGACGTATTATTAGTACCTGCATATTCTGAGGTTATACCGAATCAAGTGGATCTGACAACCAATCTTACCCAATCAATTAAGTTGAATATTCCATTAATGAGTGCTGGTATGGATACTGTAACTGAGAATCGTATGGCGATTGCAATGGCTAGACAGGGAGGAATTGGTGTTATTCATAAAAACATGTCAATCGAAGAGCAAGCAGAAGAGGTTGACAAGGTAAAACGGTCAGAGAATGGTGTCATAACCGATCCCTTCTATTTATCTCCGGAACATACACTCCAGGATGCCAATGAGCTTATGTCTAAATACAGGATTTCAGGTGTACCCATAACTGTAAATGGCAAGAAATTAGTTGGTATTATTACAAACCGTGATTTAAAATTTGAGACTGACTTTTCAAAGAAGATAAAGGAATCCATGACAACAGAAGGCTTAGTTACCGCAAAGGAAGGAATTACTTTGGAGGAAGCTAAGAAAATTCTTGCATCAGCTCGTAAGGAGAAGTTACCGCTTGTGGATGATGAGGGAAACCTAAAGGGTCTTATAACAATTAAGGATATCGAGAAGCAGATTAAATATCCTTTATCAGCGAAAGACTCACAAGGACGTCTTTTATGTGGTGCTGGAGTAGGTATTACGAATAATATTATGGAACGTGTGGATGCTCTGGTTAAGGCAAGAGTGGATGCAATCGTTATTGATACTGCCCATGGACATTCTGCTAATGTATTAAAAACAGTACGTATGGTTCGTGATGCATATAAAGAAATTCAAATTATCGCAGGTAACGTTGCGACTGGCGAAGCAACTCTGGATCTTATCAAAGCAGGTGTAGATGCGGTTAAGGTAGGAATCGGTCCTGGTTCCATTTGTACAACAAGAGTTGTTGCTGGTATTGGTGTACCGCAGATTACCGCAATCATGAACTCCTATGAAGTTGCTAAGAAGCATGGTATTCCGATTATTGGTGATGGTGGTATTAAATACTCTGGAGATATAACCAAAGCGCTGGCAGCAGGTGCTAATGTTTGTATGATGGGAAGTATCTTTGCAGGTTGTGACGAAAGTCCAGGTACTTTTGAGTTATTCCAGGGCAGAAAATATAAGGTTTATCGTGGCATGGGTTCCATTGCAGCTATGGAAAAGGGAAGTAAGGATCGTTACTTCCAGTCAGATGCAAAGAAATTAGTACCGGAAGGTGTAGAAGGTCGTGTTGCCTATAAGGGAACTGTTGAAGATACTGTATTCCAGTTAATCGGAGGCTTACGTTCTGGTATGGGTTACTGTGGTGCGAAAAATGTAACAAGTCTTCAAGAGAATGGTAAATTTGTTAAAATTTCCGCTGCTTCTTTGAAGGAAAGTCATCCACATGACATTCATATTACAAAAGAAGCACCTAATTACAGTGTAGAAGAATAATTAACTTATAATAGAAGACAGGAAAGCGGATAAAAAGGCAGGAATTTTCAAAAAATGAAAATATCCTAGCCTTTTTATCGTTTATAATCTTATAATGTAGGAAAAGCATTGTTAACCAGGCAGTTTATTTTGTAGGGGAGGTAGTAATTGTAAAAATGACCGGATTATTATCAAAAGAAGAATGGCGTAAAAAAAGACAAAAACGCAGATATATTATGAGAGTATTGATTATTTGTGTGTCTATGGCTTTTATTGTTCTTGCCATATTATTTCGCAAAGAAATTTATCAGTTTGGAATGGGGTCTAGACAAAATGAGACAGAAAAATTATCAGTCAGCCTGCAAAATGGCAAAGATGTTGTAATAGATTATTTGACACCGAATCAATATTCAAGACCGCAGACGGAATTAAAAAAAGTAAAAGGAATTGTTGTACATTATACAGCGAATCCGGGAACTACGGCGGATAATAATAGGAATTATTTTGAAGGTTTAGGGGTGAAGGGAACCACCTATGCCAGTAGTCACTATATTATAGGATTAGAGGGAGAAATAGTACAGTGTCTGCCTTTGAATGAGATATCCTATGCTTCCAATGATAGAAATGCAGATACCATTTCAATTGAATGTTGTCATTCAGATCTTACGGGTGAATTCAATCCGGACACCTATGAATCTTTAGTTTCACTAACAGCGGCGCTATGCGTGGAATTTAATTTAGAAGCAGAGGATGTCATAAGACATTATGATGTTACCGGTAAACTATGCCCCCTTTATTATGTGGAACATGAAGATGCATGGAATAATTATAAGCTGGAGGTTAATAGTGCCATAAAGGAATTAAAAACAAAAACCTGAATAGAGAGTGAGTAATAAAAATCTCCAACACATTTAAAAAGGTTGGAGATTTTTAATCTTTTTGTAAAAGTTGGACCGATCAACTTCTTAAATTTATTTATTCTTAGAATTGTATTTTAAAAGAAGGGATAGTGTTTCAGCAATGAGAGCAACAATCAATCCGATACCTACGAAAAAGAGATATCCAATGATACTGGTTAAAGTTCCCCATCCGGGCGCAATATCTCCAAGAGCGACATAAAAGGCATAAATAAGACCTAGTAGGATAGAGATTGAAAATAATATAAAGAATATCTTTTTCTCGAAATATCCTGCAATACTTGGCGGCAGAGCAGAACAAAGTGATATCACCAGGATACCGGGAATGCTTCCCATAATATAATCATTAGTAATAAGCAGCCTTGAAACTAACAGTGCAGCAAAAATAACGATAAAATATAAAATACATATAATCCACCAACGACTTGATTTCTTCTCTGGTACCAATTGAATTCACCCTTTCGTATAAATTAGGTTAAAAAGTAACTAGCATATTCCGTCACATTTTTGATTTTGTATTGTTTAAGCAAAGGACTACTTATAGTATAGATTGAAAATGGCTGTCGTATGCAGGCTTATTAAAAGCTTAAGACACACGACAGCCATAATATGACTTATCAAATATTTTATAAACTTATTATTATTTCTTTGCCTAGTGGTTCGTACTGTCGGTACTTAACACCGGAAGCGTCGAGCATCCGTTTGGCAGCAACCACAGAATCAGAGGTTGCGTATTTATCACTCTTATAAATAATCTCTTTAATACCCTTTTGAATAATTGCCTTGGTACATTCGTTACAAGGAAATAAAGTAGTATATACTTTGGCACCTTTCATATGAGTGCCGGTATAGTTTAGAATGGCATTAAATTCAGCGTGGCATACATAGAAATACTTGGTGTCCAGATTGGAACCTTCACGTTCCCAAGGGAATTCATCATCGGAACATCCCATAGGCATTCCATTATAGCCCACGGAGAGAATTTTGTTATCATCACTTACGATGCAAGCACCAACGCTGGTACTGGGATCTTTGCTTCGTTCTGTAGAAAGAAGAGCAATACCCATAAAATATTCATCCCACTTCAAATAATCCTGCTTCTTCATATGTTAAATCCTTTCTAATCCGTAATTTACCATTAAAAGTATCTTAACATAGAAGAAGTACCTTGTAAATTAATACTTGCTGCCAGCAATTTGAACTTTTATCAAATTGGTTGTACCCGAAGTAGCTAATGGAACTCCGGCGGTTAATACTGCAAGCTCACCATCCACCAAATAACCTGCATCTTCAACAGCCTGAATTGCATGATCGAACAACTCAAAGGTATCATGCTCCACAGCCATAAGAAGAGGAGTAACACCCCAAGCCATATTCAGCTGTCTGCATACAACAGGGTCTGTGGTACAGCCAAGAATCATACATTCCGGACGATATCTGGAAATCATTCTGGCAGTAATGCCGGAGGTGGTTACCGTAATAATCATCTTTGCATTTAAATCATGTGCAGTAGTAACCGTAGCACGAGAAATGGCATCGGAAATGTTTGGATTTTTAATTACATCTTGTATATTGAAGCGCTTCTTATAGTCAATATCTTCTTCTGCACGCATTGCAATTTTAACCATAGTTTTTAAAGACTCAATCGGATAAGCTCCGGCAGCAGTTTCTCCAGATAGCATAATAGCACTGGTACCATCATAAATAGCATTGGCAACGTCAGTAGTCTCCGCACGGGTTGGTCTAGGATTTTTAATCATAGAATCCAGCATTTGGGTTGCAGTGATAACCTGCTTAGCGCTGTTATATACTTTCTTAATAATCATTTTCTGAATAATCGGTACTTCCTCGTAAGGAATTTCAACACCCATATCGCCGCGGGCAATCATGATACCGTCTGAGGCTTCAATAATTTCATCAATGTGCTCAACGCCATGATAATTTTCAATTTTAGCAATAATCTTTGTCTGTGAATTGTGCTTATTTAACATTTTACGAATTTCTTTTATATCATCCGCTGTACTGACAAAGGAAGCAGCAATAAAGTCAATTTTGTTTCTGATTGCAAAGAGAATGTCTTCACGGTCTTTGTCACTGATAAAAGGCATGGACAGATGTACACCAGGTACATTAACACCTTTTTTATTCGAAATAAATCCACTGTTTTTTACTAAACAGGTGATATCAGTAGCATTAATATCAATAACTTCCATCTCAATCAAACCATCATCAATCAATACAGTGGTACCAATTTCTACATCATAAATTAAGTTAGGATAGCTGATGGAAACCTGTGTCTCATCGCCTTCCACTTCTCTGGAGGTAAGGACAAAAGTCTGTCCTTCTGTAAGGTGAACTTTTTTATCTTCTTTAAAGGTACAAACACGAATTTCCGGTCCTTTGGTGTCAAGCAGGGTTGCAACCGGAATTCCAAGGTCCTCCCGAAGTTTTTCGACTTTCTTCAATCTAGCCATATGTTCACTATGGTCAGCATGGGAAAAATTAAAGCGTGCAACATCCATACCGGATAGGATTAACTCTCTTAACACGTTATCATCATCCGTTGAGGGACCAAGGGTACAAATAATTTTCGTTTTTCTCATATAAATCTCCATTCTGCTGTTTATGACAGCTTTAATAAATGAGGCGGGGCATAGTTAATATTATATTCATCGGTTCCTTCAAACCGCTGCAATCAGGGTGAACTCAATATAAATTGATTATTTGGAGTTAAAAATGTAGTTTACTGTTATGACGATATCTAATACTGGAATGAGTACGTTTCCAGAAATAAAGAGCGGCAAATACTGCACTAAATAGTAATACGATGATTATAATAAGCAAGGCACAGTGAAGAAAGAAAGTGTCCGGAAGCATCGTAATAACTGGATCAGTGGCAGGATCAAAAAGCCAGTAGTCATTTTTGAAAAACAATTTATGAAACAATAGGAAGGCACGGTCAAAATCCAGAGCCATAAAAAATGCAATTAATAAAGGTAGTACAACTGCTGTTATAGAAGAGACAAGCAAGTAACTAAAGTCACCTTTCTTTTTCTTATATACAACAATAATAGCAGCAATAATCAAGGTAAAGGCTGCGAGATAATAGAATGCAGCAAAAATATTTTTTACCTCGTCAAAATGCTGCAACCCGCTTTGGGAGGCTGCCAGAGTTGGAAATTCAAGAGCTCCTTTGAAGAAGGGAGAAGAATAATCAATTAAAGCATTATAATTTTGAAGTATTTCTGACTTCGGCAGTCCGGAGGCTGCTTCAATGTTCAGTAAACCAACATCCATATAATAGAGTGGTCTAAAATTTATTGTAAATACAACGCTTATGGAGATGAACAAAAGTGTAAATACAATTCCAATTACTAAATCCGTAATCTTAAAACGTTTCATAAGAATAATCACGCCTTTCTGGATAACTGTACTTTGGACTTAATATTTTTTGGCATAGGTATGCACTATAATTAAGTCTCAAACGAATTATAGTATAATTTGCAAGTGATTGCAATATTGCATTTTAGTAAATTTCCACATATAAGCACTTTAATTTTGATATATAATAAACAAGAAACGAAACTTAGATATATTAGAATTTGCAATAAGATACATAAGTATTTATGAATTGAAATAAGAAATAGAATAAGGTATTATTTTTCGTATAGTAAAAGAGTATTTGCACTTCAAATATACATAGAGATATGAAGGAGACAAGCCATGAGAGCATTGATCAGTGTTTCGGACAAGACAGGAATTGTTGAGTTTTCAAAGGAGTTGGCAGCCTTAGGAATTGACATTATATCCACAGGAGGTACCTATGCCAAATTAAAGGAAGCTGGTATTGCCGCTATGGAAATCTCTGAATTAACCGGGTTTCCGGAGTGCCTGGATGGACGAGTAAAGACCTTGCACCCCATGGTACACGCTGGTTTACTTGCAATGAGAAGTAATCCTGCCCATATGCAGCAGTTAGCAGATTTAAAGGTTGAGACAATTGACCTTGTTGTTGTGAACTTATATCCGTTTAAAGCAACAATTCTTAAAGAGAATGTAGAAAGACACGAAGCAGTTGAAAATATAGATATTGGCGGACCGACCATGTTACGTTCCGCAGCTAAGAATTATCAGGATGTTGCGGTTGTGGTAGACCCTCGTGACTACGAAACCGTGTTAACGGAATTAAAGGGGCAGAAAGAAGTATCTCTTGATACAAAGTTCTACTTGATGCAGAAGGTATT
This sequence comes from Mobilitalea sp., assembly GCA_047606065.1. Classification (GTDB taxonomy): domain Bacteria; phylum Bacillota; class Clostridia; order Lachnospirales; family Lachnospiraceae; genus Mobilitalea. The sequence continues at coordinate 45,524 of JASGEU010000226.1, forward strand.
TATGCATACTTCATCCTATGATACGATGATTGCTGATTATCTTAAAAAGGAAAGACAAGATAAGGAGTTACCCGAGACTTTGACCATGACCTTTGAAAAGGTTCAGGATATGAGATACGGTGAAAATCCACATCAGGCAGCAGCTTTTTACCGTGAGATTGGTAAGAAGAAAGGTTCAATTACGGATGCCGTTCAGTTAAATGGAAAAGAGCTATCCTTTAATAATATTAATGATACCAATGGGGCGTTGGAATTGTTAAAGGAATTCACAGAGCCAACTGTGGTTGCTTGTAAGCACGGCAATCCATGCGGTGTTGGTAGCGCGAAAGATATTACTAAGGCGTGGAAGAAAGCCTATGAAGCAGATAAGACCTCCATCTTTGGTGGAATTGTAGTATGCAACAGAGAAGTAACCCTTGAGATGGCAAATGATATGAAGACGATCTTCCTGGAGGTTGTAGTAGCACCTTCCTATGAGGAAGAAGCGTTGGAAGTTCTTACTTTAAAGAAGAATATAAGAGTGTTGGAGCTTAAGGATATTGAAGTGCCACAGGATGAAACTTGCTATGATCTTAAAAAGGTGAATGGAGGGTTAATCGTCCAGACTGTTGATAGTAAATTATTAAATGAGGAAGATTTAAAGGCAGTAACTGATCGAACACCAACTGAAAAAGAAATGCAGGATTTATTATTCGCCTGGCGTGTAGTGAAATTTGTTAAATCCAATGGGATTGCTCTTGCAAAGGATCTGCAGTCTGTCGGTATCGGACCAGGACAGGTAAATAGAATCTGGGCAACAAAGCAGTCCATCGAACATGCGCAGGAACTCATTGGAGAGGGAGCAACCCAAGGAGCAGTACTGGCTTCTGATGCATTTTTTCCATTTGACGATTGTGTTGAGGCTGCACACCAAGCCGGTATCACAGCAATTATTCAACCAGGTGGTTCCAATAGGGATGAGGATTCTATTAAGAAATGTAATGAATATGGCATTGCGATGGTATTTACGGGAATGAGACATTTCAAACATTAACAAAGGCACGGCTAGAGACCTTGTGGGTTCTAATGTGTTTCGACGCCCAGACAGTATGTCCTTTGTTGGTATCTGATCAGACATAATAATTCACTATGTCTGCCTGATACCAACAAAGGACATACTGTCTGTTCTGACGAAACACATTTTAGAATCCCACAAGGTCTCCAGCCTGGTTTTCTAAATATTTTTGAATATCTTGCAGAACATTTAGAAAGTTTAAAAATTTATTTAACAAATACACTTTAACTAACCTGCTTTGTTCTTAATCTTTAACAAACACTAATCTAGCTGGGGAAATAAAATTATTATAAAAGGGATGAGAGTCTTACGACCTCATCCCTATTTTCTGCTACAATCTGTCCTTATCAATAACTTTTAAAATATGATGCTTATACAATCGTTGCTAAACATAAGACGTATGGTTTTTAACCTACAATTCATGCTGATTGCTACTGCTTATTGCAAGATTACTAGATATGTATACATATATATTAAAAATTACTCTCGGTTGTTTGGATTATAACCTTGTTACGTTAGCAGCCTGAGGGCCTTTATCACCCTTAACTACTTCAAATGATACTTTCTCGCCTTCTTCAAGAACCTTGAAGCCGTCCATTTTAAGCGCTGAGAAATGTACGAAAACGTCATTGCCTTCTTCATCGGAAATAAAACCAAAACCTTTTTTAGCATTAAACCATTTAACTGTTCCCGTCTTCATAAAAGCCTCCTAAAAACATAATAAGATTGCATTACTTCTATTTGTAATGATAGTATAAATTTAACATATGTGTATATAAATGTCAAACATTTTTGTTATATTTTGTAATATTGTAGTAACAGTTTAGACAGGTATCTTAAAAAAGATTCCACAGGTAGGAAATGACAAATTAATATTTCTATGTTATTATGAATAAGCACATACTATAAATTACCATACTGATACATATATAAAATAAAAGATAAAAAACTACAATATTTATTTAATACATGAAATATGGAGGTTAACCACATGAAATATGAAATACCCTCCTCATATGAATTCATATTTGAGGAAAAACTGGAAGACATGAATGGAGTAGGAAAGGTTCTGTCACACAAAAAGACAGGTGCCAGAGTTGTTTTAATTGAAAATGATGATAACAATAAAGTATTTTCTATAGGCTTTCGTACACCGCCTGTTAACAGCACCGGTGTTGCACATATTATTGAACATTCCGTATTATGCGGTTCGAAGAATTTTCCTGCTAAGGACCCTTTTGTTGAGTTGGCGAAAGGTTCACTTAATACTTTTTTAAATGCAATGACATATCCGGATAAGACGGTATATCCGGTTGCAAGTATGAATGATCAGGATTTTAAAAATTTGATGCACGTTTATATGGATGCTGTGTTGCATCCTAATATTTATCAGAAAAAAGAGATCTTTATGCAGGAAGGCTGGCACTATGAACTGGAAAATGAAGAGGCTGACCTGATTTATAACGGTGTTGTTTATAATGAAATGAAAGGTGCTTTCTCTTCCCCTGAATCAAGGCTGTTTCGCTTTATTCAGAACTCTTTATTCCCAGACACAACTTATGGTGTGGAATCCGGCGGTGATCCAGACCATATTCCAGAGCTTTCTTATGAGGAATTTTTAGAATTCCATAGAACTTATTATCATCCCTCCAACAGTTATATTTATTTATATGGAGATATGGACTTTGAAGAGCGCTTGGATTGGCTGGATAAAGAATATCTTAACCAATATGATAGATTGTCAGTAGATTCAGAAGTTAAGCCGCAAAAAGGCTTTACAGCACTACGGGAAGTAGAGGCATATTATTCTTTAAGTGAAGATGAATCAGATGCGGATAACACTTACCTGAGTTTAAACTGTGTCGTAGGCAATACACTGGAAAAAGAGCTTATGCTGACCTTCCAGATTCTTGACTATGTATTATTGCAGGCTCCGGGTGCACCAATTAAACAGGCACTTCTGGATGCGGGCATTGGCAGTGATATTATGGGTGGTCTTGAAGATGAGATTATGCAGCCTACGTTCTTAATCATAGCGAAGAACTCGGAGGCAGAGAAAAAGGATCAGCTAATTGGTATTGTTCGTGATATTCTATCTAGCCTTATAGCAAAGGGGATTGATGAAAAATCTCTTCGCGCAGCAATTAATTTCTATGAGTTTAAATACAGAGAAGCGGATTATGGACAGTTCCCCAAAGGATTATTGTATGGGCTAAGAGCCATGAGCAGCTGGTTGTATGATGATAAGAAGCCATTTCTTCATCTTAAAGATTCTACAGGGTATGAATTCTTAAAGGAGAAGATCGGCACTGGTTACTATGAGAAGGTAATTAAAGACTATTTGCTGGACAATAAGCATTCTTCTCTCGTAACACTTAAGCCCAAGAAAGGCTTAAATAATGAGAAGGAAGCGGCAATTAGAAAGACACTTGCAGACTATAAGGCATCCTTGTCAAAAGAAGAAATTCAAAAAATTATGCAAGAAACGGTAGAACTTCGAAAGTTCCAGGAACAACCATCTACCAAGGAAGAGTTAGAACAAATTCCTTTGCTCACAAGAGAGGATATTGGTAAGGAGATTGAACCTCTGTTTAACCAGGAATTAAAACTTGAGGATGTAAAGGTCATTCACCATGATGTCCATACAAATAAAATAGCCTACCTTCGCTTCCTCTATAATATTAAGGGCTTGCCAAAGGAATTATTACCGTATGCTTCTTTGCTATCCTTTGTTCTTGGGTATGTGGATACAAAGAATTATTCGTATTTGGAGCTTTCCAATGAAGTAAACATTCATACAGGTGGATTGTCCACCAATGTAAGAAGCTTTTCAATAAAAGGAAGTCAGGAACAGTATTATCCTGTATTTGAGTTTACAACAAAGGTACTTTATGATAAGCTGGCAGAAGTTTTTAGACTGATGGAAGAGGTAGTATTCGGTACAAAGCTTGAGGATACCAAGCGATTAAAAGAAATTATTGGAGAAATGAAATCTAAGCTGCAAATGAATTTCAATTCCTCCGGTCATACTGTTGCAGTAGACCGCGCTATGTCTTATTATTCTGCTCATGGATTATTTAAAGAAACGACGACCGGAATTGCCTTATATAAATTTATTGAGGATTTATCCGATAATTTTGCTGCGAAGGCTCCAATAGCAATTGCTAAAATGAAAGAATTAATGCAGATGATTTTCACAAAAGAAAATCTTTTGGTCAGCATAACTGCGGATGAAGAAGGTCTGGGTATATTTAAAGATAAATTCCACGCCTTCTGTAACCATTTGCCTGTAAGTGCGGATGCTAGGCTGTTTGAAGCCTATGATACTTCTGAATTAAAGCCACAATGTCTGAATGAAGGCTTTAAGACTGCAATGCAGGTTCAGTATGTGGCAAGAGTAGGCAATTTCTTAAAGGAAGGGTTTGAATATACCGGAGCAATGAGGGTGTTAAAGACAATCCTAAGCTATGACTACCTCTGGGTAAATGTCAGAGTAAAAGGCGGAGCTTACGGCTGTATGTGCGGCTTCTCCGGCGTGGATGGAGATGCGTATTTTACCTCTTACCGTGATCCTAACCTGAAAGAAACCAATTTGGTATATGAAAATGCGGTGGAATATATTAAGAATTTCTCTGCAGAGGAAAGAGATATTACAAAGTATATTATCGGAACTTTCAGTTCACTTGATACTCCTTTAACTCCTCAGGCGAAGGGGAAACGTTCCCTTAGTATGTATATTGCGGGAATTTCGGAAGAGGAACTGCAGAAAGAACGAGATGAAGTCCGCAATGCTACAGTGGAAGATATCAGGAAGCTGCACAGTGCTGTAAAAGCAGTTGTTGACGCAGGTAACATCTGTGTCATTGGCAGTGAAGAAAAAATTAATGCGAACAAAGATATGTTTAAGGAAGTAAAGAGCTTAATGAAGTCCAATTAAGCGTGGAAAGGTTAAGGAATAAGGATGAAAGAAACAAAGTACAAATCAGGGTTTGTCACATTAATCGGCCGCCCCAATGTAGGTAAGTCAACACTGATGAATCAGTTGATCGGGCAGAAAATAGCGATTACCTCTGATAAACCCCAGACAACTAGAAATCGCATTCAGACTGTCTATACGGATGAAAGGGGTCAGGTCATTTTCCTGGATACCCCTGGAATTCATAAGGCAAAGAATAAACTGGGCGAATATATGGTTAACGTGGCACAGAGAACAATGAGTGAGGTAGATATAGTTCTCTGGTTGGTAGAGCCTTCAACCTTTATTGGTGCAGGGGAGCAGAAAATAGCAGAACAGCTTGGCAAGGTTAAGACGCCAGTATTTCTTGTTATTAATAAAATTGATACAGTGAAAAAAGAAGAAATTCTAACTTTTATCGCTGCGTATAAGGATATCTGTAAGTTTGCTGAAATCATTCCAGTATCTGCCCTTAAGGGTGAGAATACAAAGGTATTATTGGAGGAAATCTATCATTATCTTCCGGAAGGACCGCAGTATTATGATGAGGATACCGTAACAGATCAACCGGAACGTCAAATTGTTGCAGAGTTAGTACGTGAAAAAGCTTTGCGTCTTCTGGATGATGAAATTCCCCATGGAATTGCAGTAAGTATTGAACGAATGAAGGAACGTCCGCAAACAAATGATAATCCTCCAATGATAGATATTGATGCGACGATTGTCTGTGAAAGAGATTCCCATAAAGGTATTATCATTGGGAAGGCTGGTACTATGTTAAAGCAGATTGGAACACAGGCAAGAAGAGAAATAGAGAACCTGTTAGATTGCAGAGTTAATTTACAACTTTGGGTTAAAGTTAAGAAGGACTGGAGAGACAGTGATTTCTTAATGAAGAATTATGGATATGGCAGAGACGAGTAAACAAATTCAGTGATTAATTTTATAATAAAATACAATTGGGTATTCTAACCAGTTTAATTCGTTTTAAAATGGGAAACCTAAAGATATAACTGATAAGGAAAAAAGTACAACAGATTATCAGGACATATTAACAAAGTTCAGAGAGCTAAGCTCTTCTTGATCATGGTTAGGGGGCTCATTATGAAGAATTATGATTTTTGGAACAAATTTGTCAAGACTGGAAAAATTGACGACTACTTACATTACATTGCCTGTACGCAGGAAGAAGGTATGGATGACTTCCTGCCAGGTATAGAAAGTGCAATGCAGCATTTGGACCTAGAAAAAGAAGGTGGAGTTAGTGCCGGTATTAACTACCGTGACGGGGATGGTTCTATCGGCCATGCCTGTTGGTGATTATGACAAACGTTTGGTTTTGCTAACGAAGGAAATGGGTAAAATAACAGCATTCGCAAAAGGCGCTAAGAAACCTAACAGCGCCTTATTGGCGTGCTGCCAGCCATTTGCCTTTGGTGAATTTGCTCTTTATGGCGGCAGATCTTCCTATAGTATTGCTACTTCAGAAATCTCAAATTACTTTAGTGAACTTAGGGATGATTTTGACGGTCTGTGCTATGGATTTTATTTCTGTGAATTTGCAGATTACATGACCAAAGAAAACAATGACGAAAAACAAATACTTAAGCTGTTATACCAGACTCTGCGAGTCTTGACCAGAAATAAGATATCAAAGGAGCTAATACGAGCTGTATTTGAACTCAAAATTATGGCACTTAACGGTGAGGCACCACAGGTATTTGGATGTATGAAATGCGAAAAGAATAAAAGTAACAGTGACGAGATACAATTGCAGCAGCCAAAACGTTATTACTTTAGCACGAGAGATTCAGGAATATTATGTGATGCATGCAGAATACAGGATAAGAATGCGAGACTTATTAATACCTCAACGCTTTATGCCATGCAATACATAATATCGCAGGAAATTGAAAAACTATATTCTTTCCAAGTAACCAGTGAGGTTTTGGAAGAATTAAAATATATAGTAAAAAGTTATCTGAATAGTCGTATTGAGCATACCTTTAAGTCACTGGACATGCTTAATATGGAGCTGATATAACAGTTTAGCCATAAGCTCGATTTCGCTTCGCTGCATCTCGCTTAGGCAGAGCGCCTTACAAGTTTTTGATACAATATGAATTCGAAAGTGAACTTTCGCTGATTTACATTGTGGATATAACAGTTTAGCCATAAGCTCGATTTCGCGTTGCTTATCTCGCTTAGGCAGAGCGCCCTACAAGTTTTTGATACAATATGAATTCGAAAGTGAACTTTCGCCTGCATATTGTATCAAAAACTTGCATGGCTAAACTGTTATAAAACTGTAATAAAAAGTGATTGAAATTATTGGATTTTAAGGGTAAAATGATATGAACGTCTTTGCAACACAAAATTACCGCCGCAAAGCGGTTGATGGAGGATTTGGATGAAAAAAATTAGTCTAGTTGCACTTGTCCTATTACTAATATTTGGAATGGTCGGATGCACGAAGGATGACCTGAATATCGATGTGAATGAGATATCTCAAAATACATTTTTAGCAATGAAAAGTGGGGAACTGAAAGTTGCGACTGTGGAGATCTTTGACAAAGACTACTACCAGAAGGACGAGCTGGAGGCTTTCGTGAAAACGGAAACAGAGGAATATAATAAAAAGAACGAAAATGATAAAATTACCATTGATCAAATTGAGGTCAGTCAATCAAAGGCTGTAATGTTACTTACTTATAATGGTATGAGAGCATATTCCACTTTCAATGAAGTTCCATCAGCTTATTTTAACGGTGGGTTAAAAGATGTGGCATTAGAATTGCCAACAACTCTTATCAGTGCGAAGAACGAAGATCTCGCGAGCACCGAAGAAGTTCTTCTGAATGAGGACTATAAAATTCTTATATTGTACGAGCCCTATGAGATCGTAGTAGAAGGAAAGGTTAAATATTATTCCAATGGGGCTACTCTACTTAAAGATAACAGAGTTCAGGCAGCAGCAGATGGAATAACAATTGTTGTTTTTAAATAACAGCGAATAGGATGGTTTTTAAATCCTATTTATAATATTAAATTTAAATGCGAGGATGAATGTATGGAAAAGACGATGGAGAAAATTGTTGCACTGGCAAAGGCAAGAGGATTTGTGTATCCAGGCTCAGAAATTTATGGTGGACTTGCAAATACTTGGGACTATGGTAATCTTGGGGTTGAGCTTAAGAATAATGTTAAAAAGGCTTGGTGGTCCAAATTCATACAGGAAAATCCCTATAATGTAGGCGTTGACTGTGCAATCCTTATGAATCCACAGACATGGGTGGCGTCCGGTCATCTTGGTGGTTTCTCCGATCCTTTAATGGATTGTAAGGAATGTCACGAGCGTTTTCGTGCGGATAAAATTATTGAAGACTATAACATGGAAAAAGGTATTGCGGTAGAAGGCTCTGTAGATGCCTGGTCCCATGAGGATATGAAGAAATACATTGAAGATCATAACATCAATTGCCCTACCTGCGGCAAACATAACTTTACAGATATTCGTCAGTTTAACCTTATGTTCAAGACCTTCCAGGGTGTTACTGAAGATGCAAAGAATGTGGTTTATCTTAGACCAGAGACAGCACAGGGTATTTTCGTAAACTTTAAGAATGTACAAAGAACTTCCCGTAAGAAGATTCCATTTGGTATCGGACAGATTGGTAAGTCCTTCCGTAACGAGATTACACCTGGTAACTTTACCTTTCGTACCAGAGAATTTGAGCAGATGGAATTAGAATTCTTCTGTGAACCAGATACTGATTTAGAGTGGTTTGCATATTGGAGACAGTTCTGTATCGATTGGTTAAAAGCTCTTGGCATGAAGGATGAAGAGATGAGAGTTAGAGATCATGATGCAGAAGAACTTTCTTTCTATAGTAAAGCAACTACTGATATTGAGTTCTTGTTCCCATTTGGATGGGGCGAGCTATGGGGTATTGCAGATCGTACCAACTATGATTTAACACAGCATCAAACAGTATCCAAAGAAGATCTGAGCTATTTTGATGATGAGAAAAAGGAAAGATATATTCCTTATGTAATTGAACCATCTCTTGGAGCTGACCGTGTTGCACTTGCATTCCTTTGTGCAGCTTATGATGAAGAGCAGATTGAAGAAGGTGACGTACGTACTGTACTTCGTTTCCATCCTGCATTAGCACCTGTTAAGGTTGGTGTTCTTCCTTTATCCAAGAAATTATCCGAGCCGGCAGAAAAGATTTTTACAGAACTTTGTAAAACTTATAACTGTGAATTTGATGATAGAGGTAACATTGGTAAGCGTTATCGTAGACAGGATGAGATTGGTACACCATTCTGTATTACTTATGATTTTGAGTCTGAGACAGATGGCGCAGTAACTGTACGTGATAGAGATACAATGCAGCAGGAAAGAATTAAAATTGAAGATCTTAAGGCATATTTTGAGAATAAATTAAAATTTTAGAAAAAAACACTTTCCTATTCCTTAGTATCTATGATATAATGTGCACGGTAAGCGGAGTTCCTCCAGAAATCTCTTCAAGTACTAAATTTTAGAGGATTTTCGAGTACATTCGCTTAATATTAACATTGGCTTTTAGCGATTAGAAAAGCCTAAAACGAGTTATAATTTGTATATGAACTTTATCCTTTGAATGATAAAAAAATACGCAAACATAATGAGGTATTTTCGTTATGTTTGCGTAGTGTATTGTCATGATTTGGATGCCGAAAGTGTCTTGTGGAGTCACAGAATACTTTCGACATCCCAATCAAGGGTGAAGCTATTACAAATTGTAAAATATAAATTATTTTAGGAGGGCACTTACAAAATGGCAAAATGGGTATATTTGTTCAAAGAAGGTAAGGCAGATATGAAGAACCTTCTCGGCGGTAAAGGCGCTAACTTAGCAGAAATGACTAACTTAGGTCTTCCGATTCCTCAAGGTTTTATAGTAACGACAGAAGCTTGTACAGACTACTACAATAGCGGTAAGAAGATCACAGACGAAATCAGAAGCCAGATTTTTGCATCTTTAGCAATTCTTGAGGAAGAGCAGGGCAAAAAATTCGGTGATACCGAGAATCCTTTACTTGTATCTGTACGTTCCGGTGCTAGAGCATCCATGCCTGGTATGATGGATACAATTCTTAACTTAGGTTTAACTGACGCAGCTGTTGAAGGTTTTGCTAAGAAAGCTGGCAATGCTAGATTTGCATATGACTCTTACAGAAGATTTATCCAAATGTTCTCTGACGTAGTTATGGAAGTTAGCAAATCTAAATTCGAAAGAGTATTAGATGAAATCAAAGAGAAGAAAGGTGTTCATTATGATACCGATCTTACAGCTGATGATTTAAAAGAAGTTATCGCTGGTTTCAAAGCTTTATACAAAGCTGAAAAAGGTACAGATTTCCCTCAGAACCCTGCAGATCAGTTAATCGAAGCGATTACAGCTGTATTCCGTTCATGGGACAATCCTCGTGCTATTTACTATAGAAGAATGAACGATATCCCTGGTGATTGGGGTACTGCAGTTAACATTCAGGCAATGGTATTTGGTAACATGGGTGATACATCAGGTACTGGTGTAGCATTTACTCGTAATCCTTCCACTGGTGAAGCTAAGATCTACGGTGAATACCTGATCAATGCTCAGGGTGAAGACGTTGTTGCTGGTATCAGAACTCCACTTCCTATCACCAGACTTGAGCAGGATATGCCAGAAGCATATGCTGAGTTCATGAGAATTGCTACTCTGTTAGAGAATCACTACAGAGATATGCAGGATATGGAATTCACAATTGAAGATCAGAAGCTTTACTTCTTACAGACACGTAACGGTAAGAGAACAGCTCCTGCTGCTCTTCAAATCGCTTGCGATTTAGTTGATGAAGGAAAGATCACAAAGGAAGATGCAATCAAGAGAATTGAAGCAAAATCCTTAGATCAGTTATTACATCCAACCTTTGATCCTAAGAAATTAGCAGAAGCTAAGCCTGCTGGTAATGCACTTCCTGCATCTCCTGGCGCAGCAGCTGGTAAAGTATACTTTACAGCAGAAGATGCTAAGAATAATCATGAGAAAGGCGAAAGAGTTATCCTTGTTCGTCTTGAGACCTCTCCAGAAGATATCGAAGGTATGCATGCAGCTGAAGGTATCTTAACCGTTCGTGGTGGTATGACATCTCATGCAGCAGTTGTTGCTCGTGGTATGGGAACTGCTTGTGTATCTGGTTGTGGCGAGATCAACATTAATGAAGAAGAGAAGTTCTTCACCTTAGCTGGTAACACAGTGAAAGAAGGAGATTACATCTCTTTAGATGGTTCCACAGGTAATATCTACGTTGGTGATATCCCTACTGTAGAAGCATCCATCAGTGGTAACTTTGATAGAATTATGACATGGGCTGATGAAATCAGAACATTAAAAGTAAGAACTAATGCAGATACACCTGCTGATGCAGCTAACGCTATTAAGTTTGGTGCAGAAGGTATCGGCCTTTGCCGTACAGAGCATATGTTCTTTGAAGGCGATAGAATCCACAAGATTAGAAAGATGATTCTTTCTAAGACTGTTGAAGCTAGAGAAGAAGCTCTTAGCGAGTTAATTCCTTTCCAGAAGGGTGACTTCAAGGGTCTTTACGAAGTAATGGAAGGCAGACCAGTTACTATCAGATTCCTGGATCCTCCTCTACATGAGTTCGTACCTACAAACGAAGACGATATCGCAGCATTAGCAGCAGATATGGATCTTACTGTAGCAGAAGTTAAGGCAGTTTGTGACTCCTTACATGAGTTCAACCCTATGATGGGTCACAGAG
>JASGEU010000227.1:0-12625 GCA_047606065.1 Mobilitalea sp.
AGTAACTCCATCCCCTCTGACTCAAAAAATCGAATAATTGTATTAATCGTGGTAGTTTTGCCTGTACCCGGTCCACCTGTAATAACCACTAATCCATTGGCAGCTGCTTCGGAGACTGCAATCCTTTGTTGTTCCTCAAGTTCAATCTTAAATTGATTTTCTATGGCTGTAATACGTCCTCGAACCTTTTCTGTATCAATTGGATATCGTACATTTAAGTCATGCAGCATTCTGGCAATACCAAGTTCCATATAATAATAAACAGAAGAGTAGATTCGTTTCTCCTGTTCCATCTCTACTAACATAATTTTCTTTTCCAGCATGAGTGCGGTTACCTGTCTTACGATTGCCTCGTCTTCTGATAATAATAAATTCCTTGCCCTCTGTACCAACTCTGACTCCGGCAAATAAACATGTCCATCATTACTTGCTTGAAGCAATACATATAAGATACCTGCTTTAATACGATGATCCGAGTCTACATTAATACCAATACGCCTGGCAATTTCATCCGCTGTTTTAAAGCCAATCCCTGCAATGTCTTCTGCTAAACGATATGGATTTTCTCTTAATACCTCATACATTCTCTGTCCATATTCAGAGAAAATCTTTACTGCTAAATTACCGGTAATGTTATACTGCTGGAGAAATAACATTGCAGAGCGCATATCTCTCTTCTCTTCAAACTGTTTATAGATATCTCTTGCCATCCGCTCACTAATGCCCTTAATTTCAGCAAGCCGTTCCGGTTCTTCCTCTATAATTTGAAAGGTTTTTTCCTTAAACTTCTTAACGATTCTAGCCGCTAAAGCTGCTCCAACTCCCTTAATTGCTCCAGAGCCTAAATACTTCTCAACTGAAAACAAATCCTCGGGTTGTTTCATATCATAACTTTCTATAAGAAACTGATCCCCATACACTGCATGTTCGGTATAGCTTCCCATAGCTTGGATATACTCCCCTTCGCTTATAAATGGAAAACTGCCAACGCAAGTTAATTCTTCATCTTCCATATGTAAGCTTAAAACGGTATAGCCATTTTCATCATTACGATATACGATACGTTCGACATACCCTTGCACAATGTCAGCCATGGTTTCCTCCTAATACTTAATTCCTATGATATAGAAATGCTTTTCAATTCTAAAGCAAAAATGTCATTTTAACTGGATCCCTTTTTCTTGGACTTCAGTTAAAATGACATGAAAGGTCTTATTCACAGTTCGTTATATTCTGTATGTAATTATCCAATTTTGTCTTGTAATAGCACTCTATCTCTAAGAATTACGTTTCATTGATTCATAGAGCATCTGAGCCAATCCGATACTTTGATTTTCTGTTACTTCATTGGCGTACTCCTCATAGAGCTTATTACCAAATTGAGCCATGTAATCATTTTCTTCCTCTTCGTCTTTCATCACAGTTTTCTCCATGTTCTGAAAGATCTGTTCGAGCATATAGGATTCAAAGCTTTTGCAGGCATCCATTAATTCTTCATCTGACGAGTCCTTATTCTTAAGCGCAGCTTCCAGATTACTCGTTTTTGAAGAGTTATTCAACATATTTGCTGACATATAAGATTGAGATTGAAAACCTGATAAACCATCCATATCGATCACCCTGCCTTTTTAAATCTGCATTTTCATGCAACAAACACCTACGTATATAAGAACATCCCTTCACAGGATTTGTGCAACTAACTATGGGGTAATAACAAATTATTATCTTAAGTTATTCGCCTGTTTCATCATTTCATCGGATGCTGTAATTATTTTTGAATTCATTTCGTATGCTCTTTGTGCGACGATCAAATTAACCATTTCATCCACCGCTTGAACGTTGGAAGCCTCTAGATATCCTTGTTTAATTGAGCTTTTCTTTAAACCAGCATCTTCCGTTTCCAGCTTAGCTGCACCTGAAGCGTCTGTTTCCAGCAATAAGCTATTTGACATCTTCTGCAACCCACTTGGATTATTAAACTGCGAAATAGCAATTCGTATACCTATCGGTGTGGCTAACCCATTTGCATTTGGATAGTATAATTGTCCAACCTCATCAAATGTAACTTCAGAGGAGTCGTAACTTGCATTAAGAACCACAGGCTTACCCGAAGTATCAAGTACAGGATTCCCGTCCGAGGTAGATAACGTAATTCCATCTACTCCCTTGGTAAACTGAAATGATCCATTTCGTGTATATGCAACCCCATCTTCCGTTTGTACTGAAAAAAAGCCATTTCCTTGAATTGCAAAATCAAATTCATTACCAGTCTCATTCAACGTCCCTTGTGTGTATTGGGAGTTGATTGCAGAATTTCTAACACCTAGTCCAACTTGGATACCGTAAGGCTTTGCATCTCCATTATTATCATAGGATTGCTCCTGTATAGTCTGGTATAATAAAGACTTAAATTCTGCTGTCTCTTTTTTATAACCAGTTGTATTAATATTGGCAAGATTATTCGAAATTGTATCCACGTTCATCTGCTGACTGATCATACCGGATGCAGCCGTCCATAAGGATCTCATCATAGGTTATTCCTCCTTTGAGTTAACAAAATGTATTATTTAAATTAACTCTTATACTCTGCCCACTGAATTTGCTGCAAGATCAAGTGTCTTATCCACTGATTGAATTACTTTCTGATTTGCTTCATAGGCTCTTGTTATGCTGATCATTTCAACCATTTCAGCTACTACATTAACATTGGATTGTTCTGTATATCCTTGTCTTACTGTAGCAGCAGAATCCTGCTCCACAGCTCCGTCAATTGCTTTATACATGGTATCGTTTGCTTTTGTTAAATATTTGTAATCTTCAAAGTCAGTTATCTGTAGTGTATCAACATAGACGCCATCCGCATAAATTGCACCTGTTGTATCTATCATGATTTCTGATGCATCTGTTGGAATATTAATCTCTCCTCCAGAACCCATCACATGATTTCCATTTGCATCTACAAGTAAACCACTGCTTGCCATTGTAAATGAGCCATTTCGTGTATATTGAGTTTCTGTATTACCTGCTCTATCGGTAACCTCAAGTGTAAAGAAGCCCTTACCCTCCAGTGCAAGATCATAGGTCCCAGATGTTTGTCTTAGAGAACCCTGTCCGTAGTTGGTATAAACTTCCCCTAACTTAACTCCTAAACTCATCGTACCAATCGGTCTATCATTATAAGCTTCGGACGAGTCCTTCAGCTTAAGAGTCAATAGATTATCAAAGGATTGTGTTGTGACACTATCCTCTTTATAACCTGCTGTCGCTGAATTTGCAAGATTGTTTGCGATAATATCCAGTCTTTTCTGTTCATTCGACATACCTGTATATGCCGTATATAATCCTCTTACCACGGTATCAACCTCACTTTCCAGCCTACTTTCTAGCTTACTATCCAAACTATCATTCGTCAATGGATACTCTATCCTGTTTTGTCAACATAATTTAATAACAGTTCAGAACCAAGGAGAATATTTAATAAATTATTTGTGAAAGCTTGCTTTCTAAAAATAATTTTTAAATATCTGTTTCTGAATAGTTACGATCATATTAATCTCTTTTACCTGCTAAGAATTCTACATATTTACCGGTACCAATAGCAACCGCAGTCATTGGATCTTCAGCTGTCATTGTTGTTATTCCAGTTTTAGATTCAATTAATTCCTCTAATCCATATAACAAACATCCGCCGCCTGTTAATACTATACCTCTATCAGCAATATCAGCCGCGAGTTCCGGAGGAGTTTTTTCTAATACGCTGTGAACCGCTTCTACAATCTGAGAAGTTGTTTCTTTTAAAGCTTCCTCAGTTTCTTCTGAAGTTACAGCTATAGTCTTAGGTAAGCCAGTAACAAGGTTACGGCCTCTAACCTCCATGGATACGGATTCTGGTCTGCGGTATGCAGAGCCAATTTTTATTTTAATATCCTCTGCGGTTCTTTCACCAATCAGAAGGTTATGTTTCTTTCTCATATATCTGACAATTGCATCATCAAAATCATCTCCTGCTATTTTAACTGAGGTACTTACTACAGTACCACCCAAAGAGATAACTGCGATATCAGTAGTTCCGCCACCGATGTCTACGATCATATTACCACATGGTCTGGTAATGTCTATTCCTGCTCCAATTGCAGCCGCAATTGGTTCTTCAATTATATGCACATCTCTTGCTCCTGCTGCATAGGTAGCATCTTCAACTGCTTTCTTCTCTACTTCAGTTACACCACTTGGAACGCACACGCTGATGATAGGCTTACGAAATCTTTGTCTGCCCACTGCTTTTACAATGAAGTATTTCAGCATTTTCTCTGTAACGGTATAATCAGAAATAACGCCCTGTCTTAAAGGACGTACTGCAACTATGTTACCAGGTGTTCTACCAAGCATCAATCTAGCTTCTTCACCTATTGCTTTAATTTTACTAGAATCTCTATCAAAGGCTACAACCGATGGCTCTTTTAGCACAACGCCCTTCCCTTTTATATATACTAAAACACTTGCTGTTCCCAAATCAATTCCGATATCACTGCCTAACATCCTATATATCTCCTTTCCTTTCCATGCATCTGCATGAACAAGTCTTTCTCTATATTTACATTCACAATTAGTAGCCGAATTTTACCTGTTCTGTTCTAATCCAAATCGTCACTTATATTCTCTTCCAATCTTCGGCAACTTAAACATATACGAATATATTATATATGTTTTTATAGGAATTATCAAAGGAAATTTTCAAATATTTGTTTTATCGCCATAATTCTTGTTCTTTCTTACAAGATGTCCAAATGCAAGTAATCTATAATAGGAAACATTACTGTTGCAAATATCTTCATAATAAGTATGCTAAGACAATTGGGCAGCAATATGATATTTATTTATATCGGATGTATTAAAGCAGTTCATTAGCCTTAGAATAAAATTATTATCAGCGATATCCTTTAACTCACATTATTGGCTTTTCATATATCAAAAAAGGTCTAAATCCCAATTACGGAATTTAGACCCTTAAATATTATTTTAATTAAGCAAGAATAGTTGCAACCTTACCGGAACCAACTGTTCTGCCACCCTCACGGATAGCGAAGCCAAGACCCTGCTCCATAGCGATTGGATGAATTAATTCGATGTTCATCTCAATGTTATCGCCAGGCATACACATCTCTACGCCTTCAGGTAAATTACAAACGCCAGTTACGTCAGTTGTTCTGAAGTAGAACTGTGGTCTGTAGTTGTTGAAGAAAGGAGTATGACGTCCACCTTCTTCTTTAGTTAAAACGTAAACCTGAGCTGTGAATTTCTTGTGGCACTTGATTGAGCCTGGTTTGCAAAGAACCTGTCCTCTTTCGATTTCAGTTCTCTGAACACCACGAAGAAGTGCACCGATGTTATCACCAGCCTGAGCCTCATCAAGAAGCTTACGGAACATTTCGATACCGGTACAAACAACTTTACGAGTCTCTTCTTTGATACCAACGATTTCAACATCCTCAGATACGTGAAGAACACCACGCTCAACACGGCCAGTAGCAACAGTACCACGACCAGTGATGGAGAATACGTCCTCTACAGGCATTAAGAAAGGCTTATCTGTCTCTCTAACTGGATCTGGAATCCATGTATCAACTGCATCAAATAACTCAAGAATCTTATCTCCCCAAGAAGAAGAAGGATCTTCAAGAGCCTTAAGAGCGGAACCTTGGATAACTGGTGTGTCATCGCCAGGGAACTCATATTCATTTAATAAATCTCTAACTTCCATCTCAACTAACTCAAGAAGTTCTGCATCATCAACCATATCACATTTGTTCATGAATACAACAACGTAAGGAACACCAACCTGACGGGAAAGTAAGATGTGCTCTTTAGTCTGAGCCATAACACCGTCAGTAGCAGCTACAACGAGGATAGCACCATCCATCTGAGCAGCACCTGTGATCATGTTCTTAACGTAGTCAGCATGTCCAGGACAGTCAACGTGAGCATAGTGACGAGCTTTTGACTCATACTCAACGTGAGCTGTAGATATTGTGATTCCTCTTGCCTTTTCTTCTGGAGCTTTATCGATCTGATCGAATGCTATAACTTCACCAGTACCGAGTCTCTCATGAAGAGTTTTTGTAATTGCAGCTGTAAGAGTTGTTTTACCATGGTCAACGTGACCGATAGTACCGATATTACAATGTGGTTTGTTTCTTGTAAATTTAGCCTTTGCCATTTTACAATGTCCTCCTTTAAATAATAAATGCTTATAAGCAAATGATTTATGCCCTTGGATAAGGTATCCTTAATCCAATTATTGAGCTTGTTTATATATTGCCTCATATGCCCTATTATATTTCAACTTAGAAATATTTTCAAGCATAAAGAATTGATATACGAATATTTTAAGTTATTTACCCTTTGCGGATAATACCTTCTCTTGAACATTCTTTGGAACTGGTTCGTAGGAAGCGAAGAACATGGAATACGCACCACGACCCTGTGTCTTAGAACGAAGGGTTGTGGAATATCCAAACATCTCTGACAACGGAACGAAACCTCTGATTAATTTAGTACCATTGATATCTTCTGTACCCTCGATACGACCACGACGGGAGCTGATATCACCGATAACATCACCCATGTAATCTTCAGGAACAGTTACTTCTACTCTCATGATAGGCTCGAGAAGTACGGCACCAGCTTTGTGCATCGCATCCTTGAATGCCATGGAACCGGCAATCTTAAACGCCATTTCACTGGAGTCAACTTCATGGTAAGAACCATCATAACATGTAGCTCTAATACCAAGTACAGGATAACCGCCAAGTACACCAGCTTTGGTAGCTTCTTGAATACCGTTATCAACTGCTGGAATGTATTCCTTAGGAATAGCACCACCGGTAACAGCGTTAACGAATTCATAAGTCTTCTCAGCATTTGCATCCATAGGCTCGAAACGAACCTTACAATGACCGTATTGACCACGACCACCGGACTGCTTAGCGTACTTACTATCAACTTCAACAGTTTTTGTAAAGCTTTCTTTGTATGCAACCTGAGGAGCACCAACATTAGCTTCTACTTTATACTCACGAAGAAGTCTATCTACGATAATTTCAAGGTGAAGCTCACCCATACCTGCAATAATTGTCTGACCTGTTTCTTCGTCGGTATAAGCCTTGAAGGTAGGATCTTCTTCTGCAAGTTTTGCAAGAGACTCACCCATCTTATCCTGACCAGCTTTGGTCTTAGGCTCAATAGCAACGTGGATAACTGGTTCAGGGAATACCATGGATTCAAGTATTACTGGGTGCTTTTCATCACAAATGGTATCACCAGTTGTAGTAGTCTTAAAGCCTACTGCTGCTGCGATATCACCAGAATATACTTTTTCAAGGTCTTCTCTCTTGTTCGCATGCATCTGAAGAATACGTCCAATACGTTCTTTCTTATTCTTTGTGGAGTTTAATACGTAAGAACCAGCATTAATGGTACCAGAATAAACTCTAAAGAACGCAAGCTTACCTACGAAAGGATCGGCCATAATCTTAAATGCTAATGCTGCGAAAGGCTCCTCATCTGAGGACTTTCTGTGAATTTCGTTACCATCTTCATCTACACCCTTAATATCTTCGATATCGGTAGGCGCAGGTAAATATTCGATAACCGCATCCAGTAATTTCTGAACGCCTTTGTTTCTATAAGCAGAACCACAAAGTACAGGAATAATCTGTGTAGTAATGGTAGCTCTTCTAAGAGCTGCCTTTAACTCCTCTGTAGTAGGCTCTTCGCCTTCCAAGAACTTCTCGATTAACTCATCATCTGTTTCACAGATGGATTCAATCATAGCTGCTCTGTATTCTTCTGCCTGATCCTTCAAATCTTCAGGAATATCAACAATTTCGATATCCTCACCCTTATCATCTTTATAAAGGTAAGCTTTCATCTCGAATAAGTCGATTACACCTTTGAAGGTATCTTCTTTGCCGATAGGTAACTGCAATGGAACTGGGTTCTTACCTAATCTGCTCTTAATCATACTTACAACGTTGAAGAAGTCTGCACCAGAAATGTCCATTTTATTAACGAATGCCATTCTTGGTACGTTGTATTTGTCAGCTTGACGCCAAACGGTTTCTGACTGAGGCTCTACACCACCCTTAGCACAGAAAACACCTACAGCACTATCAAGTACACGTAAGGAACGCTCAACTTCAACAGTGAAGTCTACGTGTCCAGGTGTATCGATAATATTGATACGATGTTCTAATGCGCCAGGAATTTTCTTGTGTTCAAACTCTTGAGTCCAATGACATGTTGTCGCCGCTGATGTGATTGTGATACCTCTCTCTTGTTCCTGAGCCATCCAGTCCATGGTTGCAGTACCTTCGTGAGTATCACCAATTTTGTAGTTAACACCGGTATAGTACAAAATACGCTCTGTAAGTGTTGTCTTACCAGCGTCGATATGTGCCATAATACCGATATTTCTAGTTCTCTCTAACGGATATTGTCTTCCAGCCAAGGATAATTCCTCCTTAATTCTTAACAAGTGAATTTACCAAAGCCCGTTAAGCAATGATAAATTCAACTTGAATTTACAAAGACCGATAATTAATCGTGTCTTCAATTCACAACAACTTAATTTTATGCTAAGCACAAAATCTGTTGTCTACCATCTGTAGTGAGCGAATGCCTTATTAGCATCTGCCATTTTATGCATATCTTCTTTTCTTTTTACAGAAGCACCTGTGTTGTTAGCTGCATCCATAAGTTCGTTAGCAAGCTTTTCCTGCATAGTCTTCTCGCCTCTTTTACGAGTAAATAGAGTGATCCAACGAAGAGCAAGCGCTTGTCTTCTTTCTGGTCTAACTTCGATTGGTACCTGATAGGTTGCACCACCGATACGTCTAGCTTTAACCTCAAGTACAGGCATGATGTTATTCATAGCCTCTTCGAATACCTCAACGGCATCCTTACCAGTCTTTGCTGCAATTCTATCAAATGCTCCATAAACGATCTTCTGGGATGTTCCCTTCTTACCGTCAAGCATGATGTTATTGATCAGCTTTGTTACAACTTTATTGTTGTACAATGGATCTGGTAACACATCTCTTTTTGCTATATGTCCTTTTCTAGGCACGTTTCTTCCCTCCTTAATGATACTTAACGAATTATATTCGTCAGTCTATTAATTCAACGGTACTCACATACGATTGGCGGTTTCCCACCCTTATTTGTGATCGTGCTCAGTTTAACTTCGTTTTTCCTCGAGCGAAGTGTTTTTCTTCACTTTGATAACCTGTAACCCACAGAAATACAAATCAAATGGAAACTAAAATTAATCCGGCACTTTAACCTTAACTGCAACCCGAATTAGCACGCTAACTTTAATTGCAATGAATTAGTAATTAAATTATTTCTTAGCTGCTGTTGCTTTAGGTCTCTTAGCACCGTATTTGGAACGTGCCTGTCTTCTCTTCGCAACACCTGCAGTATCAAGTGTACCTCTGATGATGTGATAACGAGTACCAGGTAAATCCTTTACTCTACCACCTCTGATCAGAACAACGCTATGCTCCTGAAGGTTGTGACCTTCACCTGGGATATAGCTGGTTACTTCGATTCCGTTGGACAAACGAACTCTGGCAATCTTACGAAGCGCTGAGTTAGGCTTCTTAGGAGTTGCTGTTCTAACTGCTGTACAAACACCTCTCTTCTGAGGAGCGGATACGTCTGTAGCTCTTTTACTTAAGGAGTTAAATCCTTTTTGTAAAGCAGGTGCAGTAGATTTCTTTTCCATTGTCTGTCTGCCTTTTCTTACTAGCTGGTTAAATGTGGGCATTAATTTTTCACCTCCTGAAAATTATTAGCTTTAGAATTGCCCTGCAGGTTATGAGTTCATGCTCAACCCCCTGCAAAAATTACTTCATGAATTCTGTGGTTTTATCACTTTTGAGGACACCATATAAGCATCAACAAAAAGCGCATGAAAAATACATAACATGTAAAAAATTACACGCTTATTGATTATATATTTTTGCCCTTTAATTGTCAAGGGTTAATTTAACTAGGAATAACATCATTACTTGAAACATTTTTATTATTATTGTATTATAAAATAAATGTTGTCCTATATATAGGAAGAAATGGTTATTTTTTATATTTTATTACCAATTATACTTGGTGGATTGGGGGAAGAAATGAAGGATATGGCGCAAACAGAAAGACAGATTTTTATCTTATTACTGCTTTCAGAAAACAAACGTGGCTATACCATTGGCGATATTCATGCTTCTTTGGAGAAATGGGATGTTATTGTTGATAAGAAAACCATTGGACGAGACATCGATAGTCTATCTGGCATCTGCTTTATATCAGAGGAAGAACGCAATGGCAAAACTTATTATACTGCGGATAAGTTTCGACTTCGAGATATTACCTTCACCTCACCTGAGTTGATTTCACTCTCTTTCTTATTGGAACTATTAAAACCCTATCAGTATATGACTATGGGCAGGCAAGCACAGGAACTGATACATAAAATTCTTGATAATACAACAAATCTAAACCGTGAATTCATTAAACATTTTAATGGCCTCTTAACAATTAATACAAACGACTATATTGCCGATGAAATTAACCCCGAAATAGAAGATCGCCTTCAGGTTGCCATAAGAAATAAAAATAAGGCACGTATTATCTACCGCAGCTTTGGTTCAGAGGAGGATACCATTCGTATTATTCGCCCTTATGAACTATTAATTAATGATGGTGCCTTAAATGTGGTAGGACATTGCGAACTTCGCAATGATCTTCGGGATTTTAGAGTGTCAAGAATCAAAGCTATCACCCCCTTAGAGGAGACCTTTCAGGTTCCCGAGGAATACTACCAAAGAAGGAATAGAAATAAATTCATACATTTATCCGGTAATGTAACAGAACCAATTATTATCGCATTTGAGGGACAAACTGCCAAGTACATCAGAGAATACGAATCTGATTTGGCAGATGAAATCGTAGATACCGATACGGGTATTACCTTTATGCGCAATACTGCTGTAACTGAAGAGCTGGTACGCTGGATACTCCAGTTCGGGTCAGGAGCAAGAGTACTTAACCCTTCCCATTTAAAAGAGAAGATTAAGCAAGAATTACAAAAGAATATGGAATTATATTTATAGATTTACAGGTACTAGCTTTAACTGCCAAAGAGGTGCAGGACTTTAAACACATATCCTACACCTCTTTTTTAATTATCCTCATTCTCTTTGTTACCATAATTGTAACTTGTAGAATTACCCGAGTTATTGCCAACTTCTATCCCTTTTTTTATTGGTGCAATTAAAAATCCAATGACAACTCCTAAAAGAAAACCGCATACAATTGATAAAACTGCTACTGACCTTTTCATTCTGATAAACACTCCTTTCCAGCCCGCTGCACTTTTGATACTTCAGGCATAAAATTTTAAATACATTTTTTAATACATTATTGAATTTTACATTATATATCCCGCTAATTTGAACATTATTCTTTCCTATTACTATTTAATGCTGAATATCCTTTTCTTATTACTAGTAATCTTAATGGATGTTCTTCTTAAATACAACAGACTTTCTCGTCATTAACAACATATTTTTATTGTTAAGCCTTTAATATTTCGTGTTTCCTTCTTAGTAAAGATATGTTATAATGTTAGTTAGTGCTATTTTTCAAATCCAAAGATGGAGGATGCTTAATGAACGATCAAACAAATCATGATGTATTAGAGGACAAGTTTCGGGAGCTGATTGCTTTTGCAAATAGACAAAAAGGCGTTATCGAGGCAGAAAAGGTTAATACACTCATAAGTGAGTTGAATTTAGATAATAATCAAATTGATAAAATATATGAAAGACTTGAGGCTTACAGTATCGTAGTTTTGAGCGGTTCTGAAGAAGATGAACCTAACGATGAACTTTTAATGGAGCTTGATGAGGATGTTGAGGATGCACAGTCAGAAGTTGAGGCACTTACCTCTTCTTCCTATACAATGTCAGATGATCCGGTTCACTTATATTTAAAGGAAATCGGTAATTACCCGCTGCTTTCTATGTCGGATGAAGTGGAGCTTGCAAAGAAAATCGCAGACGGGGATGAACTTGCAAAGCAATTACTTGCAGAATCCAATTTACGACTTGTTGTAAGTATTGCAAAACGTTATGTTGGAAGAGGCTTATCTTTCCTCGACCTCATTCAGGAAGGTAATCTTGGTTTAATTAAAGCCGTTGAAAAGTTTGATTATACAAAGGGATATAAATTCAGTACCTATGCAACCTGGTGGATTCGTCAGGCTATAACCAGATCCATAGCAGACCAATCCCGTACCATACGTATTCCAGTACATATGTCGGAAGTTATTAATAAAACTTACCGCGTATCCAGAAACCTGCTTCAAACACTTGGAAGAGAACCCTCTGACCAGGAATTAGCAGAGGCTATGAACCTTCCTGTGGAAAAGGTAAGAGAAATCTTAAAGGTTTCTGCTGATCCAATTTCTTTAGATACACCAATTGGTGAAGAGGATGACAGCCACTTAGGTGACTTCATTCGTGATGACTCGGTTATGGGTCCAGAAGATGCTGCTTCCTATTCTATA
>JASGEU010000228.1:0-37085 GCA_047606065.1 Mobilitalea sp.
ATCATTTTCAAGAACGCGAATTGTAACATTTCGCTCCAGCTCTCCACTGTAGATGGAGGTTAATGCATTGTTGGCAGATGTCTGTTCCTTGTCAGTATTCTTTTCTGAATCCTGTGGACTACAGGCTGTTAATTGCAGTAAACACAAAGTAATTACAAGTAGGAAACTAAAGATTCTCTTCATAAACAGGTACTCCTCTCTCCATTTCAAAAACTACAAACCCATCCGTTAACAGGTTAATATCTTCTTTCAGATTATTGGCAATTAGTATCTTTCCAGTTTTACTTAACTCCACAGTTTCACCAGATTGATTCACAACCAATAAAATTTCACTGCTCAGGTACGTTCTGCTGATATAGCATAATTTCTCGTCATAGGTAATGCGTATCTCTCCTTTTTGTAAAGCAGGTATTTGCTTCAGTGATATTAATGTCTTGATCTTTTGCATAAATGACAGATCCCAATGATTTTCATCCCAATCAAAGCATCTGCGGTTATCCGGATCATACCCGCCTTCCAAACACAGCTCTGTTCCGTAATAGATGCAGGGAGCTCCAACATACAACATCATAACTGCAATCGCAGAAAGCAATCTGTCCTTATTTTTATGTACACTGGTGTAAAAACGGTCCGTATCATGGGTATCCAGAAGATTCATCATCATAGCATTGACCTGCCCGTTGTTTCTCATTAACAGATGGTTCAGTTTCTCCGCAAATTCTTTGGCACTAAACTTCTCAAACGCATAATAATCAAGACAAGCCTTGGTGAACGCATAATTCATAATACTGTCATACTGATCACCCTGCAGATAGGAATATGCGTCATGCCAGTTCTCACCGATAATCACACATTCCGGCTTCAGTTCTTTCACCTTATTTCTAAATCTTCTCCAGAAAGAATGTGAAACCTCATCGGATACATCCAGCCTCCAGCCGTCAATCTCATATTCTTCTATCCAATGGGAAGCTATATCCAGTAAGAAATTCTGCAACCCTTGATTGTTGGTATTAAGCTTTGGCATGTAGTCACAGAATCCAAATACTTCATAATTGATGTTCTCTGTATCAACCTGGTCTCCTCGTATCATAAACCAGTCAAAGAACTCTGATTCTTTTCCTTTTTGAACAACATCCTGAAATTGCGGCAGTAAATTGCTGCTGTGGTTGAACACTGCATCCAGGACAATTCTCATACCTCTTTTGTGAACTTCTTTTACGAATAGTTTAAACTCTTCGTTGGTACCAAAGTGTTCATCAATATTTTTATAATCGGATATGTCATATTTATGGTTTGAAATCGATTTAAACACAGGTGTTAAGTAAATACCATTTACCCCAAGCCCTTGAAGATAATCAAGTTTTTGTGTAATCCCCGGAATATCCCCGCCGGTAAAACTCTTGGGGTTCGGTATTTTCCCCCAGTCTAAATTAATGTAGTCCGTATTCTTGTCTTTGCTTCCCTGATAAAAACGATCTATGAAAATCTGGTAAAATACTGTTTCTCTCATCCAATCCACAACTTCATGGACATCACTTTTGTTAATATAAGACACCTGAAACGAATTATAGTAGGATAAATTAAAATCATAGGTTGCAGTAACTCCATCTTCAGAAAAATAGCAGCATTTCTGATCCTTCCAAATCTGGAACACATAAACAAATCTTACATCCTTAAGCTCTAACTGTATTTCATAATAGGTATATAAATCATCCTGATATTTTGCTTCCATTACTGCAGTTTCTTTTTCTAAATAAAATCTATATTTACAACCATATACAACCTCGACCCTATCTACGTCATCTCCTTTGTCCATACGTAAACGTAATACAAGGGTATTCTGATTTATTGGGTAACAGTATTTCGATTCCGGTATATGTAATATCGCCTGTTTATTCATGTTATCATTCCTATCATTTCATTTTTCTGTCGTTCTATATATTGTTTTCATGCAATAAGAAATAACGCTATATTGCATGAAAAACCCGCCGTAACCCTAACTGAATTTGTTTGAATACATACGTAAGTTCCTATGATTTTTCATATATTGACAAAGACATCATTAGAGTATATAACTAAGTCATGGATAAAAAAATTACAATTAAAGACATTGCCCGAGAGGCAGGTGTCTCAGTAGCTACAGTTTCCTATGTGATGAATAACCGTACAGACCAGCGAATTAGTGAAGAAACGTGGAAAAAAATTGAACAGATAGTCAATTTACTTGACTATAAGCCTAATTCCTCAGCGAAGTCTCTTTCTACGAGCAAAACCAATAGCATTGCCCTATATATGATGCCGGAGACTTCCCTGTTAAAGCGTTCCGAACAATTGCTGCTGACTGAGGTTTTGTCAGAAATCCTGACCACTCATGGATATCATTTAATCTTACAGGACAGTAAGGATATTGCTAAATTAAATTTCGTAGATGCCATCCTGTGTTTTGATGCCACCTATGATTTCTTTTTGAGCATAAGTGATAAAAACTTAATTCCTGTCATTGCTGTTGATTCCCTGATTGATATCCCCTGGTTCTTTCAAATCTGTACTGATTATAATCAACTAAAGATAAGCGCAGATGCGCATTTTGGAAATGACAATTATACTTACGTTTGTCTGACTCCAAACAATGAACTTTTAAAATCACTTATCGGCAAGACCTTCGCAAAGATTACGTTTGTAGATAATTTAGATGACTTCAAGGATATTTCTGGTCAGAACTATGTATATAATCAAAATGCACTGGATTATCTTTTAAACAAGAAAGAAAATACCCTTTATCTTTCAACTAATCTGCATGAGAAAATGACAACTGTATATCATTGTATCGAATATGCAATTGATCGTGTTCCAGATAAGGAACATATACAATACGTATAATTATGTTTCATAATAGGTTGCCATATCTAACGGCAACCTATTTGAATTATGTCAGCTTTGCCGCCTGGGCATGGTGCGGGTCTGGCGAGGCAGACTCTATATTGTCTACTTTGCTTCGAAAGCAATTGTCAATTCTGTTGTTTGTGGATTGTAAACAAAGGTATAGGTTCCTGTTGCCTTTGCAATCATATTATAGCTGTCGCTGCTATCCATTAATTCCAACGACTTACTGTCCTTAATATTGGTGTATCTTACATATTCGTTTCCGACATTTTCAGTATCTCCAACCTTAACGGTAGAAGTGAATAAGAATTCTTCTCCTTCTGCTAAATCAATTGTTAATGTGGGAAGTCCGTCAACCTCAACAAAGCGATATTTATCTTCATAAAAATCTTTCCATTCGGTAGAAATAGAACTCTTGATATAGTAGGTAGTTGTATTCTCTGCAACAGCCGCCTGTGGTTCTCCGTTATATACCCAGGTAATCGTATCATATGGATTCATATTAAAGTTTTCCTTCGCTTCCTCCGAATAACCACTATCTGCCGTATCATAGGTATCTGCTCCTGGATATGTAGTTAAGGTAAGCGTATAACTGCCTGTTACAAGGCATTTTATATTCGCCTTTTTGGCACTGCCTGATTGATAGTTGCCAGCCGAACTTGCAAGATATTCTACTCCATCCTGTGAGGTAGTCGTTAAGTATCCTGCTCCTCGTTGATTTCTCCAGGATGTATCAATTGCTAATTGGAACTCATCACCTTCGTACAAATCTAAGGTTATGGTATATACATTTTTACCCTCTTCTTTTGTAAGCATGTGCTCATCGTTAATTACAGTTCCCCAACTAGATGTCACAAGTAAAGGACTCTTGCCACTACCAACAATCGCAAAGCTTCTGGTATCCTCCTGATTCTCTAAAAAGCCTGCAAATATCTTAGTATCTGCTTCAATCGATGCAGTAAAGTCAAATGTATGAGATAAAGAAGGTGTTGCAAACCACCCCATAAATATACTTCCATCCTTTTCAGGTATGTATTCTTTCACTAATTCACCGGCTTTTACTTTCTCTGTCGATAATTCCGTTGTTCCATCCATATCATAAAAAACAACGGTATATGTGGTTTCTTCCACATTGTTTTCCGGGCTTCCTGTTACCTCTGGTTCTTTTGTCCCTTCAGCTTTGTTGCAAGCCGTTAATAACAGGATACTTGCAAAAATGGATAGGAACATAATAATTCTTAATTTGCTTTTTTTCATAAAAATGCACCTCCAAAATGATTAACCGGTTAAGCAAAGGTGTAAAAAAATATGTTATTTTAGTACAATGATACAAATACTATGTTTTTGCTTAACTGGTTAAGCAAATCTTACTATGTCTGCATTTGTATGTCAATACAATAAGTTACCAATTATTTGTTGTGTTTTTAGTAATTTTGTATATCATCAAAATATGTAAAATGACAAAAACCACAATATCAATATTATTTATTTTATAGGTTTAACGTTTACTGTTATAGGTTTTTGAGTTCTAAAGAGAACAAAAGTGTACATTGCACACTCTCGCACTCAAATACTTATAAGGCACAGCTTTTGTTCCGCGCTCGCAGCTGCGCATCCTTAGCCCATAGGGCTTTTATATCATAGGAAATTCAGAGGAATTTCCTATGATATAAAAAAGCGGATGTATTGTTTTCAATACCTCCGCAGATTTTATTCTTAAATTTTTGTTAAGGCTGATTTTGCTTTTCCAATTGAACTATGTAACTATAATTAGATGTGCAGAAATTCCTTTAACTTACTTTTATGTGAGATCCCTGTGATAATCATAATTCTTTTTGAAGGATTATATTCAATCACACTTTTTATATTATTTTGAATCCGTTCTTCTCTTTCTGTATCATAATCCACTAGATTCTTATAACCTTGCTCACATAAATATTGGTCAAGCTCTTCATCAATAGCTCTTATTTTAGCATAATTGGTTTCATACTCCGTCTGGCAGGACTCCAGAGTACAGGAATTAAAAAATGGATTCATAAGTGCTTTTCTTTGAAGAATAAAATCCCGTACCCTAGCATCCTGCTGCATAAGGCTAAAGATGTTATGAGACTCTGGCCCTTTATCTCCAATTCTACGACTTTCCATGTCAGCACCACGCCAATCGAATCCATATACAGGTATTTTACCCTCGTATTCTTCCTTCATTAAAACCATTTCTGGCGGATAATGTTCTCTTAAATATGAATTTGCTTCCGCCATATCCCTGGCACGAATTTCAACGCAAATCAAATCTGGTGAAAATTGCTCTACCTTTTCTAATATATGGTGAAATCCATAGTTGGAATTTGTATGATGCGTTGCGTGTATTGTGCCAAGTATATAGATATTGTTCATTTGAGTTAACTCCATAATGTAAAACCTAACCTTATTAATTTTATTTTATAGGCTTTGTTTATCTAATTTGTTTTATATAATCTGTTTTATATAATCTGTTTTATATAATCTATTTTTTCTAATCTATTTTTTAAGGTGTTTTATATAATACCCATCCTGTATCTATATAAATTAAACTCACTTCTTACTTATCTCCATATAATCCGAACGCAACATTCCATACATTTTTGTATCAATGTACTCTTCATTATACAAGAATTCTTCTCTTTTAATACCTTCCAACTTAAATCCTATCTTCTGATATACTCTTTCTGCTCTAGGATTAAAGCTGTAAACCTCTAAACTTATCCTGTGAAGTTGTAGTTCTTCCATTCCATACTTTATAAAAATAGATACTGCCTCTGTTCCCATCCCTTTATCGCATCCGGCTCCACTTAACAAAACTCTAAAATTCACATTTCCAGCTTCTTCGTCGTATTCATTAAATACAACTTCACCAATAATCTGACCGTTTTCCTTGTGTACAACTGCCAGATCAAGACGATTGGTCTGTTCATTACGAGTTGAATACCATTTTATCGTTTTATCTTTTTCTTCCTGATCGGAAGGAGTATTGGCTTCCACATCACTGGAAGCAGAACCTGTCAACTTTCTTAGTTCAAATTCCTCCAGAATTTCAAACATAACCTCATAATCCTTCTCTTCGAAAGGTCTTAAGATTACTTTATCTCCAACAAGCACAGGCTTATGTGCAAAATTAACTTTCTTCATTTCTATTTTCTCCTTTGTATTTATTAATTCGAGCTGCTATTTCACTAATTTTTATTAATGCATTTTGATCCTCTTTGGCTGGTAACTTATCTGTATTTAATGAAAAAACCTTATTATCCTCATCAAAATGAGCTTTCATGTGTGGTGTCACCTTTTTTTCTAGGAGAGCCATTAATAATTAATGTTTTCATTATATAACAACCTCCTTTGTTGAACGTTTTTTATTAACATGACGCTATAATGATACAATAATCATATTAAATTTTTTTCTTGGTATATTATAACATAATTTATATATTCATCAATGAATAATAAAATTATAGATCCATTATTCTTTGTTATGGGAAGATACTCATCCCGTCCATCACTCCTGATAGCTCATAGCAGCCGCATTTACATAGTGAACCATCGCATATATAATATCTGCTGTGATATGTACTTCATGCTTTGACGTGATGAGGGTCGCTCCACTTACATTAGTGGTTGCCCTGAATGAAAAATAGAGACCTCAAGATTTGACTCTCAACGCCTCTTATTTTTAATTTGCTATCCTTATTTGCAGCAATTTACATTGATTATAATACGAAAGTATCTCTTCAGGAGACTTCCTTAGTATAATCAGTAATTCCCAATCGATTACCAAAAGGGTCTTCAAATTCTACGGCTAACCCGGTTCTAATTTCAAATGGTTCTGACAGAAAAACTACTCCTCTGTCTTTTAACTTCTGATACTCCTGCAACACATCTTCAACTGTAAACCAAATTGTCGGTTTTGCATTAGCGAACTTAGATACGTCTTTTAAAATAATAGCCGGCTCTTCCTCTCCAACGTTATATGCCACCATACCCTGAGATGAAAAATCAAATTTCAATTCTAAACCCAAAGTATTGTTATAATAATCTTTTGCTTTTTCCATATGATCGATTGGAAGAAAATAGTTATCATATTTCATGCTTTTCACCTCAATTATTTTAATTCTTCCACGCAGGAAGCTTTGCCATCATTACTTCAGCAGCTTTTTTTGCAACTTCTTTTTCAAGTCCTTGGGTTTTAATAATAAAGCCAGTTAAATTGTCAAGCTTTTCATCATAAGATTGCATTGTACCATCTGGTCGTGCACAGAATTTACAATAATCCTTACTTTCATCTTCTAATGCAAAATCTGATTTTATCTTCATAGGCATTCCACAAGCAATACACGATTTCATCTCACTTCACCCCCTTCCACAGAAATTAAATTCATAAAATGATCTATTAACTCGCTTCCATAACGCGTTATGACTTTCTCATCAGGTGCAAATAGTTCTTTATTAATTAAATAGTAATGAACCAACCCGATCCACGTATTAAATAATAAATGTAATGGCATATTCTTAATCATTCCTTCTATCATTTCCCTTTCAGCTACTTGGGCTATGTGAAAGGATAACGTGGACTGCATTCCAATCAAGGTGTAATTCACATTAGAATCTAGCAGAGGTACTTCTGTAATTAACCTGATATATAGCTCTTCGAATTCATTAATGACTTGCAAATGTGTCATAAGAACTTCTTTCATACCACACTGTAAATCAATTAATTCATGCAAACGCATTATAACCGTAGTGCCAAACTTTGAAATCACTTCTTCAATTAGACATTCCTTGGTTGGAAAGTGTGCAAATATAGTCCCGTGTGATACCTGTGATTTTATCGCTATTTCAGCCGTGGTAGTCACTGCAATTCCATTTCTGGCATACAGTTCCAGCGCAACTTTTAAAATGTTTTCTCTTGTTTTTTCTTTTTGATCTGTTCTTTTATTCATTCATTGACTCCTAACTCATTGATTGTTAACTCAATAATATGACTTTCTAAAAATAAAGTCAAGCAATATTTATGGCAATACCTAAAATAATTTAATTACTAATCACAGGCACAAAAAAGCATGAGAGTTTTCACTCTCATGCTCTGAATTTGGTCTATTATTTCCTCTGTCTCCTCTTCGGCTAAAGTATTGATATAATCTTTTAATTTTACTGCGATCAAAACCATATCTTCCTTTGTAATACACCTATTAATGTCATCGTAATATTTAACCGGAAGAATCTGTGCATCAAACAATGCGATCAACTTAGGAACATCTTCCTGCGCCATATTAGACAAGACTTCTATCTGACCCATAGACTTTTGTATTTTATCTTCAGACACTTTTATTGGATAGCTTTCATAAAGTATGTCAGCAAAGGTATTTACGGTGATATACTCCTTTTTCTTTATTGCTTTTAGCTTTGTGTTACATATTTGATTTATAGTGTCCACAAATGTCCCTTGCTTCACCTTCTGTGCAGGACTAAATTCACCACTTTCAGGCATAGTCAATATCCCTGCTGTACTAAGCTGCATAATTGCACTTTCTGATTCACGATATCGAACGTCATAATAACTTAGACTCAAAGATAACTGTTTCGTATCCTGACATTGAAAGGCATAATCCAGCAGCTTTCTAGTATCCTCGTAGGTACTGACACGAGATTTGTTTCCGAAAAATGCACAGATTATCTCATGTCCCTGCTGATCTCTAGCGGTTGAGACCAATACAGAACCTGCTGCATTTGTTGAACCGGTCTTCGTTCCTATAATTGAATATCTTTCAGTATTATAAGTAATCTTAGAATAAAATTGGTTCGTATTATTAATTATTCCTCTGGCTGGAAAAGTGTAAGTTTTTTTAGAGACAATATTGCGAATCTCCTTCATAGACATCGCATATCTGGCTAATTTAGCAATATCTGCAGCTGTTGAGTATGTTTTATTGTAATCATCTCCAATGTCCAGACCTATGGTATTATCAAAGGAGGTTCGGGAAAGCCCAAGTTGTTTCGCTCGCTGATTCATTTGCTTTATAAAGTCTTTTGTGCTTCCCTTGGTGGCTACCGCCAAAGTGTCTGCTGCGTCAGCTGCGGACACTATCAGCAGTAAGTTCAACAGCTGCTCCACAGAATATGTATTTCCTGCTTTCAATCCAATCTTAGCAGCACTTCCTGGAATTTTATTTAATACAGATGACTCTATCTTTATTTTACTAGAAAGCTTTTGATTTTCCATAACAACAATTGCTGTCATCAGCTTCACTGTACTGGCAGGATATATTCTCTTATTCCTGTTCTCAGAAAATAATATCTCGCCTGAATTTGCATCCATCACCACATAAGCATGAGCGCTCACTTTGGGGGGCTGCACCTTTGCTTCAACTGTCTGCGACCTGCTAAATACGCTAAAAACCGCAACTAAACATAGTATAATCCAAATGTACTTATAATTTTTAAATTCCCTCATTATCTTCTCCCTTAACTGTATAAATCAGCAAACAGGTTTGTATTCTTGTTCCCTTAAAAACACCTTACATTCCTCTTATTAATTTCGCTGATGACCTCTGGGCTTATCTTATAATTTCTGTCCATATCCAGCAAACCGTTGATTTCCTGCTGTACATCCGTGACCTGTGTGTAACAATATCCGCTTACATAAGGTATCTTTTTTATTGCCAGGGTAATATCTTCAAATCTCTTTACAAAATCTTCTTCTGTATTAACTTTATTTCCATAACCCCAGCCACTGTCATCATTGTTAAAGGCAATTCCGCCATATTCACTTATAATAATGGGCTGCCCTTTATAGTGATATCCATTCGCAAAGGCATTTCTATAACAATTATGTGCTATCTCTGTAGACAGTATTTCCTTGGAATGGTTAAGATATCTCTCAAAAAATCTTTGGCCGCATTCCTCATAATCATGCAGTGTAATAATGTCAGATATGGTATGTTCCCATCCGTCATTTACGATTACTGGTCTCATAGAATCAAAGGTTTTTGTAAGGTAATAGATTGCCTCAGTAAATTTCTGTTGTTTTATATTGGTGCGAATCTTATCCACACCCCAGGATTCATTCACAGGCGTCCAGGTAATAATACAAGGATGGTTATAATTTTGCCGCACAATTTCCATCCATTCCTTTAGAATTACTTCGGCAGCAGTATCCGTAAATCGATAAGTAGACGGGAACTCACTCCATACCAGAACACCTTTTACATCACACCAATACAAAAATCTTTCATCCTCGATTTTTTGATGCTTTCTTAATCCATTGTATCCCAGTGCTATAATCTTCTCAATATCATCGATAATCGCTTCTTCACTGGGAGGAGTCAAATGAGAATCCTTCCAATAACCCTGATCTAAAATTAATCGCTGATATAGCGGGGCATCATTTAACAGAATATTGGAGCCTTCTACTCTTATTTCCCTCATTCCAAAATAGGAGCCTACCTCATCTATTGTCTGCTGATTCTTCACAATTCTATAGGTTATATCATATAAATTTGGATTTTCTGGTGACCAATATCGTATCCCATAGATAGAATCATGCTGATTAAAAAGATTCATTCTGGCAGTAAGATGATTATCATTGGCTGATAAATAGATGCGGTTGATAAAAGTCTCCTGAAAACTTACGGTAATCTCTACCAGCAAATTATCTTTATTATTCTTTATGTTCCCCGTCAAATCTACTTCAAGATCCAGACAATCCTCGTTGTACACTGGTGTCATCTTTATCTTATTAAGATGCACTTTTGGAACCAGCTCCATCCATACTGTTTTCCAGATTCCAGTGGTCTGCACATACCAACATCCATAACTATCCTTTTCCCAACGTTGCTTTCCCCTTGGCTGCTCCATACCCGATTGATCAAAAATTCTTACCGTTATATCATTTTCCCCATCCTTTAACAGATTGGTAATATTAAAAGAAAACCGGGAATATCCTCCTTTGTGTTCTCCTGCTAATTTTTGATTCACCCATACTTTGGTGTAATAATCAGATCCTTCAAAATGAAGAATTCTGTCATGACCTTGCAAATCTTCTGAATTGGATTGAATTGTTCTATGATACCAGACTACTTCATGGATACTCTCATCCCCAATGAGGCTGTCTCTTGTTTCATAGGTAAACGGTACCTTGATTTCTCTTTCCTTGGGAAACTCACAGAACCATTCTTCTCCCTCTCCTAAGTCCGCATCATCAAATACAAAATCCCACATACCGTTTAAATTCACCCAATTATCTCTCACAAATTGGGGTCTAGGGTAGTCTTTCTTATAACATTTCATATTTTTATCCCTTTCTCCTCTATAATATCATTTACCCATCCTTACTATTTTCAATACAACTAATATGTAAATATTGTATATATTAATTCTATATAAGTCAACGTTATGTGTTATTTTATACAAATAATTGTCCTTAATGTATCTTACTGCACTGCCTCTTATTTCCGTTAATAATGAACTTCAGATGGCAGCTCAAAGTCTGCAGCCTTTGGGAAACAAAGAAACAGTATATTTACCTCTCATGATAGTAAATATCCTGTTTCTTTAATATCTTACAATGCTCTTTCATTCCATATACAGTTTTAGCATTACGACTATTTAGCACTTTTCTTTGACAGTAACTTATCTAAATATATGGATTTAAATTGCTTACTAGCCAGCATCTGCTTTAAAGGCGGTAACTTAAGAATAACTCCCATTACTGCTGCCATTGCACGATGATTGGCAAAGGCCTGATTATCAAATATGAGATTCTGCAGGGTTCCTTTTTCGATTGCCTGCAGTACAAATCTATGAGTGCTGTTTACAGGAGTAATTACTTGTATCTCTCTTCGCACTAATTCAATAACCTTTTTAGGGCAGCTACGCACGCATACACCGCAGCCAAGGCATACCTCAGTATCTATCTCAGCTACAGCCTTGCCTTCCTTGTTTTTTTGCATAGAAATAGCCAATACTGGACAAACCTTTGCACATTTACCACATCCGATACAATCCTTTGAAACCTTAGGTATATAATTTGTAGTAGCCACTGGCTGCATTGGGCTGAATTTTCTTGCAGCCTGTAAGGCTTCACAGCAGCAGCCACAACAATTGCAAATAAATGCAGGGTCTTCACGAACGTTTTCACCAATCTGCACCAGATTAGCCGCATAGGAACGTTCTAATACATCCATTGCTTCTTTCTTATCGATTAATCGCGCATGCTGTCCATGTTCTGCAAGGGACCTGGCAACATTTTCGAAGGTGAGACACACATCCAAGGGAGCATCTATCTCGCAGGGATGACCTGCGTGCAGCATCTTATGCCTGCAATAACAGGTTCCAAGGCCTATATGACTGGCTTCCTCAATTATATGGCTGGCTCTTTCATAATCCAAAATATGAATTGTGTTATCCTTCGTCAGTATTGGTTCCTGTACATAAACTCTGCCCAGATGTGTCTCTGTTGCATAAAACAAATCCTTAACGAAATCTTCCTCTACATTCATATATTGATAATACAATTCACTTAAATATTTCTGATCAATATCACCTCTTGTGCGCATTAATGCAAATTCAATAAATCCTGCCATTGGCGGTGGCATTACAAATTGACGTACCCCTTTATAAAAGGAATCCACAAGTAATGCCTTCTCACAAAGATGCTCTAAAAAAGCTTCTGCTTTACCTTCCGTGGTATTCCAGATTTTTGCTGCCTTTTTTGCAGTAAATGGACGTATCGGTAATAATGCAACCCATTTGGCTTCCTTTTCCGTATAAAGAACCTGCAAAATTTTATATAAGCTTTCCGTTGGCGGAGCCCCTTGCGTAAACCAATTAATTCTCTCTTCTAAATTCTTATAAGCGTCTTTACTTGTAATATGTCCCATGGCTGCACCTTTCTTATATAAAGTTTGGATAGATTTATAACCATATTATCAAATTATTTCCAAACTTACTATAGAAAGAAATATATAATTTTCTTTGTGGCAGTACATCGGTTCCTATGATAGAATTAATTATTAAATAATTCTAAAATAAGGGAGGTTTTTATGTCCATACCTACAATTAATTTTGCATCTGTTACACTGGATTGCCCAAATCAGGAAGAGTTAGCTGATTTCTACACTGCATTATTGGGATGGAACAAACAGAGATTTGATGAAGAGTGGCTTGCTGTTATTTCTCCGGATAAGCACATATGCCTTCTGTTTCAAGAGATAGACGATTACATCCCGCCTGTTTGGCCAAATGAAAAAGGGAAGCAACAGCAAATGACACATTTAGATTTCTCTTCAACTCTAAGTGAAAAAGAAGCTGTTGAAAGTCATGCTCTTGCTTGTGGTGCTACTTTGGCTTCCGTTCAATATTCTCCAGATTATACGATTTTTATTGATCCCGTGGGACACCCCTTTTGTATTGGTTTTTTCAACTGATACTACGATGTATGAGGTACTATGCTTTAAAAGGGGCTTTTGCAAAAGGGTGCTATGTTTAGAGAAAAGGGAGTACATATTCCTTTTCTACATAGCTGTCTTTTTGCAACAGCCCCTTATATTTCACAACCTAATCAACTATTTTAACAAGTTTGATTGGCTTAAATTTATTTTGCAGTTTTACTTAATAGCTGTAGCCTCAAATGTAATTACCTTTTCAGCATTAACTGGATACTGTCCAAATTTATAATCTGAAGAAATAATAATATCTTTAAATCCAATACTTTCAAGTATTAATTTAAACTCTTCTACTCCATACCAGCGCAACGGAAAGTACTCCAATTCAGTTTCCAAAAGTACACCCTCACGCCACTTTTCATATCTAGTATGGGAAATGGTATATTGATTTATATAGTCAACTTGTACAATCTTTTTATCTAAGGTAATGATATCTCCATTCGCGCACTGAAAGGTTCTTATAGAACTAATACCAATTGAAATATCTGTTTGTAAGAAGATATCAATGATTAATCTGCCTCCATTGGATAAATGCTTATAAAAGTTATGTAATGCTTTTATTGAATCTGCTCTTTCATGCAATAGCAGAAATGTTCCTGTTGGCACAATAATAGCATCATATTTTGAATCTTGTGAAAATGACTCCATCTTTGCCTCAAAAAGTTTAGGCTTTAGATTTTTTATTCTGCAATTATTTTCACATATATGTAACATTTCTTTCGAACAATCAAAGCCATCAACCTCAAAACCCTTTTCGATCATTGGAATTAACATACGTCCAGTTCCTGTGGCCGGTTCAAGAATTCTTCCCTCACACGACTCTAATCTATTCGTATAAAATTCCACATCTCCAAAAGAATGACCGATCGGTTTATCCATATCATATACTTCTGAAGACAGTCTTCCATAATAGCTCAACATCAATTTTACCCTCTTTCATTTGTTTTATATTATACTTTGCTGCCAAGATTGTTTTAGCTTATGCTTTTCTGACGGGAATATAAATGTCCATAACCGTATCCTTCCTATGATGACAACGTTCATCGTAGAATTCAAAATCAAGTTTGCTTTCGTCATATACATATCCGCTGCTTCTAAACCAATCTTCAAAGATATACTTCCAGGCACCGGCAATTATCTTTGCAAACTCCCTTTGTTCTTCGTCCTTTGTGGTATCCACAGGAGTTGTTGTAAAAACAGCATACTCTGCTTCCAGAATTTCAACGGTTAACATATTATCCTCAACCTTTGAAAAATCATCAACAATTACGCCCAGAAGATAGATTGCCTTCCCTTCATCAGATAATGGAACGTACAATCCCACTTCTCCGTGCTTATTTGGATTTAAAATTTGGTACATTTTACTTTCCAGATTTTCACCATTATAATTAATCCAAAAGGATGCAATATCCCGTGTATATGTTCCACCAGTAATGTTGGTTTTAATACCATAACCCGCGACCTTAAAGGCAGGCTTCTTTACAATTACAGGCTTCATAATACAACCTCCACCTTTAACCATTGTTCCTGCACTCGTAGTCTCATCCATTTTTATTATAAATTGTGTAGGACTATAGCCGAAGCTCTTACGAAAAGCTTTTGTAAATCCACTTGCGGTTTCAAATCCATATTCCAAAGCAATATCAATAACTTTTCTACCTTTGCTTAATTCCGTTGCTGCTAAAGACAACCTTCGTTTTCGAATGTAATCCATAACAGAATCACCCATACATAGATTAAATACCCTGCAAAAATGATAAAGAGAGTATCCCGATTGACTAGCAACTTCTTCAACTGTAATCTCTTCTTTTATATGATTTTCAATGAATTCTATACACCTATCTAAATTTTCTCTATAATTCAATACCTCTCTCCTGACCTTTATCCTTACGATAGCTCTATTATAACAATAATTCTAAAAGTAAGCTGTTCCTATTTTGCTAACTTTAAGCAATCTCTGAAATAATTATACCATTCCTATCCATCAAAAACAAACTCCGTTACAAAGCATATGCTGCGAAAAACGTTAGATACACAAATGGCTGCCTATCCTCCTGTAGTAAGAAAATAGACAGCCGCTATCATTAATTATTGATTATAAAATATCCATATAATAAAAACCAACTGCTCCGGCTGTTCTTTATTACAGGCATTTTATATCCTTATTTTTAATTCTTTTTTTGATCATATACCTTATTCAACGCAGTTAAGAAATGTGCCGGATCCTGCGCACCAGATATGGAATATCTTCCGTCAATGATAAAATGCGGAATAGTGTCAATACCATACTTACGGGCAGCGGCTTCATCCTTTTGTATCTCTGTCTTCAATCTGCCACTTGCAAGCTCAAGATTTAATTCAGGTATATCCAGTCCTATATCCCCGGCTATTTGCAGAAGTGCTTTCTGGTCGCCAATATCCATGCCATCTTCAAAATATGCTTTAAAATATCGCTTAATTAAGGTATGCTCTTTATCCTGCTTTTTTGCATACTGCAGGATTTGATGTGCAAATTCTGTATTGTTAAGCTTCATAGCGTCAAAATCATAGTGCAGACCAACTTCACGTCCCGCTGCTGCAATTCTTTCGTTGTTTGCTTTCGATTGCTCATAACTGATGTGATACTTCTCTGCAACTATTTGATGAATATCCTTACCTTTTGTATCTACATTTTCCATATTAAGCTGGAAGCTTCTGAAAATCAGTTCGACCTCATCCTTGTGTTCAAACTCCGACAAAGCCTTTTCAAACTTTGCATCACCCAAATAGCAGAAGGGACATACAAAATCAAACCAAACCTCTATTTTCATAAGATATTCCCTCCTTACTGATTAACTACGGTAAATCTTGTATTGATAAACTGCGGCTTCTCAATTTCATTCAAAATAGCAACCGCCATGGTTCCACTTGTTACTACAGATTTGCCAGTGGAGGAGAATAGCAAATGATCCGTTCCTACAACAGGAACCGTTGCTTCTCCCGCAATAAATTCAGCAGAAGGAGAAACTCCTACCCAATTTACATTTTCAATACTACGTAAGAAATTGAGTGTTTTATAGGCTTCCGTTGGAATAGAAATCCAGGCCGCAACATCAGGCAAGGTCTTCATGGTTTCCAAAAACAGCTTATCATTTTCATCCAATAAACTGGCTGCGCCAAGAATAAAAAACAATCTGGGACTTTTTGTTTCACGGAAGAAGCTAACAAGTTTTGCAGCCAGATCGAGATGCAAATACGCCTTATCCGGTGTTGTTGCAAAAGCATTTACAATCACATCAAAACCATCCAGATCAGATTTTGTTAATTCAAATACATCTTTATTCAATACTTTTGCACCGTTTCCTAACAAAGATACGGCTTTATCCATATTTCGGGCAATTGCTGTGACCTCGTGTCCACGTGATATACTTTCTTTATAGAGTGCTGTACCAGCCATGCCGGTTGCACCAATTATTGCAATTTTCATAGGATACCTCCAATAAAAGATAACACAACAAGTCATTTCACTTGTTATGAATTAATAAATTCCTTGGTAATGTCAGCCAGAGTAATGGCAGACAACTTTTCTTCTGTTGCTTTTTGTATGTTGTCAAATAGATTCTTTAATGTGCCTTCTATCTTTGCTCCTATAGGGCAGCTAAGATTGGTGTTGCTGTGAATACTAAACAAATCGCTATGGTCCTCTACTGCCAGAAAAACATCCAGGACTGAAATATCCTCTGCTTTTCTTGCAAGGCCTGTCACGCCAAGTTTGGTACTGGTTTTAATTAACTTTGCCTTTTTTAATCGGCTCATTAAGCGACGGACAAGGGCAGGATTTGTATTGATGCTGGAAGCAATGTAATCTGATGTGATTGTTGGTTCTTCCATCAGAGCAATCACGCTTAATATATGAATACTTACGGATAATTTAGTTGAATACATGCGCGCCTCCTTTTGTAACCATTATAGTTACAATTATAGTTTTTGTCAAGGAGATAATTTTATCGAATATCTTAATATATTACCCTCTCTGAATATTAATTTACTCAAACTTCTCAGTACAAATCCTGATTTTATCAAGCTTAGCAACAAATAATTAACTGCGAAATTTGAATAATTTATCTATATCCTATTGCATTCGCCGGCTTACCAGCATCCGCAACTTCAATTGCATATCTCCAGCTATCTGGTTGGGAACCATCCAGATCTTTAAAATTATAAACTTTCGCCAGCTGCCCACTCGAAAGAGACTTGCCATTCCATCTTTTTAAGTCCGGGTCCAAAGCCAGAGAAACCACAGCTCGTCCCACATAACGCGGCGTTTCGGAGATTATAAAATGAGGTTCCTTCTGTGTAGCATCACGCCAGTTTTCTTCTTTTACACCAAAGTTATCTAACATCATCTCGGAACGAAGCCACCCCGGAGTCAACGCTACTGCGGTACATCCATATGCCTCAAGCTCTTTCGCTTGTGCCCAGCCGATACGATTAACGGATGCTTTTGTTAAGTCATAAAATAAAGGTAAACGGTAATTCTCTGCGTTATATTCTGTTGTACCATCGGTCATCTCGACCACCAATCCACCACTATTTTTTATTAGCAGGGGGAGTGCAAAGTGACTAGTTATAATATGTGTATCAATGGCAAGTCTTAGCATATGAAGGCCATCTTCCAGTGAATGTTTCCAAACAGGAACATTCCACTCAACTAAATTTTCTCCTCCCCACACATCATTAACCAGAACATCCAGCCGTCCTTGTTCACGGTCAATTCGTTCTATAAGCCTTTGAACTTGTTCCGGATCCAAATGATCCACCTGAACCGCAATTCCCTGTCCTCCTGCCGCATCTACAAGTTCTGCTGTTTCTTCAATGGTTTCAGGACGATTATACTCTGAACGCTGGGTGCGTGTAGTACGACCTGTAACATAAACAGTAAAACCCGCTGCTCCTAATTCAATAGCAATACCTCGACCTGCGCCACGTGTAGCTCCTGCAACCAAAGCAACTTTTTTATCCTCATTATTTTTAATCATAAACTTCTCTCCTTTTTATTTTTATGGTATAATAACTATAACAAAAAATTGTTGACACCATTGTGACAACAATTTTCAAGTAATCAAAAATTCAGGAGATTTTTATGAGAGTGCATAGATTAATATCTATCTTATTATTGATAGAATCCAATGGGATTATGAAAGCCCGAGATATAGCAGCTAAACTTGAGATTTCCTTAAGAACAGTTTATAGGGATATTGATTCTCTGTGTGAAGCAGGTATTCCCCTAGCCACAACTCCCGGTCCCAACGGTGGAATTTATCTTATGGAGGGTTATTCTGGAGGAATCGATTTTCTTCAAGAGGAGGATATTATCAACCTTTATATTAATAGCATCGGAATAATACCTGATAAACACAGTGATATGTCCATAAAACTGAATAACACCTTAATGAAATTGCAGAAAAATTTCTCTCCAAATCAAATTACTGAGTTAAATAAAGTAAAGAAAAGATTTCACTTT
This sequence comes from Mobilitalea sp., assembly GCA_047606065.1. Lineage (GTDB taxonomy): Bacteria > Bacillota > Clostridia > Lachnospirales > Lachnospiraceae > Mobilitalea. Next base: position 18,859 of record JASGEU010000228.1, read on the forward strand.
GATAATACTCTTTGGTGGGGAGCAGCCCATGGAATGAAGGACATTGATCTTATGATATACGCCGTCCTCCAGTCAAAGAGTTTAGAAATCACATACTCCAAATATAAAGAAGAGTCTTCCGTCCGGATAATTCGTCCCTATGGTATTGTTGTAAAAAGGATGGATTGGTATCTGGTGGGGTATTGTGAAAAAAATAAAATGATACGAAGCTTTAAGTGTGACCGCATACTGGAAAGTAAAATATTAAATGACTCCTTTGAAGTACCTGAAGATTTTGCAATAGAAAACTACTGGATTGATGCTCAAGCTACCTTTAAGGCTTTAAAACAGGAAGAAAAATATCCAGTAGTTATAAGGCTGGAAAAAAGTAAAGATGATCTGCTTGCAGGCCTGGACGTACTTGAACTTAAAGAAGCCAAAGGTTTTATATTTGCAACGATTAATCTGCACAAATATGAGTTTGCAGTCGATGAAATTATGAAAATTGTCCGCTACGCAGAGGTTATTGAACCTCTTGAATTAAGAACCAATATTAAAAATGAGCTTAGGAGAATTATATTGAACTATAAACAGTTATAAATATGGTGCAATCAGCAATAGCTTCACAGCGATATACCAGAGACTTAATCCCCAGCAAATTTCTATTCTATGCTATCAAGAATCCGTTTGATCTGGCGGGCAGCTTTCCCCAGCTCTTCGTCTAATATCATATGTCCACTATAATTAAAATCTATGATTTCGAAGATATTAACATATGATTTGTATTTACTAATATCCTCCTCCGTAAGATTGGAAGGAATATCTGACTGCATGTCTGTTCCTCGAAACAGCCAGACTGGACAGTTTATATCTTGAAAAACAGGATAAAATTCCTTATAAGTTGATTCCTCTTCTATCCCTTCTAACGCATGAGTATCAATATAATTATCCAGACGATTTCCATTATAGCTCAGATTTCCCCAGAACTTGGCTGCCCCCTTTTCTAATTTAGAATGAATGGCTGGATAATCTATAATAATGAGTCCTTTCGCTATTTCTAAATTTGTGGATAAATAACCAAGCATATACGATACACCCTTAGAAAAGCCTAAAAACACTGGTTTATGAATCGGTTCATTTTTAAGTACACAAGCAAGGTCTGACATATGATGGTCCCAATTATATCCTGACGCTGGCGTGCTACTGTTACCACGCCCTCTGTAACTTAATACAATGCAATGTCTTCCTAATAATCGGGAAATTAGTGGAAATGCCCGTTGCGCAGGTTCCCAGATTCCCATAGATATTACTAAAGTGGATTTTTCATTCACTTGATTACTCACATAATACTCAATTTCAACTCCATTATTGTTTACTGCTTTTCTTTCTAGTTTTTCTTCCATTCTTAATCCTCCTTAATCAATAATTATATTCTCATTACAAAACACCCTATTCTGGCAGGTTAAAGTGTATCTTTTAAAAATAACTAATAATACCTGTTTTAATTTCATACTATTTAATAAAAACCTGAGGTTTATTATGATTATACATGTAGTTCAGGCAGGGGAAACAATTGATACAATAGCACAAAAATACGAAAAATCTGTTGAAAGTATAATTCAGGATAATGAATTAGCAAATCCAAATAATTTAGCTATCGGTCAAGCTATCGTAATTGTTTATCCAAAAGAAGTGTATACCATTCAGCAAGGGGATACCCTGGAGGGTATTGCGAATACATATAACGTATCTGTAATGCAGTTATTAAGAAATAATCCCTATCTTGCAGATAGAGAGTATATTTACCCCGGAGAAACCATCGTGATAAGTTATGATGCTCCTAAAGCTGACATAACAACAAACGGTTATGCGTTCCCCTATATTAACAAATCCATACTAAGAAAAACTTTACCGTTTTTAACCTACCTCTCGATTTTTAGCTATTCAATTTCAGCAGAAGGAGAATTAAATACTATCGACGATACAGAACTCATAAATATTGCTAAAGCCTACGGTGTAGCTCCTATTATGGTAATTTCTAATATTACAGAAACCGGAGCAGCCAACATTGATATCCTTCATAGCCTGCTGAATGATCCGGAAAGGGTAAATTTATTAACTGATAATGTTCTTAACATATTAAAATCAAAAGGGTACTATGGTGTAAATATTGATATTCCATATATACCACCAGAAGATACACAAGTGTTTAATGATATCATATCTCAAATATCTGATCGGTTACACAGTGAAAATTTTAAAATCTTTATTACAATAACTCCGATTACATTTGAGATCTATTCAGAAACCAGTCATCAAGTTCCAGACTTTACAGCAATCGGTCAGAAAGTCGATGGCGTAAATTTATTATCTTATTCCTGGGGCCGCGCATATGATGTTCCGATTGAAATAATCCCCTTCTATGTATTTCGATTTTTATTAAATCTTAATAATAAATTAGGTATTCTGGGAAAAACAACAATAGGTATCTCTACGATTGGTTATATCGCGGAAATTCCTGTTGTAGAAGGAGTTTCAAGTGCAATTTCCATCACTGATACAAATGCTGTTATCCTTGCAAGCGATTCAGGTTCTACTATTTATTATAATCAAATAAATCAAACTTCCTATTTTTATATATTTAGTTACGACAAAAATTACTTTATCTACTTTAATGATGCCAGGGGAATAGACGCTCGAACGCAACTCGTACCAGAATATGACCTAAATGGTATTACTATTTGGAATATCATGAATTTCTTTGCTCAAATGTATCTTGTTATTAATACGCAATATTCCATAATAAAGGTTCTATAACATATTATTATTGATATAACTAAGACTCAAAGGAAATTCCTGGCTATTGAAACATTTCCATAAAACCTTGGAATTCACCTTCTTTTGTCCCAAACATCCGCTCTGCATTACATAAAAATGCCTGAACCTTTCTTGGATAGTCTTCTGCTTTCCATCCAAAGGTATCACAATCAAACATCATGTGCCCCATAAGCAATACGGCTTCAATACATTCTTTCGGAAAGTTTGTATGAAAAATACCCTGCTCTCCAGCTTCTTTTACTGCGCCTTCAAAAACCGATGTCATTTTGGTCAACATGGCTTTTCGATATTGTTGTTCTAACTTAGCATTATCCACTTTATGCAATTCTTCTGCCAGCTTATGTGCACCTTCAAATTCCGGAGTTTGTGCCATGATAGCCATTACAATTCGTTTTAATAAAGGGATTGACGTCTCCTGTAAAATATGTTCTGCTCTGGCAGCTCCTTCGTCCACAATACTCATAATAATTGCTTGCAGTACTTCCTCTTTTGAAGAAAAGTAATAATAAAAAGTTCCTTTTGCAATATCCACAATTTTTAAGATATCATTAATTGATGTCTGATCATAACCCTTTTGAACAAATAACTTTCTTGCCGTAAGCAGGATTTCCTTTCTTCTTTCCTCTCCGTCCTTAATTGTTTTCATTAATTATCAACCTCTATTCAAAGCATCAGATGCTCCTGATGCTATTTTTTTATATTATAATCTAAAACTTGCTCTCTGTGAATTGCTATCTTACAGAAATCACAGTTCTTTCAGCCATTGATCAAGTTCTAGTACACGGTCATTATATGATTTAAATTCCTTGCAAGCAGCAATTTGACCATCCCTGATATAAAGCACCTTTTTCGCTTTTGCCGCAACTCTTGAATCATGTGTAACCGTCATAATTGTCATTCCGCCCCTGTTTAGAACGGTTAAAATCCCTAAAACCTGATCTGTAGCCTCAGAATTAAGTGCACCCGTAGGCTCATCTAAAAAGAGAATTTCCGGACTATTGATCATAGCTCTGCATATGGAGGCTCTTTGCAGCTGCCCGCCTGACACTTCTTTAATATCACGGTTTTCTATTCCGGTAATCTCCATCTGCTCCATCAGATTAAGGGCACGTTTTCTAATTTTCTCTGGAGACTCTTTCTTTGCCACAAGTCCAGGCAGGATTATATTATCAAAAATAGTCAGGTTTTTAAGCATTTGTGCATTCTGAAATACAAAACCCATTTTTAAAAGTCTAAATTTAGACAACTCACTTTCCTGCAACCGGGTAATATTCACATCGTCAAATATTACACTCCCCTCACTAATACTATCCATTCCGCTAACGCTATATAGAAGGGTTGATTTTCCTGAACCCGATGGTCCCATAACCGCAGTAAAATCCCCTTTTCTTATATCAAAGGATATCTTATTCAAAACTTTGGTGTCCTGAAAGGACTTACTAATCTGTTCTACTTTTATCATGTTCAGGCTCCTTATTCCATTATTTGATCTCTAATATGATAGTTTCTTATCATCCTGGTTCCAATCACTACAGTAATAACAACTAACATTAGCTGTACTGCCGGACATAGCAGATAAGCCCGGACCGGTTCTACCAACAGCTCTATTTTGGCTACACCAACAGAGGATAGCATTCCGGCAAATATAACTTCTCCCAGTGTATTGGCAAGAAGGGTTCCAACTAAAATCCCTATGACATGAATTATAAGAATTCTAATTCCCAATTGGGTCCGAATATCCCGGGTTGAAAATCCAATCGCTTTCTTAATTGCAATTGCACTGTGTTCCCTTGCTGTAATCAGCTGCAAAAACATAATTGTAATCAATATTGTTAAGAGTAAGGAAATCACAATAGCTGCAACTTCCACCAGACTCATATTTTTTGCAACTCCACTTAGTGTCTGGAAAACAAATTCATTAACAGGGGTTATTTTAATGTCCGGTAGGGCTGTTCTCATTTCAGCAACTTTTGTATCGATATCGATACCATTACGTACCTCCAAATAAATCATATAGCCTTCAATATCCTTTATATCAAAATCGATAGCTGCTTTTGCTGTTTTTCCTCCATAGGTAATATCCTGATAGATGCCACTGATACGATAGATCAATTCTTTCCCCTGATAGGTCACTTTAATGGAGTCACCAACTTGTTTACCCAAATCAACAGCATTCAGATAGGAAAGAGCCATATCCTGGCTGTCCATTGGTGCATTCCCTTTCAAGTATTCTACTTGAAAAACAGAATTATCTCCATTCTGTACCCGAATATATTCTCCTTCACCATCCATATTCTGTGACTGTACATACCCATTCTTATAGACCGCATATCGATTAATTTCTAAATCCTTTTCCAGATAAGCCATAGCCGCCTCATTTTGCTCAACCAAATTCTCACCGTACTGAATATCAATACGGATGTCGCTATCCCCAATACCCATATAAGTTAAGAAAGCCGGATTATCAATGGTATTATTCATATTGATTGGAAGCAGAATCAGAAAGGAAGAAAATACGAATATCAGAAATATTACAACGTATTCCTTCCACTTACATTTCAATTCACCTAAAGCCAGGAGGAGGTTACGATACTTTAACCCCTTTGCAGGAAGGGAATAATGACCCTCTTTCTTTATCTTCTCTTCTCCACGCATAAGCTCCATGACAGTGCTTTTTAAATTCCGATGGATAATCCTATGACACCGGAACATCACAAAAAGGCTAAGCAGGATCACTCCTGCCAAAGGAAAGATCCATTTCATCCACTGACTGCTTCCATTCCCGCAATACCTAAGTATGGTTTCAGAGAAGAAATCACCAAACGGAAGGGAAATCAGGTAGCCTATAACCGCTGCTGCCAGTGCTAATAGGATATATTTTATTTGATATATTTTCTCAATTTCCTTTCCGGGAATTCCAATTGCTTTCATTTCTCCAATCGGATGATTTTCTTCTGCCATTGTAGCCCTGATAATATAAGAAAGGCATAATACTGACATAGTAATCAGCAAAATACTAATGGCTATAATTACGATTGCTATCAATCCATAAGAAAAGGCATTTATCATATTAAAAATTCCTGCTGTTACAGCAACTCCGTTGGACGGCATCCCCGCCTCCCTATAGGAATTTTCCAAAGCAGTTGTGGACGTCGTATCATTTATAAGAAATTCAAAACAATATTCCCATTCTCCCATATGTAATGCCACTTCCTCCAAATCATCCTGACTAATAAGAAATCGTTTTGAATAGGAAAGAGCTGAATTCATAGTAGAATCACGGATAATTACAGATACCTTAAACTCCTTCTGATAATCCCCATTTCGAAGGGTAATCGTATCGCCTGTCTGAATATTTAGCTCCTCTGTATAGTAAACCGGAACTCCGATTTCTCCATCCTGAACTTTCGCGATATCATTATTTTGGTCAAGGAGATAATCAAAATTTTCATTTTGAGTAACAAATCCGTTGTCCATCAGACATTTTTCTAAGGACTCACCCCTGTAGATGATATTTCCATTCCTAATATTAAGCATCTTTATGACTAGCGCATCCTCAATATATTCCTGTTTTTTCACAAAATCTTTAAATGCTGCTTCATCATAATCTCCCTTATGCATCTGCACATACTCTGGTGGTACTGCAATCTTATTTAAACCATTTAAGGAAGATATCATAATACCAGTAACCCGTAATCCACCAGCCATAAATACTGCTGAAAGAATTAAAAATACAGCCAGCGCCGTTGTTATGACCCTGTTTCTTTTAAAGTCCTTTCTGACTAGATTCAGCAATAGTTTCATTTCATACTCTCCTTTAAAATTGCATTAACATTTATAGACTATCGGTCGGTTTTTATTAAAAATATATAGCACCGACCATCAGTCGATACTATATATTACAAATATAAATTGTAATTGTCAACCATCCTGTTCCAGGTTTAACCTAATTTTAATAATTGTTTATATTTACAAATTTATAAATAAATCTATTGCGAATATATCTTAAAGGATAAGATCCAGTTCACGAAGGAAGCAGTAATAGCGTCGAAGTCAAGTAAGCCAGAGGTTGACAAAAGAGGCGGATAAATTTCTATCCGCCTCAAATAATTACTATTACATATTAAATAATCTGCTGCTTTACTCTCATACTTTACATTTTGCTTATTTTTCTAACTTTCTGTTCTTTTCCAAAAATAAACCGGCTAAAGATATGCCCAGACCCATGACTGCAAGATAGATTGTCCAAGGTAATTCTCCTGTCTTCGGTATTTCTCCATCCGAATCCTTTACCGTTCCAGCAAGTACGATATTATTGTAACCGTCCAGTGCCAATTCAATTGTATATGCTCCTGCTCCAATCAGAGATGCAGGGATGACAATCGTATCATTTACGACATTTCCATCGGGTAGTGCAATACCATTTACCATTACTAAAGCTTTGCGTTCTGGCTGGTCAATGTAACTTAGGAATTTCGTTTTATACTCTCCGTCTTTTAACGTAATTGTATAGTCACTGCCTTTGATCGGATCACCACTGGTTACGATGGTATCTGCCGGTGCATCTTTTGCTCCGTCCTGAACTTCTGCAACCATGGATACATCCTTAACCATAAAGCTTCCTGGTTGTACATCCGGTCCGGACAATAAGAATTTAAGGAAAATCTTATTGGTACCGTCATTTGTAAGTGTTGAATTAATCGTAAAATCAAACTGCTGCCATTCTTCAGCCTTCATATTCAAAGTTTCTTCCAGTGTCACTGCCCAGGTATTATCCTCCTGAATATTTACCATGACAGCGTTCGCAAACTCTGATTTTGCCTGAAAACTTAAATGATAGGTAATTCCTTTCTTCACAGTAACAGGAACATACAACATACTCATATAGTTTAACTGATGGGTTAGTGTCTGACTGGTTATCACACCGTTTTCATTTGCTGTATCAGTAACCGTGCCACCATTATTCAGATTATTCACCCATCCTGTTGTGTCTGTCTTGACAGGCTCTAAAACTAAATCACTGTAATCAACCGTGACGTTATTATTGGTCGTACGCAGCAATTGGATATTATCAACAGATACGGTGCTTCCTTTTTCAAATACCAATGCAAAAACTGCTTCTTTATCTGTTACTCCCTTAGACATTGCAAAATTAACGGTATAATCTTTTCTTGTATTCTTACCTGCAACATCAAAGGTCTGCTTCATATAAACCTTGGAGCCGTCTTTATTCGTAAGCACAGCTGATACTTTCGTTGCTTTCTCAGATGAAAGGTTCAGACTAAGCTTATAGATATCAGACTGCTGCAACCAAATACCATTCTGATAAATCCTGGCATCACTGTCATTTGCTGTCACAGAGGCTCTGTGGCTGAAATCTCCTTTATTTCCTGTAACCGCATCAAATTCAGGATTAATTACATTCGGAGCCTTTACAGTTGCCTTCTCGGTGTGCCAGAAAGCCAGACGTCCTTCTCCCTGGTCGAAGGAACCGTTGTAAATATGATTTCCACCATTTTGATCCGGATTTTTAAAGTTATCTGATACATCCACCTTTTGCGGCTCCACCTGTTTTACAACAACATTTCCAATCCAGACATCTCCCGTTGCAAGCCCAAGATCAAACTCCAGACGAGCTGTCGAATCAGAAGCCTTATCCATGGTAAACTGATGTGTGTAATGTGACATGGTGGTTGTCAAGCTTACTGTGTTTGAAGTGCCATATCCTGCCCAACCGTTATCTGCATCTCCGCATGGCTTGAGCAGCATATCTCTGTTGGAAGAAGCTTTTGCATCAAAGCTGATTTCATATGTATAGCCTTCTGCAAACGGAAAATGCTTAATTAATTGAACTGCATAATTAAAGCTTCCGCCTTCTGTGATACTCCCCTTTGCATAGGTCGTACCCTCAATCGTATCCTTGGCAACGGCTGCCTTACCACCAAAATCACCTACAAAGAATTGCCAGCTGCTGTCAGCAGGCACTACCTCATTAACAGCCTTTAAGGTAGTAAATGCAGTATCTTTAACATAATCACCGTTAACACCTGTTGGTTTATATTCCTTCTTATTAAAGCTCGCGGTATCCTTATCCGCCTCAGGTGTTGTTAAATTATTCTCAAGTGTTTGATAATATTCATCTGACTTTTTGTATACGCGGACATAATCTACCTCCATTGCTGCCGGGAAGGTTGCATTTTCGAGATTAGCCTCTCCGTCGAAGGTTCCTCCTACCGCTAAGTTAAATACCAGATAGAAGGGAACGTCAAACGGTGCTCCATACGCATAGTTTTCAGAGCTTCCAGAATCCTTGCTCCAGAAATTACTTGTGGAAAAATACGGTACATCATCCACTAACCAAGTGATTTTTCCTGGTTCCCACTCTACACTATACACATGATATCCACCGATATCTGTTGTAGAATCAAAGGTCATTTCTTTTCCGTAATAGGTATTATTCGGCCACTGGGAACCGTAGTGAATCGTTCCTCCAACCTTATCCGGAACACGTCCTCTAGCCTCCATAATGTCTAACTCACCTGAAGCTGCCCAGGTACCATATATGGTTGTATCCTCTGGAAGCATCCAGAATGCAGGCCATAATCCTTCTTCCGTCGGAAGCTTCATTCTTGCCTCAATACGACCATACTGGGTAGCGAAAAGAGTCTCTCCGTCATCTGTCTTGGTACGTATACGAGTTGAAGTATAAGGCATTCCTTCCTTGTCTTCCTGTTTTGCGGTAATAATTAATTTACCATCTTTTACAACATGATTTTCATCGGTATAATATTCCTGCTCTTGATTTCCCCAATAATCAGGACCACCATTTGGATCTTTCGTTCCTATTTGGAAGGACCATTTACTTAGGTCAAGATCACTGCCATTAAATTCATCGGCCCACTCCAGCGTGTAACCAGCTGCAAGAAGATCACTTTGATTATTATACTCATAATTAGCGGCTACAAATACAGAAGCAGTATAATTAACCGGTATTGTTGCTACTCCATTTTTTTCAAAATAGTAGCGAATAATCTGACCGTCTTTTAATGCAACCTGCTCCGATACTTCCCAGATACCATTTGCCTTTTTTGACATTGCACGCTTTTTAAAAGCTGCATTACCAACATTCAGTGCATTTGCCTTATCTTTTGAAGTGGAGATTGCATAATATACATCTGCCGTCTTTATAGCACTATCTTTTTCTAATTGGAACATTATAGTTGTTCCACGTTTGTTAACTGTAATGTCTTTCGCTATTTCAGCTGCTTTAATCTCTTCCACTTTTACGTTCTTAATGGTAATCGTACCCTTTAGATCGTTCGCTTCACTTCCTGTTCTGCCAAGTGCAAAGAACAAATGCTGCGTATCAGCAGAAGGTGTACCTGCTGTAGACTCATTGCTATAATGATAGGTTGTATTTCCTTTCAGATTAATCATCTCACCAATTAATCCGGCATCTTTTCCATCCAATTTAATAAATACATTCTTGTCAATTGTTGAAGTAATATCAAACTCTACTAAATATTTGGTATTACTTTTCAGTCCAAGGTTTTTCAGCATATACTGAATTCCCCATTCATTACTGCCTCCGGTTCCAAAATTGGCAACCGTAATTGTTGTTTTCTGTCCGTCTTCGCTCATACTTGCGCTTGAGCCCGACCAGGCGTCACCCTGATACAATTCTGTCGTCGCCTTCTCTACATCTATGTAATTTCCTTCAACAACTTCTTCAATCTTTACATTCTCAATGGTAATTACACCATTAAGATCATTCGCCTCGCTGCCTGTCCTGCCAAGTGCAAAGAATAGATGTTGTGTGTCTTCAGAAGGTGTGCCTGCTGCAGACTCCTTGCTGTAATGATAAGTTGTATTTCCTTTCAGATTAATCATCTCACCAATTAATCCAGCATCTTTTCCGTCCAATTTAATAAATACAGCTTTGTCAATTGTTGAGGTAATATCAAACTCAATCTGATATTTTGTATTGCTTTTCAGTCCAAGGTTTTTCAGCATATACTGAATACCCCATTCATTACTGCCTCCGGTTCCAAAGTTGGCAACCGTAATCTTTGTTTTCTGCCCACTCTCGCCCATAGCAGCACTTGAACCCGACCAAGCATCTCCTTGATACAGCTCTGTTGTCGACTGTTTCAGATCAATGTAATCTCCTGTGGTAACCGCCGCCGCTTCAGCACTTCGTAGGTTGCTTCCTAGAATTCCGGGAAGCAGTTGCAACACCAGGGCTATTACAAGTACCGCCACTCCCGTCTTTTTGAAATACAGGGCAATTCGTTTTTTCCTTTGTTTTTCTCCCATAAGTACCTCCTTAAATTTTTTACGCCGTATCTATCCAAAGATTGCGTAGTCCCTTTTGACAAATACTACTATAATTGTAAATGATATGTATTTTATAAAAAGGGTATAAATTTTAAAAAGGCATTCTTTTTTTATTTTGCATATGGAACAGCATACAGAAAAGTATCAGATATTGCGGAACAAAAATAGACCCTATAAGGCAGAGTTAAATAAATTTAATGTATCTTATTTAACTGTCTGTCTTATAGGATCATTTTTCATGTTCTCAGTTTCAGTCTAAACACAACCCAAACTCCAGAGCTTGAGCCCTGTCTTACTTACCACTTCTTATCTATTTACCGCTGCTTTAATAATCTCTGCACACGCTTCAATTCCCAGACGTCCGCTGTCAAGGCATAAATCATATGTTCCCATATTGCCCCACTGTTTTCTTGTATGCACATTGTAAAAGCTATTACGACGTTTGTCTATCTTTGCTAATCTTGAGTGTACTTCATTTTCCGGTATCCCATATTCATTGACAGCTCTCGCTATACGAGAGTCTTCATCCGCATAGATAAATACATTTAATACATCTTTGCGTGCCGCGAGAATTTGTCCGGCGCATCGGCCAACGATGACACACTTTCCTTCCACTGCAATATTACGGATTATTTCGCTTTCTGTTTGAAAAAGTCTGTCTGCAAATACTCCATCCGAGTTAAAATCAGTAGCCATTGCCAAGCCATACAGTAAACTATTCGGCAGTACCTCCTCCAGATGCTCTACATTCTGTGGTTGTGTATTCAGCTTCTGGGATGCCATCTGCAAAATCTCTTCATTATAAAACTTAAGCCCAAGTTCCTGCGCCACAAGAGACCCAACCTGTCTTCCGCCGCTTGCAAATTGACGTTCAATTGTAATAATATTAATCTTCGACATATGAAATCCTCCTTTTCCTCTTAAAGAACAGTGATAATATAAATGCAGCACCACCAATTATGGTTGCCACTAAAAATGCTGAATTTATGCCGTGCACAGCTGCCAAAAGTTTTATGTCCGGGGTCGTATTGGCAGCACTGCTTATATAATCCTTCGACTTGTTTGTCATAATTACAACCAGTATAGCAGTTCCCACAGCACCTGCAATTTGTTTTAATGTATTTTGAAGGGCTGTTGCATGAGGAATCAGCTCTTGATCCACAGTCATAAGTCCTGCTGATGTGATTGGCATCAAGACAAATGCCATACCAAAGGAACGGGTTGAGTACAGTAAAATAATTTCCCAATATGGCGTTGTAAGAGTAAGCGTTGACAACATAAGGGTAACTCCTGTCATAATCGCTATCCCTATGATGGCAAGTGGCTTAATACCAAATTTATCGAACAATCTTCCTGTGAAGATTCCCATTATACCCATAATCAACGCACCGGGAAGCAGAAGCAGACCGGAGGAAAGAGGACTGAATCCACGTACCTGCTGCATATAAATTGGAAGCAGCAGCACCCCACCATTAAGCGCCACCGTCAGAATGATATTTACAATAATCGTATAAGAGAAATTAAAATCTTTAAAGACCTTGAGTTCCAACAGCGGATTTTTCTTTTTTAATAAATACAAAGCAAAAATAAGAAGTACGACTACCGCAACAACCAAAAATCCGATTACCTTGGGATCGTTCCAGCCGTAATTACCTGCCTCACTTACACCATATAAAAGGCTTCCAAATCCGACGGTAGACAGGATTGCACCAAAGCTGTCAAACTTAGCTTTAACACGCTCATTCTGGAATTTGAAAACAAAGATCGCTGCAATAATAACGCAGATTGCCGCAATCGCCATAGCATAGAACATAACATTCCAGTCATAGCTTTGAATGACATATCCACTAATTGTTGGTCCAATTGCGGGTGCAAGAATGATGGCAAGACCAACAAGTCCCATGGCACTGCCTCTTTTCTCCGGCGGGAAGCTGTACATAAAGATATTCATACCAAGGGGAAGTATAATTCCACCTCCGACTGCTTGAAAAATACGCCCTGCCAGCAGTAACGAGAAGCTCCCTGAAATAGCACAGATTACTGACCCTACCATAAAAAACAGCATAGATGTAATGAAGAGTTGTTTATAGCTGAAACGCTGCACTAAAAATGCACTGATTGGAACCAATATACCACTGACCAGCATATATCCTGTGGATAACCACTGTGCAGTTGCCGCGGTAATATCAAATCCTTTCATAATCTGAGGCAGTGCCACGTTAATAATTGACTGGTTCAAGCTGGTAACCATTAGACCTGCAATTACAATTGCAAGCATAGCTCCAACTCCCTTTTTTTGAGCAGTAGATTCCATTGTCATTTCTCCTTAAGATTAGCCGTTCTCATAACGCCGTATTTGATAATGTTAATTTTATTTTGAAAGCGCTTACGTGCTTCCTGGATACCATACCCTCCGTGAAACATTTGCGCCAGAGCGTTCTTTGTGATTGACCGCAGTATGCTGATTAGATCTTCAAAATCTGTCCGGCTGCTAATTGTAAGCTCATCCTTGCAGATCTCATACAAATCCAATTCTCTTTCAGCCAGCTTCTTTCTGGCAGAAAGGATTTCCTGCATACTGATTTCTTTTTCAGAAGCCTCATCCTCTTCTTTATTGGAAGAAATTGTACGCATACTGGTGAATAGCTGCTGAATTGCTTCTATATCACTGTTATCCTCTGTCAAATAATCCAGTGTTGCTTCAAACATTTCATTATAAATCTGAAAGATATTCCCACCGCTGTCAAAGATATGTTCAATACGTCTGTCCATCTGTTCAAAATAATCTTCCAGCATACAAAAGAGCAGGTCCTTTTTGCCTTTAAAATACATGTAGAAGCTACCACGAGGAATATCTGCATCCTTAATAATTTTATTGATGGATACCTCTGTAAATGGTACACTTGAGAATTCCTTCTTTGCTGCTGCCAGCAGCTTAGCTCTCTTTTCTTCCGGTAAATTATAAAATGTACTGGTTGGCATAAACTCCTCCTTTTACATGACACCCTGTCATGTTACTTTTTGTATTATAGGCGACACCCTGTCATATGTCAATCATAGATTGAAGAAAGTATCAGTTTTACTGACACTTTCGTGCCAGATTGGATTACAAAGCAACAAATGAAACGACAAGTTGTTTCATTTGCCATGAATAAAAAACTGTACTTCTTAATTAAAGAAGTACAGCCTCTCTGTTCCATTTTATTTGTTCTTTTAAGCAATCAAAATCCCTGAAATACAATCCTATTTATCACTTTTTTTATACTCCGAAGGTGACATTCCAGTCACTTTCTTAAATACCTTTGAAAAATATTTATCATCCTTATATCCAACCTTAAAGGCTATCTCGTAGGTCTTAAAATAATTCTGCTGCAAATAGGTACAGGCATGCTCAATTCTCACCTCATTCAGGTAGTCAATAAAGCTGCAATTTCTTTGCTGTGAGAATAAGGTGGACAAATAGCCTGCCGTAATTCCGACTCTCTCTGCTACCTCATTTAAAGTTAGATCCTTATAATAATACTCTTTAATATAATCACTTGCGATTTCCACAAATCCATTCTTACCTGGTTTTTCTGGCAGATTCTTATTTTCACGAATCCCAAGGATATCATTGGCTGTATCATTCAAGATCTTAAGAATATCGGAGGAACGACTTGGTTTTAGAAGATACCCCTTCGCACCATAGTTCAGTGCCTGCTGTGCATATTTAAATTCATCATGGCCGCTTAAGATTATCGTTAGCGGCATGATTCCTGCCCTTTGCGTCTCCTGCATCACATCGATTCCATTTTTAACCGGCATCTGCACATCCAGAAGCATAAGGTCCGGTTCATGGCGAAATATTGTATCTATTGCAATCTGACCGTTCTCAGCCAGATAAATCTTGTCAAAGCGATCCGTATGCAGCTGGATATACTTTGCCAATCCATTTCTTATCATATCTTCATCATCGGCAATCAAAAGTTTTACACCCAAACCCCTACATCTCCTTGTTTTCATATGGTAATTCAATAATGACGGTTGTTCCACTGCCTTCTTTACTATAGATTAACAATTTAAAATCCTCATGATATTTCAGTTCCAGACGTTCTCTAATATTCTTTATTGCATAACGACCAATTCTCTGACTGGCATAGCGTTCTGAATCATTGACGTTCAGAATAGCTTTCACCTGCTCCCTGCTCATACCAATTCCATTATCCTTAATCATAAAAATAATATGACTGCCTCTTTTCTTGCCCACCAAGGAGATAAAGCATTTTTCACCTGCTTTTTCAAAGCCGTGAACAATCGCATTCTCGATAAAGGGCTGGAGAATCAGTTTTGGAATAATGGCAGTTTGAATTTCTTCCTCAATTTTAATCTCATAATCCAAACGTTTTTCAAATCTCATCTTCTGAATGTGAAGATAGCGGTCAATCAGATCCTGTTCGTTCCTTACGGTTACAATCCCTTTTCCCTGACCTAAAACTAACCGGAACAACTGGGATAGCGCATAGATATCCTCCGCAATCTCATAATGCTGCGCATCTGTTGCCTGCCAATACAGGGAATCCAATGTGTTGTATAAAAAATGAGGGTTAATCTGTGCTTGAAGAGCATTCAGTTCACTCTCCTTTTCCCTTAGTGCCATTACATAATTATTGTCAATCAGGGTTTTAATATCATCTACCATCTGATTAAAGCAAGCGGCGGCTGCCCCCACTTCATCCAGTGTGTTCACTTCCACCTTCTGATTAAAATCCCCCTTTTTGAACAATTCCATCGCATTGCATAATTTATTCAAGGGTTTTGAAATGATATTGGATACAAAGATCAGGATTGGAAACAATCCTACCAGGAAGCCCAGTAACAATGCCATTGGAGCAAATGCAATGGAAGATAATTGCGTTCCAAGTCCTGCCTTAGGAACAAGTCGATACACGATGGTTCCTGTATCCTCATCCTTATTATAAAATACTTTATATTTTATATACTCCACAAAGCCGGAAGTTGTCTCTGTTAATGCTCCGGCGGATTTCTCCCCTAATATCCTAGTAAGAATATCCTCGTCAATCCTTCCGCTTCGTATCAGCTCCGTGCCTTCCTCGCTGACCACCACAATGCCTTCCAATTCCGAGGATAACGAGTTCTCACAGAGCTCAGTAAATTTGTTCATCGAAGCCCCAATCACCAGATATCCCAATTTATCACGCTTTGCGAGATCATAAATTTCACGGTATAGAACTAATTTGTCCGTTCTGTTTGTTTCATAAGTATCTGTGTTGTTTTTTGTGACTCTTTTCCATATAATCTTGCCCTTTCGTTCCACTGCTTTCTTATAGGTCTCGGTAGCGCGTACCTGTTTCATAGAAGCGAGATAGGCTGATGCATCCATACATCTAAGATAAGGTTTCACACCGTTCTCGGGATAGATGGCAATTGTTTTTATCTGACCGTTCAGAGCCATCATATCCTGAAGAATTCTCATCGGGGCATTATGGAGCCAGATCAGGGAATCTTCGTTCAGTTCCTCTGGCTTATCCGACGTCAATATTAAATTAATATCATTATTGATGCAAATATACGTAGCAAACTCAATAATACTTTTTTGGAGGACATCAATACCACTGGTCAAATTCTGAGTACTCTGTAGATAACTCTCATTCTCTGCCTCTATTGTAGAATTATAATTTCTCACAAATAGAATGGCACTGATCAAGAGCAATATTGGCGTTATGATTATGTAACTGTAAAAAATCAATTTCTTTCTGATACTCAGTCTTCTGATTCGGTATTTTATGTGCAGCATAACCCCTCCGAATATAAATATACTAAATTTTATCCTTTAACCGCACCCATTGCAACACCTTTTGTGATATGCCTGTTTAATAAAATATATACAATTACTGCCGGAGCTGCTGTCAACGCCATAACTGCAAATTGCACTGCATAGTTAGAGGAATATTGACCCGTAAATTCTAAGACCGAGAAAGGAAGTGTCTTCCACTTTGGTGAACTTAAATAGGTGCTTGCCATCATGAATTCATTCCAGTTATTTAAAAATGTCATAATTGCCACCGTTGCGATGGAGGGCTTAAGTAAAGGAGTTACGATTTGAAATACGATTCGATAGATACCGCAGCCGTCCATTACTGCTGCCTCCTCAAGTTCAATCGGAAGTGCTTCGATAAAGCCTGTCATCAGGAACAGAGCCTGAGGCAGTGAAAATGCGATATAGGGTATCAGCAATGCCCATATCGTATCCGTAGCATGAATCATATTATATATTTTATAGTTTGGCAAAAGAGTAGCATGAATTGGAATCATCATGCCTAACAACAGCAAAGTTTTCACAAAACCGCTCAACTTCCATTGCATTCTTCTGCAAGCATAGCCAGCCATAATGGAAAACAGGGAAACCAGCAATACTGCGAGTCCGTTGATTAATACACTGTTCTTCAAATACAGCAGAAAATGTCCGTCTACGAATGCCTTAACATAATTGCCCCATTGTATTTTCTCCGGAATAATCAATAGTCCGTTAGTGAACATTTCATTACTGGTTCCCAGTGAAAAATCAATCAACCAGACCAGCGGGAAGATTTGAACAATTGCAACTGCCGAAAGGATAACCCATAAAATTGACTTCTTTATTATTACATCTTTTTCTGTCATATAACCTCCATGCTGCCTTCAGACAGCTCAAAACTGCACGAAAAGCACGCTCCGTGCTTTTTGCCGGTTGAAAATACTTTTCTTTCAACCTACCTCCCCTTCTGTCCCAGCTGTTTTTCGCGGAAAATACGGTTAAGCATAACAGTTACAAACAGACAGATAATGATAAATACCACGCCAATGGCATTGCCGTAACCGTACTTGAATGCTTTAAAGGCTTGCAAGTATAAGTAATTCGCCGTAAATTGCGTACTGTCACCCGGACCTCCTTTTGTTAACAGATATACCGTTTCCATCTGTTTTAAAGCAGAAATCACCGCCATTGTTACATTAATTTGAATCACCGGCTTCATCAATGGTAAGGTAATTCTCATAAAGGTTTGCTTTGAGCTTGCACCATCTATAGAGGCAGC
>JASGEU010000229.1:0-11322 GCA_047606065.1 Mobilitalea sp.
ACCACAAAATTCATCAGCTGTACAAAAATAATGACCACGCCCGCTGTAATTGCCTGGCTATGTAGAGCCAGATAGGCACCAAATAAGAACACACCAAACTGTGCGACAATTCCTGCAACTCCACCAATCATCTGAATCAAAATCTCTATCTGTCTTCTTTTTCTTTTAGAAAATTCCGCCTCTTCATTGCTTGCGCGAAAGAGCTTCATCATTTCTTTTTCTACCTTAAAGCTTTTTACCACAGAAAATCCTGTCAGCATATCTTTCACTAATCCAAGAAAGCTTTCATTCTTATCGGAGACTGTTTTTTCCACGGCTGCCAGTCTGTTTCCTGAAAGTATGGAGCCAATCACAGGGCATAGGGATAATATAACGGCTGCCAGTGTTAGCAGGGGGCTATAATAGAGCATCATCAAAAAGGCACCGGTGAACATTACAATCTGCTGAATCAGCGGAAATATTTTTTCCAGATAGTTTTTTTCAATACTGGTAGCATCATTGGATAGTGCTGATAAATACGCCGAGGTATTTTCTGTTGCAAAGGAGCTAATACTTTTTTTAGAAATTTCAGAAAATACCAGGTTTTTATACTGGGCCATTGCCTTCTCCACAAAACGGGGATTAGTTTTCTGCTCCAAAATGAAAACTGCCATTAAGACAACAGCAAGAATAATACTGATGATAAGAAGCTGTAACAAATTAAATACCTGATTGCTCCCAGTTGCCGCATCAATAATCTGCTGCAATAACCAGGATATTATCAAATTTATTGCTGCAGTCAGCAAAGATGCCAGCAGGGCTCCAGCAAAATTAATATGATTATTGTGCATAAACTGTGCTCTTAGTTTATGTCTTAACTGCATGGCAGTTTGATTTTGTGCTGTCTTTCCTTCTTTCTTTCCTTTTTTACTCATAACACTTCCCCTTTGTTGGTATCTGTTAGTTTTTGTTCTTTTTATTGGTTATGTTACTCCAGGTTTGTTTAAGAAAATCAGTATTACTTTCCTCCTGCAAGATAATTCTTTCTACACTTTCCATGGCAGTTTCTCCTGTATCATCACCAAAAATCTCCTTTTTCCCTTTGTAAAACTTAATGTTCTGAGCATTATAGTCTGGTGATGCATCAAACTTTTTCGCCAGTTCATGTGCTTTCATCAAGCATTTTTCGGCCTCCGGAAACTGCTGACTTTTGGAATAAAACTGAGACATACTCGCAAGAAGAATTACCTGAAGTTTATCAATATAAGAAACCTGATCGTCTTTTCTAAGATGCATAGAAAGGTCGTACATCATATTTAAAACCTCACGTGAAGTCTTATAATCTTTCATTTCATTATATGCATTGGCAAATCCCACACAGCAACGCATGAGCTGTGCAATTTGATCCAGCAAACAATCTGAAAGATAAGGAAATGCTTGCTGTGAATTATTTCCCTGTGACATTAACATGCCTATGACGCTGTTGTTAATACCACAGTAATTATATTTTTTCAAATGCTCATAACCCTCTTCTATTTTTCCTTGATAAGTTAAAACCTCACCAATATTTACCTGAATGGACAGCTCACTGACATGTTCATCCTGACTCTGCCCAACCAGAGGACAGCTGCGTCGGTAAAGTTCCAAGGCCTTTTCAAACGCTTCCTGATTTCCCCTCTCAACACCCTGCATCATAAAAAGTGCTGCACTTTGGTAAATTATATCAAAGTGATTAGGATATCTGCGAATTGAGTTGAGAGCAACTTCTGCTCCCTTATCGTATTGTTTCTCATAACGGAAGGTTTTGATTTCCTCCGCAAGATCATCGGCCGAATGATCCATGAGCTGAAACGAGAACAGTACATCCAGCGAAATTCCAAAGAGGCTGGCAAGCTTAGGTAGTAGCATAATGTCTGGATTTGACAGTCCTGATTCCCACTTGGAAACAGCTCCTATGGTTACACCCATGACTTCAGCCAGTTGTTCCTGAGTTAATTTCATCTCTTTGCGATAAGCTTTAATTGTTTCATTTAACATCACGTTTCCCTCAATCTTTCCATATTTTCATTCTATCAGATATTACCAAATACAACAGATACTATTTTTACTATTAGTAATAAACAAATTATACTATTGGTAAACTTAATATAAAGTATAACTTTGCGTTATCTTATCTGTCAACTCAACTCTATCCACTATTTTGCTCAAAATTTTACCCCTCGATATGTTCCTATAAACACATACCGAAGGGTAACACCAATTGAAATATTAACTTTTATTCTACAATGTCCTAAGAACTACGTATTTCAATGCTTCCAGAGTTTCACTTTCTCGACATCAGCACCAAGGTTTGTAATTCAGATGACCACAACACTTAATATCCACTTAGAGTAAATTGTACTTTAGCTCTTCATCTATATTAAACTCCTTATCTTGTATTGTTTAGTGAAACAATATTGTTCGTTTATATTATTACTGTAATTACAAACATATATTATATTTTTTTATTTATTATACAATAATTCAAGTCATTCTCAAACTCATAAATAGTTTGATATCTTTGCTCTCGTTTACTCATAGATTTCATAACCACCTTTTGACAAAAGACCGGAACATAAAATCTTTTCTTTGGTAATTTATTGCTCAGTAGATAGTACAACAATGCTCCAAGTGAATATATGTCAGATAGATGGGTAGCATCTGCCAAACTATTCAACTGTTCTGGATCTGTAAAATTTTCTTGTCCATACCCTTTTTTAGATAAACCAGTAAAAAATGATATTGACTGTGGATCTTTTACAAGTCCAAAATCGGCAATCTTTACTTCCATTCCATTATTAGTTTCATACATTAAAATGTTATTTGGAGCTAAATCTCGATGATATTTGTTTTTTTCATGCAAATACTTAACGCCTGAGATAATCTCCTTAAAAATACTAATACGTTGCTCTAATGTTGCATGTTGATTATTTTTTATCCACTTTTCTAAAGAACAACTTGCCATCGGCATTGTAAACCAAAAAAGCGACCCTTCAAGCTGAATTTTCATGACATTTATAATATTTTTATGAGACAATTCTTTAGTCAGTAATCTAACTTCTCTTTTAAATCGCAGTATATATTCATCTCCATCATTGCCATAACGCTGTTTAAAATAACTTCTTGGAAATAGAACCTTACAGGCTACAATTTCATTTGATTCTGGATCAAAAACTTTAAAAACTCTTGCAAAAGAACCACTACCTATCTCCTCCAAAACAATTAGCTCGAACTGCTGCCTTATATGGTCTGTTTTCAACATTTCATTTTTTAAATCATAAATAGACTTCTTTAAATTTTTTAAAGAAGTTTCTAAAGTTTCTTGAGAGCTATTGCTCATAACAGCCTCTTTTAGAAGATTATAAGCTAATAAAAAATTACTATTACATGACTCTTTTAGAACCTCTATAATTTTTTGTATCCAACAATCTATTTCTTTCATATAAGGTACCAATAAATCATTCTGAATTTGCGCCTCATAAATCTTATCAATTAATTTTTGCAGTTCTTCTATAGGCGTAATTAATATTAATGATCCATATAAATCATTATTTATATCTGGTAAAAGTACTGATTCAAGTTCATCAAGAGTTATTCCTACAGATTTGGCACTTTCTTTTTTATAATTATTTAATATTTTAGGTTGATTCCAAATCTTATTCGATAAATGACGTAAAGGTACTTTTTTCTTTTTTTCCTTAAGATATATATAATATGCCGCCGTAAGAATTATTGATTTATATTTTTTAAAGGAAGTAAACTCAGCGATGATATCTCCTGACTGTTCCCTTATTTTTTCTTCTTTCATCCATTGCAAAATGATTACCCTAATTTCACTTTTAACATCTATAGTCAATTCCATTACTAATTCTTCTAGCCTAGTAGCTTCTAAGTTATAGTCTGGTAATTCTTCTGATAAAGTTTCTGTGACTCTAGAATTAAGTTGAACTTTCTTGGGAATCCAATCCATCATTTTTCCTGGTTTTTGATTCTTAAAAGTAATATCTATTATCCCATCTAATAGTAGAATTTCTAAAGCATCATTAAAATCAAACCATGTTGATTTTTGAAGAACTTGATTAGCAAAAGACTTATATTGTTTTGGTCCTTTTAAAAGTATTTTAATCATAAAGTCCATTATTATTTTTTTACCGTGTGGCTTATTTAATGTTAACTCAACATCCGTATACTTTTTCCCTTTGGCAATCATTTCAACTGGAAATCGGTAATCATTTACGTATATTTTATTTATCTCTAATCCAATATGATTTTCATCAATTTTAAAAATCTGATGAGAAGTCATTTTTACCTCCTTCACTCTACCCCTTTCAGTGATTATATGTTCATTCTAGCACGTCTTTTCAGTATAAGCTGATTTGCAAAGTCTTTTCCTTTTTCACATGCACTACACGAGAAAGAATGATCAATCCAATCAATAGTCTTCAGGGATTCCCCTTGTTGATGGGTAATAAAATACTGTATATCGGTAACTTGCAGAAGCTGTCCTATTTCATTGCCTCTGTCATCGTCCACACGCGCCTTGGGTTCATCCAAAAACATAATTGGTGTTGTTTTTCCGCTTTTATTGTCCCCTAAAGCTGCTAGCAAAATCATTAAACTTGTACTAGCCTTTTGTCCTGAACTAAGATGCGGACCATCAACTGCAACTGGGTCTTTTCCATCATATCCTATAAACAGCTGAATTTCCCACGTCTCTGGCTCTGGGGTAACCTCAACTAACCTACCTTTACCCGTGGCCTTCAGTAAATCAGCAAAACTTTCAAATTCAGTAATGTAATCTTTCATTATTTCTTTAATGTGACCACGGAAATGATGCAATAAATCATCACATGTACGTTCAATATCTTCTCTGTCTTCCTTTAATTGCTTAAGATTCTGTTTCAAAAGTTCCACTTGCCCTTCCTGTGCTTCCACCACACGAACAATCTCTTCATTCACAGAAGAGTCAAAAAGTTTTTCCTTTTCTTGAAGTAATGTATTTAGAATGGTTTGCAAATCCTTTGAAGAGATTCGAGTACCTTCTTGGCTCATAAAAGCACTTCCCTGTACATCATAAGGAATAAAGTTTACATCATCATCACTCAGTCCAAGTGCTTTGACTTCTAATATAGCTTGCTCTAAAGAAAGATTTAAAGAATCCTCTTCCTTCTGAAGGCTTTCATACAGGTTAATGAGATTAATTGATTTTTGATGTGCCTGTTTTTTCTCCCCTTCAAACTTTGTTTTTTCCTGTACAGCAGAGAGTTCCTTTTCATGAATCTCGTTTTTCTTTTCCTTTGTTTCTTCCTTCTGGTCTTCTATTTCTTTAATTAACTGATATAATTCTTGGAATTGAGCACATAATATCTTATGTTCCTCTTCCATCTCAGGCAGTTTTACCAAAAGCTCTTGATCTTGTATTTCATAGGTTAACTGCCCAATTTCAACATTAAGTTCATCTATACTATTCTTTAACCTTTCATTAATTTCATTCTGTGATATTAACAACTCATTTGTACGTTTTTTCTCTTCATCAAGTGCTAATTTCCCACAACACAAATCGTAATATTTTAAATGAATAGCACCATCACTATCTTGAAGTAAACCTTCAAGTGTAATACTTTCAATTCCTTTCATCTGAAGAGAATGCCCTTCTTCTACTGTTTCTACAAGATATACTTGGCTTAATTTATCCAAATACCCTTCTACTTTGTCCTGAAAATTAATATTAATAGCTGAGCGAATACTAGGATACGGTATATCATCTCTTTTTGTTAGCTCTCTGACAACTCTAGGCAAAGATACCCTAGCACCATATCTCTCCTTTTCCTGCAATTTTTTGGTCGCAAGATAATTGCCTTCTTCAACAATAATTCGATAACGGTTATTTCCTATATATGCCTCAATTGCTTTTTGCCATTTACGCATTTCTGATTTCACACTTATAGCATCAGCCAACATAATAAATGGAATCTGCTTCTCTTCAAGTACTTTCCTGAATCTTTTTGCCTCTTCCTTATAAGGGAGCATATTTCTTTTCAACTCAACATTTCTTTCGTTCAATGCTCTGAGCTGTTCCTTTGCTTGCACAAACTCTAAATTTCTCTTAGTCAAATCTACTTCAAATATTTCTCTTAGCTGTTTTAACTCATCCATATTTTGAGGTTTAATTTGTTTTAGATTATTTATTCTTTGAGATATCTCTTGAATTTTAATATCTTTCTTCGTTTTTTCACTTATATACCCTTTAATCTGTGTATCATTTCCGCTTTCAGCTATATCTAAACATTTATATTCTTCTTTCCAGTCGTTAATTTCTGTTTGTTTTGCCTTGATTTTTGCCGTTAATTCAGTAACTTTATTCGCCTCTTCCTTAGCCCCTCTTTCAGTTTCTATCATTTTCTCATCTATAGATTTCAATCTTTCTTTTATTTCAAAAAACTCAAGTTTTTTGAGCTTGAGTTTTGTATTCTCCACCTCCTTTTCTTTAAGTTGATAAAGTCGAAATTTTTGAGCCTTTTGTCTGCTCTCTTCAAAGCGATCTTGAGCTTGCTTCATTTCTTCCTCTGCACGTTCAATTGTTATTTCTTGTTCATTTAACCGTAGCTTACTATCGTCATAACGTTTTTTATAATTCTTTGCCCCTTTTAAGTCAAAAATTAAGTGAAACAGAGAATGGGGAGATGAGTTTACAACTTCCCTTACAGTATCGGGGCTCATAGACATTAAATTTCTAAACTCTTTCGTTATTCCAAGGCAATGTTCTAATATCTCTAAATATTCACCTACATTCAGAACGGCTTCACTATAAGCTTTTGTATTTAATTGAATATCCGCCAAATCATAAAATTCACCGTCAAACAGATAATATTCCCTAGCCCATGAACCGGTATCACTTTTATATATACGGCAACAAGCGGTGACCTCATTCTTAAATTTTCTAGCTGGTTCAAAAGGGCGAACCCCATTTACAGGCAAATTGTAAAATGAAACTCTTACGGCTGCCCAATTACTCTTTTTATGAACATAAAATGAAAATGTCCTTTTGCTTTCAAAATGACCTGCCCCCAACATCAGTCGAAGACCGTCCCATATAGTTGTTTTCCCATGACCAGAGGGTCCTATAAAAGCATTTACCTTTTCATGAACTTTATAAGGTTCTTTTGTAGAAGGAAGGTATCCCCAAAAAATTGTAGAAAAGTCTTTAATCATTCCTCATTCTCCTTATTACTACTCACATCATCCTCAATCTTTTTTATGGAATCTAAATTTGCCGTCAATCCCTGAATGACATACTCACATATATCCATAATCATATCGCTGTGTAACATATACATAGCAGGTCCTACAATAATTTTTGATTTGCCTTTTTCAAATAAAATATAGTGATATCTTCTTAATGATGTAATAAGGGATTCTATTGTCTTACGTGGATTTTGTTTTCCCTGTTGGAATTTTGCTCCATAATTATAAACAAGTTCATCAATTGTAAGACTTACTTCAGTCTCAGGTCCAATATGGTTAAGCTCTTTTGGCAAAACTAATTTTGTATAGATAATCGTCAATAGAGCCATATGACGCCTATCTATACCTTTTACTCTTTTGAGAAAATAATCAAAAGAAGAAGAATCATATTCTTTTTTTAGGCGAATAACATACCAATCGGTACCCGGAGGATTTAATAATTCATAACCCATTAAAGAAAGATAACTTTGAACATCTCTAAAAAGCTTAAGGTCCCTTTCAATTGACCCTACCTCTTTTTTAGAAATCCATCCGTAATGAAACATAGAACATATTCTTTGTGCTTCTGGATTAATTTCCATCCCATTTATCTGTTCCATTTTTGCACCTCCTTAAGTAACATTCCGTTACTATTTCAACAGGACGTCCGACTAATTCTTTATAGTTATCATTAACTTCAAGTTCAAATAGCTCTCGTCCAACAATTTCAGAAGAATCACTATTTCTTAGTTCTCCGGTAAGTTTCAGCAGTTGACCTGTTTTATACATGGCTTGCCCAAAACTTTCTATATCATGATAGAGAATTTCTTCCATTGGTGCTTCCTCTTTTAAATGCATTTTAATAACAATCTCTTGATAAAAAAGCTCCATTATGTTTTGAACTCGATCTATTATTATCTCCTCTTCAATCACTTCCACAGGTTCTGGAGGGGGTGTGGAAATTATTTCTTCTTTTTCATTCTCAAAAAAGGCATGTGTCCTGCTTTCAATAATTTCCTCTCTTAATTGATAAACCTGCTTTGGCGCTGAAAAATTTTTTTCTGCAAAGTTTGACAGAATTTCTTTACTTGCTTCGGAAATAGCTACTTCTATCATTTCTGGAGATATAAATTCCCCTAAACCTTTTTGGTTATCTCTCTGATACTGAATAGCTAAATCGAAAACCTTCGTTGTTAAATCTAAAATACTGCTTGTAACATCAAAAAATTCATTATATTTTTCTCTGCCAAAAATTTTACGATTACTATTTAACGTCTTCTGTGTCTCTTTTATTATCTTTATAATTCCTTGCGTATGTTTTCCAATTTCTATAACTTCACGCCGAGATTTTCTTTGAATCACACGCTCCAGATAATCTTTCCATACAGAAAGTTCACGAAAGCCGATATTTTTAATTGATTCTGTTTGTTCATCATCCATATTAAATTCATCCGCAAAATCCGCTAACATAACCGTAGTTTTTATCTGTTCTTCCATCGACAAATTCTCTTTTGCAAAAGACAAAAACATGGATGATAAAAATGACCTGATTTTACCAGGTACCTCATAATCAAATCCATCAAATATAATCCATCCTTTATCTTGGAGCTCTTTAAATACTTTATCCCGATTCTTTTTGCTCATATAATTTAGATACTTATAAGCCTCCTCAAGAGTAAATCTTCCAGCTTCACTAGCTAAGGTTTTCGCTCCAGCCAAAACAAGTACAATCATTTGAGAATTCCTCAATTTAAAAATATCAAATAATTTAAGATGTCTTTCAATGCTTTTTATCATGAGAATATCTTTATGAGCTAAATCGTAATCACTTTTTTCTTCTATATTGTTTTTATTAGGTCTAATAAAATTAGTTTCATTGGTAATATCTATATTATAAGCCATTTAATATTTTCCTCTCAACAAATTTTTTAAGACTCCTATCATACAAAGGTACTTAGTAACTGCTAGATAAAGTTTAATTTTGCCTTTACTAGCACAAACTTGATATGAATATTTTTAATTCTGCAATAAAAATGCTCCTTGTGCTGGTTTTAATTTGTATTTACTATAATTTTACAACATATTCCGATACTTCTCAACCATAAATCTTTTTGAATCTACAATATATTCAACCTTTTATTTCAAGAATCTATATACTTTACGAAATTTATTTTTACCCATTCTTGTTTCATCCAACAGAAATATAGTCCTTATTTCCTTACATATAGTAAGATATAATAGTATACATTTTTTGCTGCCTAAAAGCTGCTATTATTAACATAAATAAAAATCTGACCATTTCGTTTTCCTTTTAAATAGCCCATAATTTCTGATAATCTATATTTGAGCGAAATCCTCACTAGCTCTCAAAAATAATAATGGAATTAGGGTAGTCGGGAATATAATCTATATGTAATCTGGCAGAATCTCTTTCATTAAAACGTTAAAAACCCTCCAGAAGGTATGACTGCAGATCTAGTCAAAAATATGAGCGATGCAGACCTGCTTGATATGCATTACTTTCTAACAGAGGATGATGACCTTAATAACGGCAAATTCGAGGAAGTCTTTTACATAGACCTTTTCTAATCACCGTCTGTTTTTTATTCTTGTATTCAGCGGGCATTTTTTCAATGCTCCTTCGAAAGGAAGAATTTCTATTCTACAAGAAATACCCCGCAAGCCTTAAGCTTACGAGGTATTTCGTATGCAAACACAGAGATCACTGGTTTTCTATTTTTAGTATTATTTACTTTATTATTTATACCTCCTGGAATAAACCTTTGGTTTCCTTTTGATAAAACATATGCTCGATTCTTGGCAGGGAAATTTCCAGGGTTTCTTTCAGTACATCTTCAATAGTTTCAACCGGTATCACCGTAAGCTGGTTCTTAACTTCTTCCGGCACATCCTTTAAATCAATCAGATTGTCTCTTGGTATAAGTACTTTATTAATACCTGCTCTTTGGGCACCCAGTAATTTTTCCTTAAGGCCTCCTATGGGAAGTACGGCACCTCTTAATGTAATCTCACCGGTCATTGCAATTTTGGAATCCACTTTTTTGCCTGTAATTAAGGAAGCAAGAGCAGTGAATAATGCAATTCCTGCGGATGGACCATCTTTTGGTACCGCTCCAGAGGGCACATGGATATGCAGATCCCTTTCTTTAAAATTAACCGTATTTAAAGGCAGTCTGGATTTTAACAGACTTAGAGAAATTCTAGCCGATTCCTTCATTACCTCTCCAAGTTTACCTGTCAACATAACCTCTCCGCTGCCCGGCATATCGGTAGCTTCAATAAATAAGATTTCACCGCCTACCGGTGTCCAGGCAAGTCCGGTAACAACTCCCGGGGGATTATCCAACTGCGCTTTGTCATGTCTGGAAACCTGTCTGCCAAGAAATTCCTCCAGCTCCTCCAGCTGAATTTTATAAGGAAGCTCTGCTTTGTTCGAAACAATCTTTTCGGAAGCCACTCTGGCAAGCGCTGCCAGTTGTTTTTTCAGTCCCCTGACTCCAGCTTCCAGTGTATAGTCGTTGATAATTTTATAAAGGATATTATCTTCTACAACCAGCTGTTCTTTTGACAATCCGTGCTCTTCTAAAACTGACGGTATTAAATAATTTCTACCGATATGGAATTTTTCATCAACGGTATAGCTGGAAACCTGAATTACTTCCATTCGGTCCAATAACGGTCCCGGAATGCTTTCCAGAGAATTAGCCGTGGCAATAAAGAAAACATCGGACAAATCAAAGGGAAGATCCAGATAATGGTCAGTAAAGCTGTTGTTTTGTTCCGGATCAAGGACCTCCAGTAAAGCACTCGCAGGATCTCCACTGTAACCGCCGGTTGTCAGCTTGTCTACCTCATCGAGAACCATAACCGGATTATTGGCTCCTGCCTTTCGGATGCTCTGAATGATCCTACCCGGCATAGCTCCGATATAAGTTCTTCTGTGTCCCCGAATTTCAGCTTCATCCCTGATACCGCCTAAGCTCAAACGGATATACTGTCTGTCCAGTGCTTCCGCAATACTTTTACCAAGGCTGGTTTTACCGGTACCGGGAGGTCCCA
>JASGEU010000230.1:0-12031 GCA_047606065.1 Mobilitalea sp.
AAGGAGGAAAGAAAGATAGCAAGGGATAACGAAAGGTTGGCAAAGCCCATTGTGCAGGAGTATTTAGAGTTGAACTATGGCAGCGGGAATCTAATGAAATAATCTCCCCGCTGCCATAGTTCAACTCTAAATACTCCTGCACAATGGGCTTTGCCAACCTTTCGTTATCCCTTGCTATCTTTCTTTCCTCCTTTGACATACAAGCAGTCAATGGTAAAAGGCAAATAATAATAAAAATATAAACCAGCTTTCGAGTTGATATTGCCCTCTTATTACAATTCATTCTATACATTTTTCTCCTTCGTTTACATAATATTTATTCCTGTAACCGCATACTGGATATAATTTCATTCCGCTACTTTATTTTTTAGATTCTCTAATGCATTTATCCATACATATTCAAACCATATTCGTGCCTTTTCCCAATTTTCATCACTTTTCCATCCTGTATGAATAAGATGAATTTCCGTTAGATTATCATTTTCGTAATCTGGGATAAATAGAACAGTGACATGCGTAAGAGGTTCTGCTATGTTCATAAAATGCGAAAATTGTTCAGGTCCTTTCCATTCAAAGCACAACAGTTTATTACTTTCTAATGCAGTTATTTTACAACCTATCGTACTATTAATTTTTTTATTATCTATATCCCAAAACAGCTCATATTTTCCTCCAACATAAGGCTCAATATCAGCGCTATCAGCCAACCATAGTTGAATATTTGAATTCTTTGTAAACATTTCAAATGATTGCTGCCTACTACAATTTAGTCTTACTTTACAATGAATAATTCTATCCATATAATTCCTCCATACTTCTATACATTCAAAATAGCTTTATATGCAAATTCCGCAAGTTCCACACTACTCTCCTGTCCTTAACATTAGCGATTTTCTATACTTGAGTTTTTCACTAATTAATCTTCCATATACCCGCCTCATAGGGCCGCAGGAATGACAATGACTCCTCTGAATAATTTGATAGCAAACGAGTTCCCTCCGGATACTTTATTCGTTTCTTGTTGGAGGAGCTCAAATTTATCTCGATATACAGGGTTTCTGTTTCATCCTTCCGATAATAGGTGAATAAATTTTTTTCTTTTATATTAGTAATTAATACATCACCATAATAAATTACCCTATGCTCCTTACGCAATGCAATCAATTTCTGAAAAAAGCGAAGGACAGAATTCTCATCTTGAAGCTGGGCTTCTACATTGCAAGTCTTATAATCCTCATCCATCATAAGCCACGGCTTCCCGGTGGAAAAGCCTGCATATTGCTGATTGTTCCACTGCATCGGTGTTCTGGCATGATCCCTGGAACCGGCTAATATCTTTGCAAATGCCTCTTCTTTATTCCTGGTATTACATAACTCCTCATAAAGATTCAACGACTCCACATCACGAAGCTCCGCAATGGATCTAAAATCTTGATTGATCATCCCAAGCTCCTGTCCCTGATAAATAAATGGCGTACCCCGCAGAGTAAGTTGTATCACAGCCAAAAGCTTACCCAGGACATTCCGATACTGTGGGTCAGGATTGATTTTAGAAATCATGCGTGGATTATCATGGTTTTCATAAAACAGGGATGGCTGACAATGATCTCCGTAATTCTCCATCCAGTTAATCATATAGCTTTTTAGATAATTAAGATCATATTGATAATCATCAAAACGTGCATGCCCCGGTGTTTCCAGATGGTCAAAGGCGAATACCATATCCAGCTCATTTCGATAATCAGCAGTTAATAACTTGCTCATTTCCATTCCCGTTCCGGGAGTTTCCCCAACCGAAAAAGCATTGTATGGAATAAACACCTTCTCTTTCAACTCCTGCAAATATTCATGGAGACGAGGCCCGTAGAAATAATGCTCTACCCCATGATAGCCCATAAGCTTGCCGATACTTTCATTTCCCTCCGGCAAACCGCTACGTTTAGAAATATAATTAATGACATCCAGGCGAAATCCATCCACGCCCTTTTCCAGCCACCATGTTACCATAGCATGAATCTCCTGACGAAGAGCTTCATTTTCCCAGTTTAGATCCATCTGTTTCTTTGAGAATAAATGCAGTGCATATTGTCTGCGTTCCTCTACATAGTTCCACGCGCTGCCGCTAAAAAATGAAGTCCAGTTATTGGGCTGGTCCCTAAAAATATAATAATTCCCATACTTCGAATCCGGTTCATGGATTGCTTTCTGATACCACATATGTTCATCCGAGGTATGGTTCACTACAAGATCCATAATAAGCCTCATGTCACGGTTATGAACTTCCGTTAACAACTGGTCAAAGTCCTCCATGGTTCCGAATTCAGCCATGATTTTATGGTAATCTCTTATGTCGTACCCATTATCATCATTAGGAGAGTCATAAATTGGTGAAAGCCAAATAGCATCAATACCCAATTCTTTTAGGTAATCCAATTTACTTATAATACCCTGCAGATCGCCAATCCCATCTCCGTTACTATCTTTAAAGCTTCTAGGATAAATTTGATAAAATACTGCTTCCTTCCACCAAGCCTTTCGAATTGTCCCAGCCTTGCCCTTTGCGGTTTCCTGATCCGTGTTTAAAAGTGTCAGCAAAGTATCCACGAAACCTTCATCCAGCTGGCTTTTCGGAAGCTTCGGTAAAATCTTTAACTTTAGATTGCCTATAATCGGATTGGTAACGGCCTTTTTGTTTATATTCATTTGCAAGAGCACTCGATCAATAATGTCGCGTCCAATTGGATTAGCATATACATCTTTGATCCGACTATTTTTGGTTAGCATAGTGCATCACTCCTGTTCTCTATTAATTTCACCACGGTCAGCCAATTCAGATATTATCTTATCATACATCTGTTTATCAATCTTGAACTTCTTATCATAAATGATGTAACCTATTACAATAAAGATCAGCGGTAAAATCAGCATTGCCAGCTTCATAATCAACAGCCCGGAATCAGTAACCTCCTCCGGTGTTGCAGCAGCATTAATACCAGAAATAATCAAGGTCGCACCAACAATACCATTTGCAATTGCTCCCCCAATTTTATTAATAAATGGCTGCACAGAGAAGGTGATGCTTTCGTTACGACGTCCCAGCTTCCACTGTCCGTACTCTACCGTGTCTGTCAAAAACATCAGCATCAACAGCTGTATGAAGGCCTGACCGGTAAAAAGCAGGATGCCGGCTGCGCCGATAAACCGCATATTCATTGGTGAAAAGAAAAATATTACATACCCAACTATTACTAGTATAGTCGCAATCGCATATAATGTTCTTCTGTTGTATTTTTTTGAGAATAGTGGAAATACGGATAAGGCTGCCAGCTGTGAGACACCGAGAATTGCGGCGAATACCGAGTACATTCCTTCATTTTTAAAGGCATATTTAAAGAAATAAACACCAAAAGCGGTGGTAGTACAATATCCAATCATAAATAATGCCATTGATATCGCCGTAAATAACAACTGATCGTTCTGAAATAAAATTCGGATCATTTCCTTTAAGGAAGTGGACTCTTGCCTAACCTTAATACTTTTATCCTCTTTTACACCAAATACCGTAAACATAAGGAATGCCCAGGTAATCAATACGATTGCGATTACTGTCATCTGCCAGGCCCTTTTATCTCCGCCCAAGGCATTGGTGACAGGTAATATAGCAACTACGGTGGTAAATAATCCGATGTTAGCACATATTCTGGCAAAAGAACCGGTTTTCTCACGTTCCTTTTGATCAAGGGTCAAGGAAGGAAGCATTGACCAATAAGCAATATCATTGGTTCCATAGGTTAAATCCCAGAGAAGATATATTACTACAAACATAGTTACATAGCCTGCTCCTTTTAGTCCAAAATCCTGGAACAATAGCGTCGTCAGAATACCTCCAAGAATACCTCCTATCACAATCCAGGGCTTAAATTTGCCAAATCGTGAGCGGGTATTATCTACTAAAAACCCCATGATTGGGTCATTTACTGCATCAAAGATACGAAGTATGGTCATTGCTCCCGTCATCCACCACATAGTGGAATCGGGCAAATCCAAAATATCCGTTAAGAAGAATAATAGATACATACTTACAACGGCATAAAGCATATCTCTGCCAATCGTACCAAGACCAAACATATAACGATTATGATTTCTTTTTGTCTTTACTCCCATTGTTTACTCCTTTTCCTACTCACGCACCTCTGTAGATTGCAATCTCTGTGAAAATCAAACGAACGACAACCCGATTATTTAACTCGTAACAACTCATTTATTTCATAGGTATAAGCCATAGGACTTTTATTGGGTTCAAAAGCTAAACTAAACGTATTCGTTGTATCATCGTACATCGAATACTGGGCACCTGATTGCTCGTTAATATTAACGTTACTAACTATTTTCTCATCAAAATCGAACAAATAAATGGAAGTTTCCGCTACTGTGCCTATAGTTGAGATTACTTCCTTTATGTCATTTTTATCTATATCGCAAATTTGAGCAAATCCGTCAATCTCTGAAATAATATATGGTACATTTTCCATTATCACAAAGAAGATTGTGACGCTGTAACTCGCGCCGCGCAGCTCATTTATTGTATAGACTGTTTCAGTATCAGACAGTATAGTTTTCATTAACTCATACCTGTTCTCGCCAAGAGAGCGTGATAAAGCATATCGTATTCCTGAAACTTCAATATAAGAATAGGTATAGCCTTCGGGATTTTCTTCATTGAACTCATTAGGGATATATTCACCGTATGTAACTATATCATCTATTTTTGTTGAGTCAGTAATACTTCCTATCTGACTATCATTCAATACACTAAGTGGTATATTAGAAAAGTCCTGTGCTGCAAAATTTAGTTGAATGGTATCCGGTGTTGATGATGTATTTTGCGTTTCTTGTTCTGTGGGAATATCATCGCCTGACATATTAATCTCATCTTGTTTTTTTGCACAAGCTGCACATATTAGTGTCAGAAAAATAAGCATAAGAGCTGTTATGTTTCTTCTATTTTCCATTCTTCCATCTCCTCTCTAACAGGAACAAACCCAAGCTTTTCGTACATTTTAATCGCTTTGTCATTGCAAGCTGCAACTGTCAAAATAATTGGCGTGCGATGAGTTTGCTGAAGTCTTGCGACAGCAAAATTCAATAACTCTTTCCCGTAACCTTTGCCTTGAGATTGCGGAGCGACCATCACCTTCTCGACTTCATAACATTCTTCCTCTTTGTTGTGATAAATCCGGATGCTTCCGACAAGCTCCTCGTCTTCAAGCCAAAGATACGTTTCGCGTTTATGAATTTCGTCGAGTGGAAAAATTGACGAATATTGCTATGCATTTTGCTAAATAAATCAATAAAAATTTCTTTTCCGACCTTTTGATAGATCTCATAATATTTGTCTTCAAACAAAATTAACTTAGTCTCTAAATCTGAGGTGACAACTCCTCCTCTATACTCCATTCTTGTAAACCAAGCGTAAACAATACCGTTTTCATCGTCAATTCGTAATGGATAATTTTCTTTCACACTTATCTCCTTTTATTCTTGAACCTTTATGAGAAACACATAATCCATTGAATAAATATTAATTGTGATATCTTATTGATTCTACGTATTCTCTATAAAGTTCTTCCGATATACCATTTTCTTCAATCATCCTGGTATAAAACTTTCCAGACGTTTTGATCGTTCTCTCTTGGGACATGTAATTAACGTGCACCAATCCAAAGCGTGCACTTTCTCCTTCCACCCATTCAAAGTTATCACAATAACACCAGTGATAATACCTTGTTATGGGAAGGTCGGACTCACTTATTACTTTTAAATGTTCGTAGATATATTTTGTTCGAAATGCATCCTGATTGTCGCAGATGCCATTCTCTGTAATATAAATCGGTCTCTTTAAAAGCTGATAAAGATGCTCCGCACAACGAATAAGCCCTTCCGGATAGATTTCCCACCCCAGATCATTCTTCGGCGCATCCTGCTTGACTCCATCGCCAAACCCGGATACCGTACTTCGCGTATAATAATTAATTGCGATAAAATTCAGATATTCACCCTTTGAGATATCTTTAGATTTTTTTAACGGCCATTTAAAATCACCTGTGGATATTGCCTCGGTTATAGCTCCTTGGAAAAACCAGTCCAATAACTTGGCACAAATACAGTGCCAGGGATTTTTCGGATTTTGTGGATCAAAGACACGCACATGATTGGCAAAGCTCACCTTTGTGTCCTGATATCCCATTGCTTCACGCATACTATGTATCAGCTGGTACGCTTTGATGTGACAGATTGCCATATTTGACATTACTGAAATTGCTTGTGAAAATGATTTTTCTCCAGGCGGCCACTCCCCAAAGTAATAGGAATTGGTCGCATATACATTCGGTTCGTTAATTGTTATGTATTCGGCAGCAAGACTTCCAAATGCATTTATAATCAGCTTCACAAAATCAAGAAAATATCCTATATTCTCTTTCTTTGTGAATGCCCCTTTTCGTTCAAACCACATGGGATTAGTAAAATGATGTATCGTAAGCAGAACCGTAATTCCATGTTCCTTTAAATATTGCAGTTCCTCTCTATAATGCGCAATTACTTCCTCATCTATTTCTCCTTCTTTGGGACATATTCTCGCCCATTCAACTCCCATTCGATAATGCTTTATCTTCATGGAAGCCATAAGATCCGCATCCTCTTTCCATAGGTGATAGTGGTCCGTTGCCCGGGCTGGATTGGTACCATCTTTGATATTCCCTCTTTCGTACCAGTCGTTCCAGTTATGATTACACTTACTGCCTTCAATCTGTGTTGCTGCCGATGCAACCCCTAAGGATAATTGCTCTTTGAATTTTATTTTCACATCCTTATCCTCCTTCCGTATCTGTATTTACTTGTACTTTTCAAAAATATTTTTATCGCACATAATAATATAATTAAATTATAGCATATAATCCTTAGAATGGAAATTTTATCATCTAATTGTAAGCCTATACAAAAAATACCCTCGATTAGTTCTAAACAAACATCGAGGGTTAAAGTTGGATTGACCTATTTAGTTTTGTATAAAATTTCTTACCAAACGAGATGCTTCTCTGCCACTTGCTGTTCATAAAAGGACTCCAGCCACTTCACAGTATTAATATCCATAGGATAATCTAGTGCGCCGACATTAGAAAGCAGTTGCTCCATACCGGCTATTCCCGGTATCACCATGCTTACTGCCTCATATGCGAGACAATATTGTAAAGCAAATTGGGACAGGGATTGACCTGTGGCGGGCAATTCCTTCAGTTGCTCCACTAATTCGGCTCGAGTTATAATATCTTCCCTGCTCCACCTCGAACGAATCCCCGTAAAAGTGGAATCTCGATGATATTTACCGGAAAGCCATCCTGAATCAAGGGGAATCTTTGCGATGATCTTAACCCCTTTCTCCAATGCTTGTTCAAAGCTATAGCGGGCATCCTGATGTAATATATTAAAGAAAGCCTCAATTACCTGTCCATTCGTATAATTTAAGAAAGTGTCCATATCCTCCCTGGTATCCAGTGACGCCCCATAAGCTAATATCTTTCCTTCCTTTTTCAACTGCTCCAGCACCACATAATGTTCATTGCCTTCCGCTTTCAGCAGCTTGGAAGGCGGATTATGCAACAATACTGAATCAATATAATCCGTACCCAGGCGTTTGAGGCTGCCTTCAATCGTTTCTCTTATGACACTATGGCTGTAATCTGTATGCCCGTCGCTATGGTGACCAAACTTAGTATTAATCACCATGGTACCTCTATTTACTTCTTTCAAAGCCTTACCGAGGATCAACTCACTTTTCCCATTTCCATAGTTAGGAGCTGTGTCAAAGAAGTTAATTCCTTCCTCCATAGCTTTGTGAACCAGTCGAATAGCTTCTGCTTCTGACATTTCATGCCAATCAATATCATTGCCAAGCTGCCAGGCACCAAAGCCAATTACCGATACTTTCGGACTGCCTTCCACATAAGATTTATATTTCATACTCTCTATCTTCTTTCCATTTTTATTCCAGGAATTCTAAATAATATCATTTCCATCAAAACAACAATCACTATTCAGAGTTTTCTTGTTTTCTTAGTATACCATAAATTCCTGTCACATTACTATCAGCATCTTTGCCATTCACTGTTATTGTATTGAATTATTTTTTACTCTATCTTAGCTGTTATTCTCCTTATTACGAGTATCCTGTGTCGAATACAGTAGCTCGTTTTTTATCAAAAATTTTTATATTTTAAAAGCTTGACAAATGCATGAGTGTGCATATATAGTTATATCTAAGGACGGTGAATATATGGGAAGCAACTATGACCCTCAGGCATGCAGCAAGCTGATACAGGATAATATTGATTTTGAATTTTTTAAGACACTATTAGATCCGGTACGCACAGAGATTTTACTTTATCTTGTCTCTAATGGAATTAAGAACATAAAAGAAATAGCAGAAAACTTTTCACAAGACCGCTCTGTTATATCGCGGCATTTGGACTTAATGTACAGATATGGTATAGTGGATAAAACCAAGGAAAATCGTAATATCTACTATGAAGCGAAAAGCATGTTTGTCATTGATAAATTTGACCAGACCACAAATAACATTAAAAATCTGTTATCCTTGACACTTAAGTCAAAGGAATAACTCCGACAGAAAAGAATCTCTATTGCTTCGCTACCCGCTTAGGCGCGAAAGTGTCAGTAAAACTGGCACTTTGTTTTTGCAATACACGTGCAAATATGTGCATATAAACCCAATTATTCAAATTGAAACCTCAAATAAACAAATAGAAAGGATACTACATTATGAGCAAGCACATTATTTATGTTTTTTCAGGAACAGGCAACAGCCTGTGGGCAGCAAAAGAAATCGCAAAGGAGTTGGGAGACTGCGAGATTGCGACTATGGGCAGCAGTGGAAAGTATTCCATGGCAGGGGGCTATGACAGCATCGGCTTTGTCTACCCTACCTATGCAGGGGGAATGCCAAGACGTGTAAAGGAGTTTGTTTCACATCTTGATTTACAGAACAACAGAGATGCATATTTCTTTGCGATTGCAACCTGCGGGAGAATATCCAGAGCTCAAAACGTTGTTACACAGCTGCGCAATTTGCTAAAGCATAAAGGGATTAAGCTTAGCTATGGAGACCGTCTTGATATGTTTTCCAACTATGTCGTTGGGTATGAAATGCGTGATACGGTCAGAGAAGAAGCAGATCAGTCTGCTGCCGATATTAAACCAATGATTGAGAGTATCAAGCTCCATATGACGAATAACGGGAACACAGTTCTAACCCCAAGGCAACTCACCTCGATCGGATTTATGCATATTGTTTCGAATATGGATAAGAATTTTAATGTTTCTGACGCTTGTACCAGCTGTGGCATATGCAAGAAAGTCTGTCCAATGGGCAACATTGAGCTGGTGAAAGGTGCAAAGCCCTGTTTTGGACATCACTGCGAACAATGCCTGGCCTGTATTCAATGCTGCCCAACCATAGCAATTAACTATAAAGACAGAACCCAGAACAGAAAACGATATCTCCATCCCGATATTGCCTGGAAGGAACTTGCGGAATTAAACAAAAAGGGACAAATCTCTGCCCATTATTCTATGTAAGGCAGAAAATAAAGACTCAATAACTCACGCTGTGCAAAATACCCTCGATAAGTTTCATAAACACATATCGAGGGCAATATTGTCTGGTATTTATTCTTCGTTAATGATTGTAATAACCTTTGAAGGGCACTTTTTGACACAAGCCATACAATGTGTGCACTTTTTGTAATCTATCTTTGCTAAATTATGTTTTACCGTGATAGCATCATAATTGCATACCTTTTCACACAGCTTGCAGCCAATACAACCCACAGAACAGTGAAGCTTTACTTCCTTGCCCTTTTCCTGTGTAAAACAAGAAACTCTTACATTGGAGGATTCCGGAACCAGTTCAATAAGGTTCTTGGGGCATGCCGATATGCATTTACCACAACCGGTACATTTTGTCGGGTCAATCACCGAAATATCATGTTCTATTCGTATGGCACCAAATTGGCATAGCTTCTTACAGCTCGCAAGTCCGATACAGCCATAGGAGCATTGCTTTGTTCCCCCACCCGCTAACTGTACGGCAGCGTTGCAATCCAAAATTCCCTGGTAACTATATCTGTAATGAGCAACCGCAACCGAACCCATACATTTCACAAAAGCAACACGCTTTTCAAAGGATTCGGACTTAACCCCAAGAATAGAGGCAATGCTTTCCGCTGTGCTCGCTCCTCCTACAGGGCATCCGTTCAACTGTGCTCGCTCTTCTACCAGTGCCTCAGCAAATGAGTAACATCCTGCGAAACCGCATCCAGCGCAGTTTGCACCAGGCAAAGCATCGAGAACTCTCTGCAGGCGTTCATCAACGGGAACTTCCAGTTTTTTGCCTGCATAGCCAAGCACAAGTCCAAAAATCAAGCTAATCGTACCGATAGCTATGATCGGATTTATTAAATAGGAAAAATCCATCTAATTTTCTCCTCATTTCATTATTTTGTATAGTTGCTATATTTTTCTTCTAAAACAAACCATAAAAGCCCATAAATGCAATACTCATTAAGCCAGCAATAATAAAGGTAATAGGATGCCCCTTAAATATTTTAGGGACATCTGCTTTCTCAAGCTTTGTACGCAGCCCTGCCAGCAAAAGAATCGCAAGGGAAAATCCAACTCCGGCACCAAAACCATAGACAACGGATTGGATTAGAGTATGATTATTCTCTTGATTAATAATTGCAACACCGAAAATTGCACAGTTAACCGCAATCAAAGGTAAGTACACGCCAAGCGCACGGTGAAGAGCCGGACTGCTTTTTTTAATAAACATTTCCACAAGCTGTACCAAGGACGCTATTATCAGAATATAAGCCATCGTGGAAAGATATTCCACCTTCAATGGTACCAGTACATATTTATAGGTAATATGCGTAAAGAAAGAAGACAGCGTAATAACAAAGGTGATAGCCAAACTCATCCCGATTGAGTTTTCGATTTTACCCGATACTCCAAAGAAGGAGCAAACCCCTAAAAACTGTGCAAGGATAAAGTTATTGACCAGAACCACACCTAAAAACAGAAAAAACAAATCCATAGTTATTTATCCTCCTTCTTAGGCTTTTCTTTGAAATAGTTAATGGCTGCAATTATAAATGCGATTGTAAAAAATGCTCCAGGAGCAAAAATCATAGTAAGTGTTTTGGGAAATAGCTCTGGAAGAATAGTAATCCCAAAGAAAGTCCCAGCTCCTAAAATTTCACGAATACTACCAATAAGGATAAGAGCAATCGTAAAACCTAAGCCCATAAAAAATCCATCAGCCACAGAGTGGATGATTTTATTTTTTGAAGCGAAAACCTCTGCTCTTGCAAACGGAATGCAGTTTACAACAATTAGCGGAATAAATATTCCTAAGGATTTATCCAGGTCTGGAAAATAAGCCTTTATCAAAAGCTGAAGAATGGTAACGAAACCGGCTGTAATTGAAACCAGAACAGGTAATCTGACTTTTTCAGGCAGAATGTTACGCAAAGAAGAAATCACCATACTTGCAAACGTCATAACCAAGGTTGTAGAAATTCCCATACCTAAGCCATTTGACGCACTTGTGGTATCCGCGAGAGTCGGACACAGACCAATAAGCTGGACGAATACCGGGTTTTCATAAATAATCCCATTTAATGCTATTTTTTTATAGTTGCCCATTATTCTCCTCCTTCTATCAACATGATGAGTTCAGCGGCATGATTTACGCCTTGCGCAATTGCTTTTGAAGTAATGGTTGCACCTGTGATTGCCAGTACTTCCATTTCCTTGGCGGGAGGTTTTACAATATTGATTGGAAAAATGGATCTCCCTTCAAAGCGGCTTGTAAATTCCGGCTTGGCTGCAATATCGCCGAGGCCCGGTGTTTCGTTTGATTGTAAAATACGATAGCTGGTTACAGAAATAT
>JASGEU010000231.1:0-6634 GCA_047606065.1 Mobilitalea sp.
ATAGTAATAGGATTTATTTTGAATAAACATATACCGTTCTCCGTTATGTTCTTCAACTTCATAGCTGTTAAGTGATGTACTGTCGCCTGTATCAATAATAAGAAATCCTTTCGTCCAGCCATAGCACCAATATTTCTCACCACCTGGCAGAAAGAAAATTTGTTTGTTTACATCGTCATGAACAGTTTCGCAATTAAAGGTGTTGGAAAAGAAA
This sequence comes from Mobilitalea sp., assembly GCA_047606065.1. GTDB lineage: Bacteria > Bacillota > Clostridia > Lachnospirales > Lachnospiraceae > Mobilitalea. Next base: position 215 of record JASGEU010000231.1, read on the forward strand.
TCATCTTTAACTGAATAATCACCAAGAACTTCCCATTTCCCAATTACATTATCATTGACAAAAGGGATATTGATATCTTCGTTCAACACTTCAAGTTCATTACAAAGTTTAATGACATCAATACCAATATCAATCTGGTCGGAATCCATCGCACCATAGGTTTTGAAGTTCGAAATGCGTTGATAATCCAGTCTTTTTGCTGTATCTTCAAGTTGTTCGCAAGATTTATAAAAGTTCGCAACCGGATTTCTGACAGACAAGCGTATTTCAGTACCGCTTGTATTTTCAATAATAATAACATTTTGCATATTTTCAGCTCCTAACATAATTTTTTTTGCTTCTTCAAGATTAGAAAGCAATTCTGTAAGTTCGGATTTTTTTCTGTTTATGCTATCAAGAATGAGATTTGTATTATTTGATTTTGATAATACACTTTTTATCTCCTTCAATGAAAATCCTGCCTTTTTAAGAGCAGTAATTTTTCTGAAAACATTGACTTGATTTGCAGAATAATATCTGTATCCTGTAAATCGATCGATAAAGTTAGGGGGTAGGAGACCCTCTTTATCATAATGTCTTAGCACAGATATTCTTGTTTTACATACTTCAGCGAATTCTCCGATTCTCATGCTTATCACCTCCGTAATAGATTTGAAAAGTACTTTTCGATAGCATTCTAATCCTAAAGTTAAGTTAAGAGTCAATAGTTTTAGGAATTTTATTTTAATATTTTATCACATTATTTTTTGGATATATAGTTTCTTAAAAATATTAGTTAATAAGTAAGATTTATTTAAATATCTTATTATTTTCCAAAAAGCATTTTTTAAATTTGGTATAATGTTTTACTAATAATTTACTATTATAATAGTATTAAGTGCTAACACAGAGATTTTGTTGATACAAAAACCATTGTTGATAAATGGTAATAAATGGTGTAACCTATTTACGGTATTAATTAATAATGGAGGGGTAGGAATTAAGATGAATTCAAAACTAATATATATTCTAGTATTCTTAGGAGCTATTGTTTTTAGTTTAATGAAAAATGGACTTAATTTAAGTAGTAGCCAGGAATGGGCAGTTAATATCATTGGTATAATATTGTTAATTATAGTTTTTGCACCATACACAATACAATTATTAAAATTTCAAAAAAAATATGCTTCTATCTTACCGATATTACAAGTCGATAAGGACCCAGGACGATTTATAAAAGAATTAGAAAAGGCGCTTATGAGCATTAAGGATGGAAAGATTAAAAACTCATTTGAGATTTCATTAGCAGCAGGTTATTGTGAAAACGGAGAATATGAAAAAGCTCATAAAGCCCTATTATCTGTTAATTCGAAAAGCATTAGTCCAATATTAAAAGGAGTTTATTATAATAATTTATATGCGATACTTTTTAATTTGGGTGAGGAAGAGAAAGCGATTAAAGTTATAGAATCTAATCAGGCATTATTTCGGCGATATGAAAACCATCCAGCGTTAGGTACTGCATATGCAATTAATATGGTATATCGATATTTAGCTGAAAGTCAGATAGATCAGGCGAAATTATATTATGAAAAGGCAGTAAAATTAGGTGACATTCCATACATGAATGATATGTTAGATTATTTGAAAGCTGATATATTATTTCATGAGACTAACTATGAGGGGAGTATGAAAATTGTAAATAGGCTAAAAGAAAGTAAATTAGTTCCATCGCTTAAAGTAAAAGTAATAACCTTAGAACAAAAGCTTAGCAAAGTATACATATAAAATGAATATAAAAGGGAGAGGTTAATGAAAAAGCAAAATGTTGGTTTTGCACTGATTTTATTGGGATTGATTTTTGCAATTACTTTAGAGTCTTTATTATGGTATATAGGTGTGCTGTTGGGAATTATAGGATTTATTATAGTTGCAGCTAATTCCTCCGATAAATAAGGAGGGACTTACTATGAAATTTGTAACAATGTATTATTTAAAAAGAATTTTAATGGTATTGGTTGTATTAATACCAACGTCAATTATGCTCTATATCCTTTTGCGATATAAGACTTTTCTTGGTGACCCATTATATACATCTAATGGGTCTGATACTTATATAAGTTTTGCTGATAGACAGCGTCAAAATAACCATATATTTTGGATGATTATTGTAATAGGTGTATGTGTGTTTTTATTAGGAAACTATATAAAATCACTAATAGAATCAAGAAAATATATGAAGGAACATCCAGAGCCAAACGAAACGCAAGATTATGAAGAAGTAGAAGAAGAGGACGAAATGGATACGGATGTAGAGAAGGAAGAGAAAGAAGACACCGAAGAATAGCTTAATGAGAAAGGTTTATATAGATCTTATACAGATGCACTTGTTATAACTGGAGAAACTCTAGCAGCGTGTTTCTCCAGTTTAAGATAAAACTCAATCAGTACTATCCTTGCATTAAATGCAGCTTATCGTTTATTCATGAATCTAAAGCATATGCGCCATCATATGCTTCACATACAGTTCCAGGTTTGTCTCTTGTAATAGAAAATCAGTGTGAACTTCTAAAAATGAAATCTTATCCGTGAATTCCAGTTTAAAGTTTGGTGTAATCAATGGTTCATACTGCGGTACAAAGATTGCTTGTTTTTTTGTATAACAGGTGGAGGGCTTAGCTTTTATCCGATGGTCCTTGTCAACAAAGTGCGCGACACTCTTATGAATCGCATAATCCTCTAATGGGAGATAGTAGTAATCACGATAATTATCAAAATAATATTTTAATATACCCTCATAGATTTCTACCGACAATACTGCCTCTTCTTTATGAGCAGCCAACTGCGCAAATTCATTTCTACAGTGAATAGGAGCAGGCAAGGAAGCAGATACTTCAAAGCGAATTCTTAATACACCACCCTCTATCACAGCCTTTATAATATGAATAGGCTTTTCAAATAGATCAATATAAGATAAAATAGAACTAATTGATAATAATCCTTGAATATCCTCGGAATTATGAAGTAATAACTGACCTAGGAGAAGTTCGGCTTCACTTGGTGTGGGGAACTGAAGCTCCGGATTTCGAAAAGCTTTCAAGGTTTCATAATGCTTTTTCCCAAGATATCCTTGATAAATTTGAATTAAATCACCGCCACTAAAGGGGTCATAGCGATGTATATTCAAGAAAGTTTCCAAGGATTTGAGTTTGAAATTTTCTAGCTGAAATATCTTTTTATAGGGCAGAACTTTTCTATAGATATCGACACTTTCAAACGTGTCAAAGGTATAGCCGAGATTTAACTTTGCAATTTTTCGTTGTAAATATGGAATATCAAAACCGTTGCCATTATAATGAAATAACACTCGATGATCTTTAATAAATTCAAAAAAGGAAGTAATGAGCAATGCCTCTTCCTGAATACTCTCGCTGAACCATTGAATTAAGTGGAAGGAGCCTTCGCTGTAGTACGCGCAGCCAATCAGATATAGATAAGTTGTATCCGCTGCAAAACCAGTGGTTTCAATATCGAAAAATGCAATTTGATTAAGATCATAATCATTTTCCAAGGGATAGGCAGGCATTGGAAAATGATTGTCATTTCTTATTAGCATTAAGGTTCTCCTTTCAGATTCATTAAAGACATTTTACCACAGCAAGGTTAAGAAGAAAAGGATGGGCTAGTAATTCTTGCAATACAAGCCTGTTTTATAAAGGGAAATGTTAGAAAATTTTAATGAAATTTTAACATTCCTATGCTAGAATAGTGGATATGTTACAGTTCAGCTATATGCAGTCTGGTATACTTGCTTATTTGAAAGGCTGTGAAGCAGGCTTGCTGTACATATAGATTGCTATTTGTAAGGATGAATAGTAACATTTAGATAAAGCATGGGGGACCTTGGGATGTGGAATGTAGAAATTTTTGGACATGATCTATATTATCTTTTTTATATGTTACTTCTATATAGTGTATTGGGATGGATATATGAAAGTTGTCTGATATCAATACAAGAGAAGAAGTTAGTTAATCGTGGTTTTTTAACCGGGCCGATTATTCCTATTTATGGATTTGGTGCTGTATTAGTGTATCTTGTTTTATGGGATTATCGAAGTAATCTGGTAACTGTTTTTTTTGCAGGTTATTTTTTAGCCACAGTTTTAGAGTACATAACCTCCCTTTTAATGGAACTTGCGTTTCATACCAGATGGTGGGATTATAGTAAATATCCATTGAATGTGAATGGTAGAATTAGTCTTATTATATCTTTGTTTTGGGGATTTTTATCTGTAATTATGGTCTGTTTCATGCAGCCTGCAATACACTACTTACTAGGAATAATTCCAAGACAAATCGGTGAAATTATTGGATATGTAATAATTCCGCTCATTTTTACCGATATTGTTTTAACTATAATTTCCACAATTGAACTTCGTAAAGTTTTAAGTAGATTGAAGCGACTACGGGAAGATATTACCGAATATATTAGCACTAGCAGGATTTATGAAACAGGGGAAGATATCCTGGACAGATTATCGAATATAAGAATAACTAGGATGATATTAGAAATAAAAGAAATGATGCCCGAGATGCCAGTAGGATTAAAGGAATTCATTGGGAGATATCAGAGTATAAAACTACAAAAGACCCACATACGTTTTCTAAAAGCCTTTCCGAACATGAGGGTGGGAAAACTGGAGACAGCATTAAGAGATTTGCGTGAGACATTGGGCAGAAAAGGGGTACGTGCATTGAGCAAGGATATTAGAGAAGAAGTGAAAGGAACATTAAAGGGCCATTTAAGTGGTTTTCTTAAAGCGACGCTAGTTGGATTACTTGTACTTGCGCAATTTGGCATGATTATTTACTTGTCCTATGCTCTGAGAGGTTATACGATCTATCTGTATTCAGGTATTCAGGTTCTAAGTATTATCATTGTAATCGGGCTTGTGAATGATAATAGAAATAATTCCTATAAGATAAGCTGGATCTGTATTATAGCAGCGCTTCCGGTTACCGGACACATAATGTTTGTGTTATGGGGCAACAGGCGAAGAAGAAAAATTGATCTTCATATATTACAGAAGCTCCAGCGAGGGGCAACGTTTTTGGAGTTCAGTCAAGAAGTTTCCGAACGTTTTGAAAAAAAATATCCCACAAAGAGCAGAATGGCTAAATTTCTAGAATCAAACTCCTTTCCATTATTTAAGAATAATAAAGTAGAATATTATCCTATGGGTGAAGATGTTTTTGAAGCCATCTTTTTAGAGCTGGAACGTGCCAAGAAATTTATTCTGGTTAATTTCTTTATTGTTGCCGATGGGGTTCTATGGAAGAGAATGCATGAAATTCTGCTTAAGAAAATGAGAGAAGGGGTAGAAGTTAAATTTTTATATGATGACTTTGGTGCCACACTTCGTACTCCGACAAACTTTAAGCGCAGCCTTGAAAATGAAGGTATGGAAGTGCGCGCATTTAATCCGATTCATAAGTATACTGACAAACTATATATGAATTATAGATCCCATCAAAAAATAATAGTCATTGATGGCAACATAGGTTTTACTGGAGGGATGAACCTTGCGGACGAATATGCTAATCTGGTAGAACGTTTCGGTGTTTGGAAGGATAATGCGGTTCGTGTAGAAGGAGATGCCGTATGGGGATTAACGGTTACATTTTTACAAATGTGGGAGGTTTCCGGTGGTGGAACACCAATGGACTACACTCCTTACCGCCCTTCAAAGGAATTTGAAGAAAATGATGTTTATTGCCAGGTAATTTCAGATGGACCTGCAAATAATCCCAGAAATCCGATTGAAGATATCTATAAGCAAATGATATATTATGCAAAGAAGGTATTGTACATTACTACACCGTATCTTATAATTGAAGATGATATGCGAGATGCGTTGATTACAGCAGCAAAAAGTGGTATTGATGTACGTATTATTACCCCATTTATTCCAGATAAGAAAAATGTTAAGATACTTACCACATACAATTATGGCAGGCTGCTAGAAGCAGGAGTACGAATTTTTGAGTATTTACCAGGTTTCATCCATGCAAAGACGATTTTAACTGAAGACAGTGCAATAATTGGAACCATTAATATGGATTATCGCAGTTTCCATCTTCATTATGAATGTGGTGTATGGATCTGTGATCGGAATACTGTACAGATGATCAGAGAGGATCTTCTGGATACCATGGAACAATGTCAGGAAATATCATATGCAGAATGGAAACAAAGATCTGCCTGGATAAAACTTTATGAGAAGGTTTTGAATTTATTCTCAACGCTAATGTAATTAACAGGTTCTACCGTAAAATATATTAGTGGTATTTCTGCAAATTCTTGATGAGCAAATAGAACGATTAAATGGAAGGTATTTCAGGGTGATATACACTCTAAAGTACCTTTCCGCTTAAGGATAT
>JASGEU010000232.1:0-21789 GCA_047606065.1 Mobilitalea sp.
ATCCTATAGTATGCTATCATAGCCTCTGTTAAATCTTCTGAAACAACCATCCATGCCGCTGTGTTTCCATCCTTATCAAAAGGACTTCTAAGTCTATAAAAGCTTTCCATCTGAATTAATGTTCTATATTTTTTCATAAAGGTTATCTGTCGTCTGATTATCTCAAGGTCTTCTTCAATCAACTGTGTGATATCAAGTTCATAGCCAAAGGTTCCAAAATACGCCACAGCCGCTCTCGTATTCAAGGATTCGTTCCTGAATACCTGCTTATTTGGAATTGCTGATACATGACTTCCTATACTGCTGATTGGATAAACAATTGAGGATCCGTATTGTATTTTAATCCTTTCAACTGCATCCGTATCATCTGAAGCCCAGGCTTGTGGGGCATAATACAGCATCCCCGGGTCAAAACGTGCTCCGCCGCTGGCACACGATTCAAAAAGGATATGGGGAAACTCATTTGTTAACCGTTCAAACAGAGAATACACTCCAAGAATATAATTATGTCGCACCTTGCCCTGATCATCATAGTTCCCGCCTTGTGAGAACACTTCCGTCATAGATCTGTTTAAGTCCCACTTCACATAATCAATCGGTGCCTCTGATAAAATCTTTTTCATTTTACCGTAAATATTCTTAACAACCTCTTCCTTTGAGAAATCCAGGACATACTGCCCTCTCGCCTTACTTAAATATCTCCTTCGGTCACCCAACACCCAATCCGGATGTTCACGATAAAGGTCACTGTCTTCATTTACCATCTCCGGCTCAAACCACAGACCAAACTTCAAGCCCATTTGATTTATTTTATCCGCAAGATTTTTAATTCCACCCGGAATTTTTGCTTCATTTGGAAACCAATCTCCCAGCGATGAATTACAATCATTTCTCTTTCCAAACCATCCATCATCCAGTACAAATAGTTCAATACCGACTTCTGCCGCCTTTTCAGCAATACTTAAGATTTTCTCTTCTGTAAAATTAAAATAGGTAGCTTCCCAATTATTAATCAGTATCGGTCTTTCCTTATCTCTCCATATCCCTCTGGATAACCGTGTCCGATATAATTTATGAAACACCTGGCTCATGTCATTTAGTCCATGCTCCGTGTATACCATAACCGCTTCCGGTGAAACAAACTTTTCATTTTTTTTCAATTTCCATCTGAATTCATTTGGATGAATTCCTATCATAATACGGCTCACATTAAAATTATCCACTTCTACTTGAGCCAGAAAATCACCACTGTATATGAGGCTGACACCTATTACCTCTCCGCTGTCCTCATTCGTATCAGGTCTCATCAATGCCATAAAGGGATTAAATTGATGACTGCTACAGCCTCTCATACTGTATATGGATTGTACTCCATAATCTATGTCTTTTACTCTAACATGGCGTTCTCTTGCCCAGGCTCCTGCTAAATCGAGTAATTTGTAGTCCTTGTCAGGCATGTCGATGCTCATACTCATGGCTGTTTCCAGAGTAAATGCTTCCTCTCCCTCACAATAAAATTCTGTATGCCTGGTGATTACAGGCAGCTGTTCATATATCGTATAGAATAACACAATTTTTGATTTAATCTGACTGTCGTAAAGTGTTATTTCTAAGGTTGCAGCCTCACAATCTTTCTCGACATATGTCGCAGGTAATTGCTCCAAGCGCTTTTTACCAAAATATATCGTATGGGATTCATATTGGAAATCAACGATATGGCTTCCATCTTCCCTCTCAATCTCATAAGCTGGATATCTCATATCCCCTGTTCCATAGGTAGGATACTCCTGCCGTATATGCTCCAAGGAAAAATTAACATTTCCTTCGATGGAACATGCCTGCATATCTCTGTGCCCGCGTTCCGACAGATAGGAATAATCCGAGGTTACACTTACTCGCTTTCCAAAAAATAAATGCTCTAATTGATTGTTTTCCATTACTTTAAAAATATAACTTATTTGATCATTATATAAATGAAACTGTCCATTCTTCTTATCAAAAATGATTGGCATTCCCTTTTCCCCTTCTTTATGCTATACTTAATTATGTTGATTTTATTAATGGAGGTAATTAATATTGAACTTAACTGCCTATCATGAAAGTGTAAATTACAAATGTCTTCTTGGGCTTGAACACCAAACCACGGATTTATTTCTTGTCTATTGTGGTACTGAAGACTGTAAGCCTTTTCATTCCTATGGAAATCTTCCCAGAAGTGAGCACCTTATTCATTTTGTCTTTAACGGTACCGGGAGTTTCAAGCTTAATCGAAAAAGTTACAAGGTCTGTGCAAATCAAGCCTTCTATATTCCCCCCAACACCAGTGATTATCATTATGATGCAGATGCATCCACACCCTGGTCCTATGCCTGGATCGGTTTCAGCGGTTCAAAATCCTCTCAATATCTTGAGCAAACCTCTTTATCCATTGACAATCCTGTTTGTGACCTTAATATAGATACTCAAACTATAGCCGATTTAGTTCATCAAATACTGCAAGCAAAAGCACTTACACAGTCAAATGAAATAAAGCGCGTTGGACATCTGTATTGTATTTTAGCCAAACTTATTGAGTCAAACTACTTATCTCCTGCAGATCAGCATACTTTCCAATATGCTCCCGAGGTATATGCCAAATATGCCAGGAAACTGATTGAGCATTCTTATAAATACAATAATATCTCCGACATACTTCAAATTGTTGGTATTGACCGTTCATATCTATATAGTTTATTTACAAAAATGTATCAGATATCTCCACAGCAATATCTTATTTCCTGCAGATTAAAGGATGCCCAGTACCAGTTGCTCCATACCAACTTATCAATCAAACAAATTTCATCCCAGGTGGGATATGAGGATGCCTTAAACTTCTCTAAACTGTTTAAAAAGTACTTCTCTGTAAGTCCCACAGAATATCGTCGCCAACATAAATCGTAAGGAGGGTATCGTATGCAAAAAAAAACTATTTATTATGAATTAGATGATTTAAATGAATTTATGTATCTAAATCATGAAAATACCGATTTATACTTAGAGCATTGCGGTATTCAGCATTGCCCGCCAGGGCATACCTACTCTCTGCCCCGTTCTGAATATCATGTTCATTTTGTCTTAGACGGTTTGGGAACCCTTAATTATCACAATAAGCAATATCACTTAAAACGCGGTGATATCTTCGTCATTCCTCCAAGATCCACTTATGTCTACCAAGCCGATTATCAAACTCCCTGGTCCTATGCCTGGATTGGTTTTAACGGTACAAAAGCCCGCCAATATTTAAACCAAAGCGGAATTGATTCGCAGCATGTCATACGCCCGGCTTATATTGATCCGGAAAAATATATAAATATAATCAAAGCCATATTAGCCGCCAATCAACTTACTGTTGCCAATGAGATCTACCGTCTGGGTTGTCTCTACGACATTATTTCATTAATGATGGAATCCAACCGTTCCATACAACTGCATCCCAAAAATGAATATTCCAGTGCTATCTATATAGAGCAGGCTTTAGCATATATTGAAGATAACTACCAGCAAAATATAAAAGTAAACGACATTGTTTCCTATCTATATATAAACCGGTCCTACTTTTCCTCCATCTTTAAACAAGAAATGCAGGTATCTCCTCTTGCCTATTTGCAATCCTACCGAATCAAAAAAGCAAAGAATTTATTATCAAAAACAAATATGACCTTACATGAAATTGCTTTAAACATAGGATACAAAGATGCTTTTACTTTCTCTAAGGTCTTTAAGAAGACCACCGGGGTAAGCCCCTCCAAGTATAGAGATACCTTATAATTTGCTTCCGGAGGTTGCTACTCCCTCAATAAACTGTTTTTGGAAAATCAAATACAATACTATCATTGGAATACATGCAATTACCGATGCTGCCATTAGTTCCGGATAATTTGCAGAGAATTGACCGTTAAGTTTCGCAAGTGCGGATGCCAATGGCATTTTGTTATCATTGGTATTGGCGATCAACGGCCACAACAGCTCTTTATAAGCAAATAATGCTGTAAAAATGCTCAGTGCAACTGTGGAAGACTTTGTTAACGGTGCCATAATATATAAAAATGTTTGTCCGATATTGCAGCCATCCAGTCTTGCAGCCTCCTCCAAATCTTTTGGAAGACTCATATACGCCTGTCTCATAAGAAAAACTCCGAATGCACTAACCAGACCCGGGAATACCAATGAAAAAATAGTGTTCAACAGGTTTACTTTGCTAAGCATAAGGTACTGTGGAATAATAAAGATCTGACCCGGAACCATCATCTGGAACAATACCAGGTTAAATGCAATGTTTTTTCCTTTAAAATTCAAACGTGCAAAGGCATAACCAGCCATGCTTGATGTCACAGCCGCACATAAAATTCTCAAAAAAATCATCATTAATGTATTAAAATAAAGTAATACAAAGTTCATTTTCGTAGCTGTATTAATAAACGCACTGAATTTCCAGCTTTTCGGGAATATCAAGAAGGGATTCATCTGCGTAGCTTCTGTCTGTGTCTTAAAGGCTGTAAGTATCATCCAAATAAACGGAATAATCATAACAAATGCTCCAATGATTAAAATAACATATATTAGTAAATAACTTTTTTTAGATCTCTTTCCCATAATGACTCCTTTCCTTTAGTTGTAATGTACCCATTTTTTTTGAGCAGCCATTTGAATTACCGTTATCACCATAATAATGGACAGAAGAAATACCACTATTGTAGAACCATAGCCTTTGTTATTTTCAACAAAAGCATATTTATAAAACAGATATACCAATGTCTCTGATTTTCGTAAAGCCGGGTTTTGTTGATCGACTAACATGAAAATAAAATCAAAGACCTGGAACGCTGCAATTGCCCTCGTAACAACAACAAAAAACATTGTAGGTGATATAAGAGGAACAGTTATATTAAAAAACTGTCTCCAGAAACCAGCTCCGTCTATTGAAGCCGCTTCATAATAATCTTTTGGTATTTCCTGCAGTCCCGCCAGAAAAAGAACCATATTATAACCAATTACTGACCAAACTCCCACTACTGCAACAGAGTAGATTGCAATTGAGGGATTAGAGATCCAATTCACTGCCTCCACTCCTATGCCCTTGAGCATATGATTTAGCAATCCAAACTGGGAATTATAAAGCCATTTCCATACCATAGCTACAGCGGCAGGAGCCGCAACCATTGGAATAAAGAAGATTGCCCGAAAAATTGTTCGTCCTGCAATTTTGTGATTCAGAAACACTGCTAAAATTAATGCAATGATAATTGAGAGAGGAACTTCCAGCACCGCATATTTTAATGTATTAAGTGTAGCCTGCCAAACCCTCGAATCAGATAGCATGCGTGTATAATTTGACAGTCCGACAAAAGTATTCCCTCTTCCAAAAGCGCCTGTTTTGAAAAAACTCTGGTAAATGGTTTGAAATATCGGAATGATATTAAGCACAATCAAGCCCACCATTGATGGCAAAATAAAAAACCATCCCCATAAAAATTCTGATTTTGCTTGCTTTTTAACTTTTGATTTACCATTATTCATATAATCTCTCCCATATAAGTTGGGCTATCTGTTTCCAAATAGCCCTTGATAATTCTCTATTCTTCTTCTGATAACATTTGATTCATATCTGCAGCTATTTCTTTACAAACCTCTTCCATAGAACGGGTACCATCCCAGGCACTAACCAGTTTTTCTTTCATCATGCTGTACCAAACTGTTGTATTTTTTGAATGAGGATATAACACTGCACCTTCCATCACATCCAGATATGGACTTAAGTCAAATCCTTCCACAGAATTAGCCCAAGCTGCGGAAGCTCCTTCCAATGCAGAAAGAGTAACTCCTAATTCTGCCTGTTTTTCCTGTGCTTCTTTAGAACCAAGGTATTCAACCAATTTCCAAGCCTCTTCCGTATGGTCTCCCATAGCAGATGCAGACCATGCCAGTCCATTGTACATAGAACATGTACCTTCCGGTCCCTTTGGCAATGGAGCTATTCCAATGTTTTCCTTTAAGTAATCATTTACCCCTAATTCTGAAGCCATCCAGGAACCCTGGAAGGTCATTGCAACTGTTCCTGCCTCTTGTAAAGCAACCGTTTCATTTTCCGCTTGGATAGCATATGGCGGCATTGAACCGTCTTGTATAATTCCTTCAATAATTTTCATTCCTGTTAAAGTATTAGGATCATCAAAACCGGATGTTTTCATATCATCGCTGATGATTTTGCCGCCGTAAGCATATATTGCGCTATACCAGCTTTCCTGATCACTGCCGGGTTTCATTGCAAGTCCGAACTGTGAACCGTCTTCTTTTGTAAGCTTTTTGCTTATTTCCCTGAAATCTTCCCAAGTCCAATCCGCTGTCGGATAAGGAATTTTTGCATCATCAAACATTTTTTTGTTATACCAAACAGCTGAAGAATCAACATCTTTTGGAATTCCAACCTGCTTTCCGTCTGCGTTCTGATATACCTTCACAATATCCTCCGGATATTTACTTAAATCCACCTTGTCACTGCTGGCTATCTTATCGGAAAGATTTAATAAAACATCCTCATACTGTGCATAAGTACTTACCTGGAATGCATGCATCCAAAATACATCCGGCATATTTCCACCTGTTGTCGCAGCTTCCAGCATTGTCCAATAGTCTTTCCAAGGAGTAATTTGAATATCGCATTTTATTCCGGTCTGTGCTGTAAAATCATCCATGATTTGTCTCAATCCCGGTTCTTGATTTTTATCCCAAATTGCTACTGTAAGAGTTACATCACTTTTTGTCTCCGTTTCTGACTGTACTTCCTCGGTGTCAGGTACCTGTACTTCTTCCTTAGTTTTATTACTTGGTGTAGAACCACATCCTACTGTTGTTATTGCTATCATTAATGCCAGTAGAGTCGATAGAACTTTTCTTTTCATATTTTCCTCCTATTAATCCTTTATTTTAATAAGCGACATCACTTATTGAAATAAATTATATCATCCGTAGAGTATTAATAAATGGAGTTATGTCGTAAGGGCATGTCATTTTGTTACTAATGAGTTTCTTTTTTCTGATTTTTTATGTCATTTGTAACAATCCTCCGGCTTAATATTTCACATTTTTATGAATCTTATATATAAAATTTACATTTTTATCGTTTTATTAGGTACATGTATTATATTGATAAGTTTGCTTGTTTATTCAATAACGTAAACCCGACTTGTCAAAGGAGGTGGTACTGCATAACAATCAGAAGTATTTACTCTCAGCACGAAAAAATCTTGGTTAATTTATAAAATTAACCAAGATTTTTATATTAAATAGTATGATGAAGATAACCGAATACGTCTAGTAAAGCGGATACTTATCCGTTAACTCCTTAACCATCGCCATTGCTTTTTCCTTATTTGCTTCTACATCCTTAATCAATAGGTAAATAGCTTCAGCAATTACATCCATATCCTCGGTGTTCATGCCTCTGGTGGTTACTGCTGCCGTACCCAAGCGGATACCACTGGTAACAAACGGAGAAGCAGGGTCGTTAGGAATGGCATTCTTATTACAAGTTATATTGGCTGCATCAAGAAGCTTCTCAGTATCCTTACCGGTTACACCCATGTTCTGTAGGTCTACTAACATTAAATGGTTATCGGTACCTCCTGATACAAGATTAAAGCCTCTCTTGATTAAACCGTTCGCAAGAGCTTGTGCGTTCTCGACAATTCTTCTTGCATAATCCTTAAAGCCTGGATCGAGTGCTTCTTTAAAGCATACTGCCTTTGCAGCAATTACATGCATCAACGGTCCACCTTGAATTCCAGGAAATACAGCTTTATTTAACTTGTATTCTTCCGCAAATTCAGCACTGGATAAGATCATACCGCCTCTTGGACCTCTTAAAGTCTTGTGAGTCGTTGTTGTAGTTACATGTGCATAGGGAATTGGACTTTCATGATATCCACCTGCAACCAGACCAGCTATATGAGCCATATCCACCATCAATATTGCACCAACCTCATCCGCAATTTCACGGAAGGTCTTAAAATCTATCTTTCTGGCATAAGCACTTGCTCCAGCTATAATTAACTTTGGCTTGCTCTCATGTGCCAGCTTTCTTAAATTATCATAATCTATATATCCCTGTTCATTTACTCCATAAGGAATAATTTTGTAGTAGCTGCCGCTCATATTAACCGGGCTGCCATGTGTTAAATGACCGCCATGTGCAAGGTTCATACCAAGAACAGTATCACCTGGCTTTAATAATGCAAAAAATACTGCCATATTTGCCTGTGCTCCGGAATGAGGCTGAACGTTGGCATAGGTACATCCAAATAATTCTTTTGCTCTCTCAATTGCTAAATTTTCTGCCAAGTCAACGAATTCACAACCACCATAATATCTCTTTGCAGGATATCCCTCTGCATATTTGTTGGTTAATTGACTTCCCATTGCTGCCATTACTGCCTTACTAACAAAATTTTCGGAAGCAATTAATTCAATATGACTGTTCTGTCTTCCAATTTCAAGGGTTATTGCTTCTGCTAATTCAGGATCAAATACTTTTACATCATCAAATGAGTACATTGTTCTTATTTCCTTTCCGGTTTTATCACTTGCTTTCAGACTATGCTTTGACGACATTATATCATAATGAATTTTAATTTGAAAGTATATTTAACCGAAATCTGGTATATTCATTCATTACAAAAACTAATAGAAGAAAAGGATTCTATTAATAAGCGGACATTAATGTCCAAATCCAACTATCTTCCAGCCTGTTTGAGGGGATTCAATAACCATTGTACAATCCCAATTTTGCTCTCCGCTGCTGATCGTATCCTCCTGGTTATATTGAATATCCATTGTAACTCGGTAAGTTAAAGAACTTGACTTTGTATCCGCCAACAACTCAACATTAATTAGCTTTGCTGATTTCAAGTTGTCAAAAGCCGACTTTGCCCCCCAAATCGAACCAGATAGTGGCAGATAGCTGCTCTCCATAAACAATCCTTCGTTTGGCATATTCGCTGTCAGTTTCTCTAATAAACTTCCTCTCCATATGCAATATAAAGCAGTTTTCTCATCTTTTCGATCCAACGCGTTAAAATACTCCTCAATTACCTTCTCCGGGGTCAGTTTAGCTATTCTGTTTTCCACTTGGTCAGCAGTTACCATATTAGTAATCCACTGATTCAGTGTTAACCCCGTTACTTCCTCAAAACTATTCCCTTTTAAGCTGCACGCGGTAAATGCACTATGCCTCCCAGAACTTATAAATGCGCCAATAATGTCAGTTCCATTTTTAACAACAATACCTCTGGCATCCCTAACTGGATAGAATTCCTGTGGCATACGTTCCCTTATTCTATATATCTCAACATCAATATTTGTTGAATTAGAATAATTGCTCATATCTAATCCAATATCCTTTGACAGCTCATTGTTATAAGCAAAATAATATGCATTTGGATTGAATGCAGATAAAGTCCTAATTTCATTCAGCTTGTTATTCATAGCAAAAATCTGGTAGTCCAGTGTCCACCCATACTCTGCAAAAAGCTCCACAGCTTCCTCCTTCATATGAAACGTTATATTTGCATTTTCTAAAAAAGATGCAACATAGCGAGCAAAATCCGTGTCGACCACATATAGACCCCCATCCTTTACTAAATATGCTTTATCCTCCAAGCTATTATAATAAAGTGCACAACTGTATCCTCCGTTGCCTTCTGACAACTCAATCTGATATCTCATGCTGTTATTGTTATATAAATCAGTCTCATCAGAAGGCGTCAAACTAATGTCAATTGTTGATGCTATATTTGAAACGGTTGCGCGGTCTGTTGTTTCAAACTCAGTTACCACTCCCTCCTCCATGAAATCAGGTAGAAGGGTTATTTTCACTCTTTCATAGGTTGTTTTAGATGTTATAGGAATACTGGTGGGTGTGTCACCAGGAAGGTTGTTATTCTCAACATTACTTCCTGTGGTAGGTAATGTTGTGTTAGCCGACAATTCACTCTCTGGTTTTTCCTTCCTGCTGCTCATTAAAAATACACTGGCTGTGAGGATCACTACTACTGTCATAACGCTAATCCAAAATGTAGGTTTTTTATACTTCAATACATTTTTAATTCTTTCTTTTACTCCGGTTTCTCCAAAGGCAAGAGGGCTTAATAGTCCACTCTTTTTAGCTGATAAAGACAGTAAAGTTATGGAATAATCACCTCGAATATCAGCGGCAGATTGTTTCATTACATATTCATCAGCAGAGAGCTCAATGTCTTTTGCTAATAGATAATAAGAAATCCATACCAAAGGATTAAACCAATGAAATGCTGCAATAATAAACGCAAGCGGTTTTATCAAATAGTCATATCGTTTTATATGCGTCTGCTCATGCAATATAATAAACTCTAACTCTTTTTCACTTAGTCCAACTGGTATATATATTTTAGGATTTATCAAACCAAGTACAAAAGGTGTTTGAATAAGGTCCGTCTCAAAAATATTATCCCTGATTCGAATAGCCGTACTTACTCGCTTATATAAACGCACATAACTTAAAACTCCATATAGTAACAAAGCTAGTATCCCGATTCGCCAAAAAAAATCTCCAACTGCTAACCAGACCTGGATTGGATTAATGCTGGCAACAGGATTTACAGGTGGAAGAGCTCTATCAAGGACAGTATTCACCGCTGTATCAATAGAAGAAACACCGCTCTGAATGGAAGGTTTGGCGGAATATATGATATCCCCTGAAATTGATTGAGGGCTGATTGGAACTGTCTTAACAGGAAGTTCAATGGTAAATGGACAGATAAGCCGGACAAATACCACTGCCCAGAGTGCATAGGAATATTTTTTTGGTGCTTTCTTTAATAATAATCTTAGGACTATGACAATCAGTGCCACACAACCGCCGCTTAAGCTTAAGTTCAGTATGGTTATAAACTCATTACTCATTTCGTAGCCTCCTCAATCATTTTTTTGATCTGCTCTGCCTCCTGGGATGTAAGTTTTTTATCCTGTAAAAATGCAGTTATAAAGCTTGGGAGTGAGTTGTTAAAGGTCTTTTCCAGCACTTGTTCGCTCTCATATTTTTGTACTTGAAGACGAGTAACCAGCGCCGATACAACCGCATTTTCATTTTTTAGTGCTCCTCTTTCTGATAGCCGTTTGATTACGGAGTAAGTAGTGGACTTCTTCCATCCAAATTCATCTTGGCATAGCTTCACCAAATCTGTTGAATTAATGGGTTCCTTATCCCAAACCAGACACATAAAACGATATTCTGCATCAAATATTTTTAAACTCTCCATACATTCTCCTTCTCAACTTCACTTACCTTCGCTTAAACAAGATGAAACGACTAGACATTTACTTATCATGAACAAAGGTCGAACACATTAGACTTTATGATTAGTCTAACGCATTCGACCTTTATTTGTCAAGACCTGGAACAAAAAAATAAAACCTATGACAGCAAGAACCATCATAGGTTTACATTTGATACTTTTTATATTTAATTAATATGAGTTCTTACTACATGTAGTCCGGTCCAAAGCTTAGCGGCAAGAGTGATTCCAAGGAGTAGATCACATAATCCTCTTCCGACCTGGCCAATATAACTAAAAAGCTCTTCGGATCTACAAATTCTCTTAGTACCTGTCTGCAGACTCCACAGGGAGGAAAGAAATCTTGTATAATACCTTTTCTTCCGCCCACAACTGCAATTGCTGCAAACTTTCTTTTCCCCTCACTAATTGCCTTAAACACTGCGGTTCGTTCTGCACAATTAGTAGGTCCGAACGCTGCATTTTCAATATTACAGCCATTGTAGATTTCTTCCTCTGCGGTTAAAAGTGCCGCTCCAACATGCTGATTAGAGTATGGTGCATATGCCTGACCCATTCCCTCTATGGCTGCTCTGATTAAATTCTTAACAACGGATCTGGTTACGATATCTGTCTGAGATATCAATTCCCCCTTCTCCTGCGTTATAAGACTATTCACTTGCATATCATCTGATTGTCTATTCTGTTCCATCTTAAACTCTCCATCCTTCCGATTTATTGCAAATTTGGGTGTCACCACAATGTTTGTAGATTGAATTACTTACTAATCCTTAGTAACCTGAGCCTTCCTGGTTTTTAGCAAGTTTTATTATTCTACTGGTACCAAGCCTCGTTGCACCAAGTTCAATGAACTTCTCTGCATCAGCAAAACTGGCAATACCACCTGCCGCTTTAATTCTTACATTCTGACCAACATACTTTGCAAATAATTCAACATCCTCAATCGTTGCGCCTGTATAAGAAAATCCTGTTGAGGTCTTAATAAAGTCAGCTCCGGCATTGGTTACAATCTCACACATTTTGATTTTCTCATCATCTGTAAGTAAGCAAGCCTCAATGATAACTTTCAGTATGTGACTACCGCAAGCTGCTTTTATTTCCTTTATTTCTTCTTCGATCAGGTCATATTTTTTATCTTTTAAATGACCGATGTTAATTACCATATCAATTTCATCCGCACCGTTTGCAATAGCATCCTTTGTCTCAAATACCTTAACTGCTGTGGTATTATAGCCATTAGGAAATCCAATTACTGTGCATACTGCCATCTTATCCTTTACATATTCCTTCACCTGCTTTACAAAAGAAGGAGGAATACATACGGAAGCTACCTGATAGGCGATAGCATCATCACATATCACTTTAATTTCATCCCAAGTTGCAGTCTGGGTTAATAATGTATGATCTACTTTTTCAAATATTACTTGTTTCTCCATGAAATCTACCTTTCTTTCTATGCAATCTCTAAAGCAATTTCCATCATATCACGGAAGGTCAGCTGTCTATCTTCTGCTGATAAAGATTCACCAGTAAATACATGATCAGAAATTGTCAGGATACAGAGTGCCTTTTTATTTGCTCTTGCCGCATTCATATAGAGAGCTGCTGCTTCCATTTCAACGGCTAATATATTCATTTTACGCCATAAAGCATTGGCATCCTTATTGTCATCATAGAAGGTATCGGAAGATAAGACATTACCAACTACAGTCTTGATATTCATCTTATCAGCGGCTTCTACTGCCTTACGAAGTAAGGAAAAATCTGCAATTGGAGCATAGGTTCCTGGAAGTTGATACTGCTTCGCAAAGTCAGAATTGGTTGATGCCCCCATACCAATTACGATGTCACGAAGTTTAATGTCTTCAGCAATTCCTCCCGCGGAGCCAATTCTAATAATGTTATCCACATCATAAAAATTATAAAGTTCATAGGAATAGATACCAATGGACGGCATACCCATTCCGCCTCCCATTACCGATACCTTTTTGCCCTTATAGGTTCCTGTAAATCCAAGCATATTTCTTACTTGATTAAAGCAAACCACATCCTCCAAATACTGTTCTGCTATAAATTTAGCTCTTAACGGATCTCCCGGCATAAGGACTGTTTTTGCTATTTCTCCTGCTTTGGCTTCATTGTGCGGTGTAGACATGTGTAAATCCTCCTTTTATTCGTTTAAGTAACTTATTCGTATTTTGACACTTTTTGTGATTTTTTAGTTTGGACTGTCAAATAAAAACTTTGATGAGAAAAGAACGGATTGATTACATTTCTCAACAGTCTCAATACTAATTTTAGCATATTTTGATAAATTAGGCAATCCGACTTTGTCTTATCCATATGATGTATCAAATGAATACTATCTATGCAAATTTACATCCTTGGATTGATTTTTTGAGAAGAAGTGATAAAATGTACCATGACGGTATTACAAGAGAGGAGTGTTATACTTGCACTTAGTAAATTTATTTTCAGTACGCAGCATGTTAAAACAAGAACAGATTATGGGAGAGGTACCTGCTACTCCTGTTATATATAGAAACTTTTTTAGAATAGCCTGGCCATCGGCACTTGAAGCCTTTTTAGTTGCATTAATTGGTGTCGTGGATACAATCATGGTAAGTACCTTGGGTAAAGGCGCAATTGCCGCAGTCGGTATCACAAATCAGCCAAAATTTGTATTACTTGCAATGATTTTTTCTCTAAACACCGGTATCACAGCGGTCATTGCAAGGCGAAAAGGTCAGGAAGATCAATTAGGTGCCAACAAAACTCTCCGAGTCGGTATCCTGCTTTGTACGATTGCCTCCTTGCTTATGGCATTTCTGGGCTATCTGTTCGCTAAGCCGATATTATTATTAGCAGGTGCTGAACAATCCTATCTTCCTGATGCAGTTATCTATTTCAAAGTGTTAATGTTAAGTATACCCTTTCAAGCTCTAAATCTTACCATCAATGCCGCACAAAGAGGTTGTGGTAAGGCTCGAATTTCTATGTGGACTAATGTTATAAGTAATCTTATTAACATTATCTTTAATTTCCTGCTCATAAATGGTATTGGTTTCTTTCCTAGTCTTGGAGTAAAAGGTTCCGCTATTGCAACTACACTAGGTGCCTTTGCTGCCTTCTCTATCTCCCTATTTTCACTGCTTCGTAAGAAGGCTTATTTAACTTTGCATTTTAAAGCAGGCTGGAAACTTACAAAAACACTACTCGACCCTGTAATGAAGGTTAGCGGCAGTGCCTTTGTGGAACAGGTTTTTCTTCGAATTGGATTTCTCGCTTACGCAGGAATTGTAGCAAGGCTGGGAACAACGGAGTATGCTACACATCTTATTTGTATGAATATCTTAACCCTATCCTTCTGCTTTGGTGACGGTCTAGCCATTGCTGCCTCCGCTTTAGTTGGACAGAATCTGGGTGCAAAAAGACCGGATTTATCCATAATTTATGGTAAAACCGGTCAACGTCTTGCTTTTATTATATCTACTTTTGTATTCCTCCTCTTCATCTTTGGGCGAAGTTTCCTGGTTTCCCTTTTCAGTGATGAGCCTGCTATCCTAATTCTTGGAGCACATATTATGATTTTAGCTGCTCTGGGAACACATATGCAGACCTCGCAGGTAGTTATGAATGGTTGCCTTCGCGGAGCAGGTGATACTAATTTTGTAGCCATTACCTCCTTGATCAGTGTAGCAATTGTCCGCCCTTTCCTTACCTGGTTTCTATGCTTCCCTGCAGGCTTTGGACTATACGGTGCCTGGATTGCTTTAATTGTTGATCAAAGTGTTCGAATGGTTTTTAGTTATCTTCGTTTTTCCAGTGCCAAATGGGCTACAATCTCATTATAGCTGCCTGACTATTCTACCGTTTGATCTTTTATTTCATGGGTAATCTTATTGACGGTATACCAACCATAGGTTACTGTATGTCCAATGGAAGTCTCAGGGTCGTCCACTACAAACTCGTATAAATGAAACATATACTCGTCCGCGGTAGCACCTTCCCCTTCATAATAAAGATAATAATCCGCAAAGGGTAGCCGAAAGAAGTATTCCCCTGGAGAATCCGATATTTCTACCTTCTCAAAGTTATTGGCATATAGTTCCTTTACTAAATCCAGTGCTTCCATATTCGTAAGTACATTTTCTGTTGCAATAGTAGTATTTTCACTCATGTTGCTGTAAGCAAACAGCTTCACTTGATCCTTTGTCGTCGGTAGAAATAGTAAAATTGAGCTTAAACATAATACTATCCACGGCATGAAGGAATCTCCTTACTGTACTCTCAAACAGTCCTGTTTCTATCTGCCTGATCGGCAATTAAACATCCCTTAATGAGAATAATTTACATAACGTGGATAGTATAACACTTATTTACTTATTATTCCATTTCATTAGTGTAGCAGTATTCGCCACGATAACTTGTTGCTTTCTTTGATTAATCCATCTATTTCGTTATTTCGTGTACTCTCTTGTCAGATAATTAATTATCTAGCTATCTTTCTTCAATTAATTGTCGGCTTGATCATCTTCCTCTTTTAATATAGATTTCTTATTATCTTTCAATAAATCAATCGCTGATCTGGAGGGAAGATTTGTTTCTTTTCTTGCAGTACTCTTCCTCCAGCCTTTTCTAACAATAAGAGCTGCAATTGCAATAATAATGCCCCAAATAACTAAATACGGAAGGTTAACTATAAACCATACAAAGAAATTCTTACCACCTTCACTCAGATTATAAATGGTATCTCCAAATCCATTCTTAATTCTGCTGGCAACACTTGGCTTCTCTTCTGATATAATGGTCAACTTTCTTACTTCCTGAAGGTTTATGGTAACTGTACTATACGATACCTGATTATCATAATATCTTATCTTGGTCTCATAATCCTGAAGCTCATATCTAATTGAGCTTAAGCGGCTCTCTAACGTTATAATATTATCCAGACTTTCTTCCTTTTCAAGAATTGCAAATAAACGTTCCTGCTCTATCTTAAGAGTTTCTAAGTGACTTTCTGCTTCGATGTATTCCAAAGATACATTTTTACTGGATTCTTCTTGACTTACTACATTCGCATTCTCATTCTCACTTACTGTCGTGATAAATTCGTCCACCTGATCACTTGGAATTCTTGCAATGATACTTCCACTTCGTACACTTTCATTATTATAATAACCTTTTCCCTTTAAATTGGATTTCTCTACATATCCATTCAAACGTTTGATATCATAATTAATTTTAGTTACAAGACTATCAAACTCCTGGGTTTCTACATCCATATAGAAGGTTTTAATTATCTTATCTTGTGACTGTACTGATGTTTCACCGGTAGGTATTGTACTTGACAGTGCACCACCATCGACATTACTTCCACCGCTTATACTAAGGCTATCACCAGTTGTCCCATATAATTCAGTAGCTGCTTCTGGTGCTACTGCTGCCTGATTTCCAGAAGTAAAATCACTTTTCATATTCGTATCAAAGGCAACATCCCCGGTACTCCTGTCTGACTTTGAAGATTTTCCCGCGCTGCATGCCGCAAGTAAGGTTACAATAACCAATAAACTGATACAACTTATCCATCTCTTTTTCATAAAACACCCATCCCTTTCTTGGCTTCTTCCAACTTTAGTCCACAGAACTAAAGTTCCTCCCTTTTCATTGTTTCAATTAAATATAGCTTTAAATATATTAATTAGACGTGAGAAACTGTTAATGAGTTCCAATTTCAAGAAAATTTTAAGCAAACTGGATGAAACACGATACGCGAGTTTGTCAAGTTATTGCAGGTGCGTTCGTATCTAACAAAGCTAAGCTTTATTAATACTTCTCTTTATCTGCGCATAAATAAGATGAAACAACAAGCCGTTATACTTGTCATGAATAAAAAATGAGACTGCTTCGGAGGATTTAATCTATTCCTGCGTCAGTCTCATTTCTATGTTAAAATATAAGTCATATTAAGCCAATATGCCATCTCATAGCGGTAACAGCTTACGCCAAGGCATTTATTTTTGTGGAGGTTCCTCACCTGTGAGTTTTTCAATCTGTGGTTTCAACAACTCCATTAGTCGTTCCATTTGATCGGTTAAATACAGATATCCAAATAAAGCCTCCAAACCAGTTGCTGTTCGATATTCAATGACTCCGGCATTCTTTGCCGAGGTAAAAGACTTTGCATTACGTCCTCTTTTAAAAACAGCGGTTTCTTCTTCGGTTAACCTATCTTTAATAGTATGATAAAGGTCAGCCTGAGATGCTGCTTGTACCAGCTTAGCCGCACGTTTGTGAAGCTTATTCACCGGAGCATTCCCGCCTTCCACTACGCTTGTACGAATGATGAGATCAAAAATAGAATCTCCGATAAATGCCAGTGTCAAGGGTGAATAGGACCTAATATCCGTATCGGGCAGATGATAAAACGCATTAATATATTGATGTAATCCTTTAAAACTATTTTCATTATTTAGCTGCGTTTCCATCTGACACCCTCTCTTGTATCTTCAAGAATAATCCCTTTTTCCAATAATAGATTACGGATTTCGTCCGATCTGGCAAAGTCCTTATTCTTTCTTGCTGCCTGTCTTTCCTCAATCAGTTTTTCAATATCAGCATCCAGAAGCTCTTCTTCTTTCTTGGTATCAAGACCAAGAATTTCGCAAAGATTTACTAATCTGTCCTTCATGGATTGTACGAATTCCTTACTGCTCCTGGAGGAGCAATTGGTGTTGGCAAGCTTTACAAGTTCAAAGATTGCTGCAATTGCATCCGCTGTATTCAAGTCATCTTCCATAGCATCCATATACTTATTATTCAAAGCTTCTGCTTCGGTCAATAAATGTTGTTCGTCTGGAGAACTCTGCTCTCTTGTTAATAGATCATTCTCTAATAAATGCTCCAGTTGTCCGATACTGGTAAGTATTCTGGTTAAGGCGTTCTTTGCTGATTCCACTAAATCTCTGCTAAAATTTAATGGACTGCGATAATGTGAATTCAGCATAAAGAAACGAATTACCTGTGGGTCATATTGATCGCAGATTTCACGTACTGTGAAGAAGTTCCCTGTTGATTTGGACATTTTCTTATTATCAATATTTAAAAATGCATTGTGCATCCAGTATCTTGCAAATTCCTTACCATTTGCAGCTTCACTCTGTGCAATCTCATTCTCATGATGCGGGAATACCAAATCCTCGCCGCCTGCGTGAATATCAATCTGCTCCCCAAGATATTTACGACTCATAACGGAACATTCAATATGCCAGCCCGGACGACCATCACTCCAGGGTGAAGACCAGGAAGGTTCTCCCTCTTTCTTGGGTTTCCATAACACAAAGTCCATCGGATCTTCTTTTTCCTCGCTTACAGCAATTCGAATACCAGCCTCCAGATCATCAATCTTTTTCTTTGACAATTTACCGTAGTCTCTAAAGCTTCTGGTTCTAAAATACACTGTGCCGTTCTTCTCATAGGCATGACCTTTCTCTATCAGGTCAGAAATCATATCGATCATACCATCAATTTCCTGTGTTGCCTTAGGATGACAGGTAGCTTCGCAAACATTCAGTGCATCCATATCGGTACGGAACTCTTTGATATAACGCTCTGAAATTTCAGTAGCACTAACACCCTCTTCATTTGCTTTCTTAATAATCTTATCGTCAACATCCGTAAAGTTAGAGACATAATTAACATCATAGCCAGTATATTCTAAGTATCTTCTTAACGTATCAAAAATGATAGCTGGTCTTGCATTTCCAATATGAATGTAATTGTAAACAGTTGGACCGCACACATACATGCGAACCTTTCCCTCCTCCAAAGGGATGAATTCTTCCTTTTTTTGTGATAACGTATTGTATATTTTCATAATTTCCTCCATCCAACTACTTGTAGCAGGTTCTGTCATTCTTGCTTTCATTCTATTTTCAATCTTACTATAAATTATATTGTCCAATCATCCCAGGTTTCAATTTGAGCTGTTGCTTTTATTATCTCTTCTCTGTTATTTGCTATTCTGATGGCTTCGTCTTTATCCACTTCAATCTCATTTTGATCCAGAGTGTTTTCAATAAGCTCTAATTTATCATATAGCATCTTCACTTCATTTCTCAAGCAAATATTTTCATTCTTTAAAATATTTATCTCTCTAAGTACAGGATCCGGCAAGTGAACCTGATCCATTTCTTCTCTTGGAATCTTAACATCATTGCGTTTTACAACTCTTCCCGGAACGCCAACCACGGTGGAATTCGGAGGAACCTCCTGTAAAACCACAGAACCCGCACCAATCTTAGAGTTCTCACCGATTGTAAAAGATCCTAATATCTTCGCTCCGGCACTAATCATGACATTATTGGCAACGGTAGGGTGACGCTTTCCTTTTTCCTTACCGGTTCCACCAAGAGTAACCCCTTGATATAAAGTAACATTATCACCAACAATGGCGGTTTCACCAATTACTACTCCATGACCATGATCAATGAACAGACCTTTCCCAATCGTTGCTCCTGGATGTATTTCTATTCCAGTTTTTCGAACGGTTCTTTGTGAAAACCATCTTGCCAGAAAATAATGTTTCTTTAAGTATAACCGGTGTGCAATGCGATAACGAATGATTGCACGAAAACTAGGGTATAAAAATACCTCCAAAGGTGTTTTAATGGCAGGATCTCGATCTTTAATGATCTGCATTTCTTCTTTGACATATTTAATAAAACCCATAATGGACCCCCTGTATATGAATGATAAATAAAACTAATAGTAATGATTATTAACTGTATGCTTGATAAACTTAGAATATCTAATCCTTTGTAACTCTATCATATGTAAATTGCATATATTTAATTTCAAAATAAATAATATCTGAAATTCTTCTTTCTACTTTCTAAAATGTTTTATTAATAAAATGTAAAACTATATAAAAAAATCCGCCTCTAATACTAGAGGCGGTTAATTCGCGGTTCCACTCTACTTATAGCCATCAAAATTCGACTATCTCTCAAACAGATAACGGCTGTAACCGTGTTCGGCTAAGTATACCCT
Organism: Mobilitalea sp.; assembly: GCA_047606065.1. Taxonomy (GTDB): domain Bacteria; phylum Bacillota; class Clostridia; order Lachnospirales; family Lachnospiraceae; genus Mobilitalea. Next base: position 20,418 of record JASGEU010000232.1, read on the forward strand.
CACCGAACCTGCTCCCGGATGCACTTCCCTCATATTCTTGTAAAGAATGCTTTCAGCCGATGACATTCTATCTCTGTTACTACTCTATAAGGTACTTTTCCGTTCATAGCATTTAAAAATATTCTATGCCTATTGTATGCAAGCATGAAACTTTTGTCAACTTAATTATCTTTTTGGACATCCTCCGCAGCCGCCACAGCCTGAACTACTTTTTGGTGTTGCATCATATTGATAATTCAACATGGATTCTAATAAACACACTGCGTTAGAAGCTATTCCAAGACCTGCTCCAGTAAAGCCCAAGCCTTCCTCCGTTGTAGCCTTGATATTTACGCGATCCACTTCCAGATCCAAAGTATCTGCAATTGATTTTCTCATCTGATCAATATAGGGTGCCAGCTTTGGTTTCTGCGCTATGATTGTCGCATCAATATTCTCAATCATATACAGCTTTTCATCCAGTAACTCCTTTACCCTTTTCAGAAGCACAATGCTTGATGCGCCTTTATAGGTTTCATCCGTATCAGGAAAATGCTTGCCAATATCACCCAAAGCAGCAGCTCCAAGCAGTGCATCCATAATCGCATGTACTAATACATCCGCATCCGAATGCCCTAACAACCCTTTTTCATAGGGTATTGTAATTCCTCCGAGGATTAATGCCCGATCCTCGACTAATTTATGAACATCATAACCTGATCCAACTCTCATGATGTAAGTCCTCCTTTATTTCTTCCTGCCCATAAGGTACAGCCAACCAGTAATCCTTATCGCTACAGTATGCATCTATAATTTAATCATTAATAACTTAGTTGCTTTACAACATTTCTATTATATAACAAAAAATCGATATAAACCATTATATTTTTTATAAGTTCGATATATCTAACTATTTTCACCAAACATAATACAAATTAATCCGTACATAACTTTCATTACCTGTATTTTTTTATAAACAGATCCTTTAATTATGAGTGAACTTTGATTATTTGTAACTAGCTTAAACAAAAGCGCACGCAGCTACGCATCATTAGCCCGAAGGGCTTTTTATATAACAGGATATTCACAGGGTTTTGCTGTTATATAAAAAAACAACAGTGATTTACATCACTGCTGCTTACTTTAGTAGCGAAGGACGGATTTGAACCGCCGACACTGCGGGTATGAACCGCATGCTCTCGCCAGCTGAGCTACTTCGCCATATTAAGTTGTTATACGAAATCTCATGCATTTGCATGAAAATGGGACCTATAGGGCTCGAACCTATGACCCTCTGCTTGTAAGGCAGATGCTCTCCCAGCTGAGCTAAGATCCCTTTCGAAAGTATTTTTATTATATATAGTACAAGCTTATTTGTCAAGCCAAAAAATAC
>JASGEU010000233.1:0-4948 GCA_047606065.1 Mobilitalea sp.
GCAGCTGTAACAGCAGTAGATAACATGACTCCACTTGGTGTTTCCGGTATGGAATACAGCCAGGCAGCTACAAGCATTAGCTCTCCTACTGACTCAAGAATTAGTCAGGAAGCTTACAACACTTTAGTTGCAGGTATTGTTGATGTTTCTACAGGTGCTAAGACTTCTAAAGAATTACTTGATGAAGTTCTTTCTATTAATGCTAAATAGATAAAAATTATTCAGGACTAGGTCCGTCATAGTTATTTATCATTAATTGAACAGTTTAAAACAAAACTCGAAAGGGAGAGGGGATCAGTTTTCCCCCTCTCCCTTTTATAAGGATAAGGACAGGAAGGGCGAGATAATAATGCTATATAAGAAAAAATCACCGTTATTTATATTTTTAATCCCTGGCTTACTATTAATGACAATATTTTTATATGAGCCATTTATAGAAAATATAATTAATAGCTTTTACGATATGAAATCTGTAATACGACTTCCAGGTGAGGAATGGAAGTTTATTGGTTATGAAAATTATGAGAAACTTTTTTCTGATCCAAAAGTAAAGATAGCAATATTAAATTCCTTAAAGATGATGGTATTATCTGTTGTATTCCAGGTAGGAATAGCATTTCTTCTAGCAGTTCTGGTTGGTCTGATTAAAAAGGGACAGCATATATTCCGTACCATCTATTTCTTCCCTATCGTTATATCAGCAACAGCAATTGGTTTGCTATTCAAGCTTTTCTATAACTACAGCGGCGGTATGTTAAATCAGTTATTAAAAATATTAGATATGAAGCCCTTTAACTGGTTATCGGTAGAAACTGCCTTTGCAATGATATCAATTCCTATTCTATGGAGTTATGTTGGTTTTTACTTTGTAATCATTTTGACCGGGTTAAATGCAATTTCAGATGATATCTATGAGGCTGCTGCCATTGATGGCTGTCCAAGATGGAAACAGGTATTTTATATCACAATACCATTACTACGTGGTGTTTTATGTACCTGTATTACCCTTGCAGTTACCGGTGCGCTAAAAGTTTTCGATTTACCTTGGGTAATCGTTCCAAAGGGTGCGCCTCAAGGTGTGACTCATTTCCTTGGCACTTATATGTATGAGCAGACATTTACAATCAGTAATATTGATTACGGTTCAACCATCGCCTTTTTAATTGTAATCTTAGGTGTTGTTGTCTCTAAAGTGGTATCAAAAATAATGAGACCGGATGCTAACCTGTAATCACTAGGGCAATGATTGCAACGATTCATTGCTGACCTATTAAGGAATGGAGAATATTATGTCTGTTAAAAAAAGAAGAAAGCAAAATAGTTTTAAGATTTCAAATATTTTTATTTACTTTATTTTAATCCTATGGGGTGCTACAACGATATTTCCCTTTGTTTGGATTATTAATAACTCCTTTAAACCTTCAAGGGAGGTTATTAATTCCTCCTTTACCTTGCCGACAGATTTTACTTGGAGCAATTATTTAAATGCCTTCGATAATTTAAATATTCTAGTTGCTTACAAGAATAGTTTATTGATATCCGGAAGTGTTACAATTGCAGTTATGATTTTAGCAGCAATGATGGCTTTTGCATTAACCAGATATCAGTTTAGAGGCAAAGAAATTGTTATGTCCTTTATCATGGCAAGTTTGATGTTTCCTGCGTTTTCAACGATTATTCCAGTATTTAAGATGATGTCAGAGTTTAAATTGATCAATCATAATATAGCGGTTATTCTACCCCAGATTGCAGGTAACTTAAGTTTTGCAGCAGTTGTAATGATCGGATATATGCGTGGCCTGCCACTTGAGATGGAAGAGGCTGCCTATATGGAAGGTGCTAATGTCAGACAGGTATTTACACGAATTATAATACCTCTCTCAAAACCTTCTCTGGCAACTGTAGCCATCTTCACCTTCTTATGGTCCTACAATGACTTATTTACACAGCTAATCATGATTCGCAGACGTGTGATGTATCCGGTATGTGCCCTTTTAAATGAGATTAGTTCCAAGTATGGTACAGATTATGGATTAATGGCATCTTCTATCGCAATCATTATTATCCCGGTTTTAATTGTTTACATTTTCTTGCAGAAAAACATTATCAAAGGTTTGACAGCCGGAGCATTAAAAGGTTAGAATCAACTTAATTGAAATGCAGCAGAATAGGGGAAGATCGCAGATGTATAAGGTCGTAATAATTGATGATGAGCCAATCATTGTGGAAGGGATTTCAAGAATGATTTCCTGGGAGAACTTTCAATGCAAAATCGTTGCTACCGCAAATGATGGAATGGAAGGGACGGAGATTATACAGAAATATTCTCCGGATATTGTTATTACGGATATTGCTATGCCCGATATGGATGGGCTGGCTATGATAGCAGGCGTAAAATCACAGATGCCTGATATGGAGATTAGTATTTTAACTGGTTACCGTGAATTTGAATTTGCCCAAAAAGCAATTAATTTAGGGGTTACCAGGTTCTTATTAAAACCTTCTAATCTGGAGGAAATAGAAGAAGCCATATCAGCAATGATTAAGAAGCTTCAAGAAAATGGGATTAATCCAGACTCTGATACAAGAAACCAGCAGGATTTGGAGCGAATGGATAATGAGGCTAGTAATTTCATTGTAACGAATGCAATCCTTTATATTGAACATAACTATATGCATAAGATTTCCCTTTCTGAAGTTGCAGAGAAAACTTATGTCAGTCAGTGGCATTTGAGTAAGTTATTAAATCGCAATCTTGGACAGAATTTTTCAGAAATATTAAATAATATTCGCATAAAGGAAGCACAGAAACTACTAAGAAATCCGTCCCTTCGCATTGGTGACATTGCTGAACGGGTTGGGTTTATGGATATGGCACACTTTTCCAGAGTGTTTAAGAAGAGTGTCGGCATTTCTGCAAATGAATATCGTAATTCTATTTCACAAAAAGATATTGAAGTACAAATAGAGAAATGAGAGTGAAATCATGTCTATTTCAGTGAAGAGAAAGAGTAAAGAAGCAAGAGCTGATCACCGAGGGAATGGTTTTGGTATTCATGGAATTAAGGTGAAGTTGTTGTTCTCCTTTCTTCTTCCGGTAATTAGCATTATAGCACTGGGTGCGCTGTCCTATCAGAAGGCATTGGATGGAATTATATCAAATTATGAAGATGCGGTAAGCGATACGGTCGAAACCACGGGCAAATACTTTGACCTGGGCTTTCAGTCCATAGAAGCCTCGGCAAATCAATTAGCCGTGGGTGACAACATGAAAGATGCAAAGGAGTATGGTTCCTATAAGAGCATACATAAATCCATCATTGCGAATCTGACAGCCAATAAATTCATGAGTAATATCCATATATTTTCAAAAGACAGCGTAGCAATTTCTACGAAAACTGGTGCAATGAAGGAAGATATTTATTCGAACTTTGTGACATCAGAAACAGTAAGCCTTTTTGAAGAGGGTAAGGATAGCATTTGGGTTGGGAGACATAAAAATATTGATGAAGTTTTCAAGCTTGATGCTTCAAAATACGGTCTCTCCCTAATAAAGCAAATGAGAGCTACAAGTGGGTTCTCGCAAACTGGAAATGACGTAATTGGTTATATTATTGTTGATATAAAACCAGAGATAATTCTGGAAACACTGAACAGTTTTACCTGGGGTGAGGGAAGTATCACTTCGTTTATCACCAGTGATGGCAGAGAATGGAATACTTTGACCAAGGATGCCGCACTGTTTACTACGCAAATATTCTATAAGAACACACAAAATAGCATAGAACCAAGTGGTGTTGACTATGTACAATATGAGGGCAGGGAGTATTTATATCTATATTCAAGAATTCAAACCTCTGGAGCCATGATCTGTGGACTGATTCCTAAAGAACTTATTATTAAACAAGCGGATGACATTAAAATAATTACTATCATTATGGTAATCATAACTTCAATTGCAGCTATTCTTTTGGGGAGTTTAATGTCTTCAAGAATTGGAAGTGCAACTCATAAAATGGTGGGTGTATTAAAAAAGGCATCTCAAGGTGATCTTACTTCACAGCTTAGTGTCCATGGGAAAGATGAATTATCGTATCTGTCTGAACAACTGAATCAGATGTTTTCACGCATACGAAAACTACTGGAAAAGGTTGCAGCAGTTGGAACGCAAGTATCAGCTTCTACCACAGATGTGAGCCATGCCACAGAGGAATTAATAAAGGCTGCAAATGAGATAACAGCAGCAATCAATGAAATTGAAAAAGGGATGGAAAATCAGGCTTCAGATACGGAAAGCTGTCTAAAGCAGATGGAAACCTTATCGGATAAAGTAAATCAGGTAAATTCGAGTACCGGTAAAATAGAGACTATTTCACAGGAAACAAAACTAGTAACCGGAAAAGGAATCGTACTGGTGGAAGAGTTAAATCAAAGATCTCAAGCTACCAATGAGATAACCAAATCGGTAATTCAGAACATTGAACATTTAGAAATTGAATCTAACTCTATTTCTGAAATACTTGGTGTAATAAAAGATATTGCACAACAGACAAACTTGTTGTCGTTGAATGCTTCTATAGAGGCAGCCAGGGCAGGTGAAGCAGGTAAAGGCTTTGCAGTTGTTGCGGATGCAGTTCGCGAACTTGCCGATCAATCCTTACAAGCATCAGTAAAAATTCAAAGTATTATACAAGGGATTCAGGAACGAACGAAGCTAACTTTTACGTCCGCAAAAGAGGCGGAAGGATTCATTCTCTTGCAGGGAGAAGCTTTGGAAAAAACAATTCAGGCTTTTGGAGATGTTAATTTCCATGTAGAAAAGCTTACACATACAGTAGAGGGAATTACTTCTGAGGTTAGTGCAATTGAGCAGGTTAAGAACAGTACATTAAATGCAATGACAGATATTTCGGCAGTTGCACAGCAGACCGTGGCGGTAACCGAAGAA
>JASGEU010000234.1:0-10957 GCA_047606065.1 Mobilitalea sp.
CTTGAAGGTTGCAAATTCCAGCTGGTCTGGTAATCTGTCCGATGCGCAGTATACAGCAAGCAATACCTGGACTGAGGTTACCTTAAACTTTAATTCAGGGACAAACAGTTCCGTACATTTGCAATTCTATGACAGCGGTAATACAGTAGGTAAAGTGTATATTGACGATGTATTCCTAGGCATTGGCAGCGGTACAAATCTGCTGGGCAATGGTGGCTTTGAACAGGGAGTAACCGGCTGGTATATTCCATCCGATGCAACCGGTATTTTCTCAATTTCACATAATCCTACCATCATAGGAGTATATGAGGGAATCTCACTTACTGCACCGGTTAACTATGGTAATTGGTTAGGCAGACATGATTTTTATCTCTATTCAACGAATGGCTATGCGAACTGGTCTGACTTCCAGACTAGCACCAATTGGCTTATTGATGAGTATTGGAGCAAAATGCCGTATAAGACCATATGGAATGTAGGTCTGATTACTACTGAGCAAGGTACTCTGGCAGAAGCTGCTACAGGTGCATATAACAATTACTATAGAACCGTGGCACAGAACATTGCCAATTATATGGCTGATGAAGATGTTATTTATGTACGTCCAGCATGGGAGTTCAACGGTGATTGGTTCCCATGGACCGTTGTTGCTAAGAACGGAGAAAATCAGCAGACAAAAACACAGAATTTTATCAATGCATGGCGCCAATACGTAGATACTTTCAGGTCAGTATCATCAAAATTCAGATTTGAATGGAATGTCAATATTGGTCAGGAGAGAGTTTATTCAGCAGAACTTGCTTATCCGGGTGATGCATATGTAGATGTTATTGGTATGGACTTCTATGATGAAAATACCTGGGCACATATTAATGATCCTGCAAAACGCTTCCAATACAGCGTTATTAGACCATATGGTTTAAACTGGATAAGGGACTTTGCAAGAACACATAACAAGCAGTTGTCCTTCTCCGAATGGGGACTTGGCGGTTTGGAATCAGGAGATAATAGTTATCTGGTAGAAGCAATGCAAAGATGGTTCCTGGCTACCGATGTACTATATCAGACCTATTGGGACAGCGGAGATGCAGATTACGACGCAAAACTTAGTACTCCAACCAATCATCCCAATGCATCAGCTATGTATAAGCAGATCTTCGGATCATATACAGCTAATCCTACCATTAATACACCTGGTAATGTCATAGCAGCAATTACGTCACCGGTTGGAATTGTGGAAGGGGATTATAATCCTGCTTTATCCACATCACCAACACAGATCAAAGGTATCGCGCTTGATCCGGACGGCAATAACTTCATTACTGGTGTAACAGTAACAATACAGAATGCTTCAGGTCAGTACTTGAATGTGGCTACTAAGACCTTTGGAAGTACTGCGGTATATAACCCGGCAAGCTACAATATTAATGATGGTTACTGGACACTGAATCTGACCGGAATTACATTAGGCAGTGGTACCTATACGGTTCGTGGCTATGCGAATGACGGTGCTAACAGTACACCGGCAATGTGCGGATTTACCAGGTAATTAGCACAGATAACAAACTATTATCAATAATATAAAATTAAAAATGTATTGATTTTATTATAATTAAAGAATTAAGAAGAGCCTCTGGAATAATATCAGGAGGCTCTTCTTAATTTTGTTATATTTATCTAAGTATGTGAGTTTTATACAATAAAATCTTAAGTCTCTCCATTTTTTTATCTAAAGTTATCAATTAAAATTTTTGTAACAGTTCAACTCTAAGCTGGATTTTGCTGCGATACATCTCGCTTAGGCAGAACACCATACAAGTTTTCATCGATATATATTGAATAGCAAGCTTTCTGCTTTATATTGTATTTAAAATTTGTCTGGAGGAACTGTTACAAAATTTTAAGTAAGTATAGGAGGAAACATGAGGAGAAAGGTAAGAAGTATTTTATCCATGCTATGTGCCATTGTTATGTTAATGACCACATTGCTTCAAGCAGTACCGGTGAATGCAGTACAAGAGAGTGCAACTCATAGCGGAACCTGGGCTATGGCGGTGGATTTATCCGGAGCTGACTGGAAAGCTGCAACAATGGATATCGATGTAAAGGCTAATACCGATTATGTAGTTAAGTATTGGCTAAAGGGTACGTCGGTAGTTGGTACAGCTGTGAAAAGTGACGATTGGGGCAGTACTCTGGCGTGGGCAGAGAACACTGCAGCTAATAATTGGACACAGGTAACCATGACGTTCAATTCGGGCGTATCTACCAGGATACATCTTCAAATGGTGGATACAACAAGTGAAGGCTTGGTGTATATTGATGATTTGTTTGTAGGTTTAGCAAAAACAGGTGCAGCAAACCTGGCAGCAAACGGAGATTTTGAGGCGGGAGCGACAGGTTGGGCTTATGAAGAAGGAGTAAAGATATCGATTGCACAACCCGGGCTTGTTGTAACAAATTCTACCATTAATCCAACAAGTGCCGTTTTTAACAAATATACAACAGAACAAAGAGATATCACTGTTATAATAACAGCAAATGGAAATACCCTTAAGGCAATTAAAAATGGTACGGCTGCTTTAGTACCAAACACAGATTATATTACAAGTGGTACCACCGTTAAGATAAAAAAAGAATACCTTGCAACGCTGGCAGCAGGATCAGCTGCTTTAACCTTTGATTTTGACAAAGGGAATGATCCTGATATAAAAATTGAAATAACTAATGTTCCAGTAGCACAGGGAATTCTTGATGATTTTTATGATCTTGACAAAGCTTATGAGTACAGTAAAAATGCAGATGGGACAGCAGGTTTCTGGATTTCTGAAAATGAGAGTCCCGATACCTTTGAGGGAGACGGCTACAGACTGATACCGAACAGAGTGGAAGATCGAACCATAGTGTATAAAACAGATTACGATATAACATCCTTTTATACCTTAACCTACAATTGGGTTAATGTTTCAGCAATTGACCCGGTGGTATCGGTTTCTGCAGACGGTACAACCTATACCGACCTTACTTTGACAAAAAATCAGCTTGGTATAGTAGGGTCGAATAATGACTGGGCAAAAATCGTCTATTATAACTTTGAGATGCCCATATCAAATGCAAGATATATCAAAATGACAGTTCCAAAATTGGCAGCAGGAGATAATCAGGATGCAGGCTGGTCGTATCAGTTTTCCAAATTGATCATTAACCGTTGCGTAATGCCTGTTAGCGCTAATCCGCCAACAGGAAAAATAAGCGGAACCGTTAATGTTACTCTTTCTACACCTACAGCGGATGCAAAAATATATTATTTTACAAAAGAAGATCCAAAGGAGAAGTTATATACGTCTCCAATCAGCATTTCAAAATATACCGAACTTACAGCATATGCTAAAAAAGCAGGTATGGAAGACAGTGTTAAGAATACCTACATTTATTATTCTACAGAAAGCATTACAGTAGATAAATATGGACAATGGAAAAATGCTGATTTCGCCACAAAAGTAACAAGTGATGAACAGCTGGTGGCTGATGTTGCAGCAGATAAAGAGTATTATGACAGCTTAACTCCGCCGGAACGTGATATTTATGGCGGAATGCTGGGAAGTAAGGAGAAATACAATCTGGAAGCAACAGGTTTCTTCCGGGTTCAAAAGCTTGCCTTTAACAAAGGAGAAGCTGAAAAATTTGTAATGGTAGACCCGTTGGGTAACCTCTATTTTAGTTTGGGAACCTGCTGTACCGGCTCACCTGGTGAAACCTATACTATGGTTCAGGGCAGAGAACAAATCTATGAGTGGATACCTGAAAATGAAGGAATCTATACTGGCGCCTTCTTAGGTGGTAATTCAGCATATTACTCCCCTTATGTTGCCAATCTGATTAAAAAATATGGCAAGGCATTTGACCAGAATGAATATTATGCGAGAATGATAGACCGATTAAAGAAGCTCGGTTTCACCAGTGAAGGCGGCTTCGCAGAGACTCCATCTGTGGAAGATAACAAAACAGGTTTTCCTGAAATTCCATTTCAATATTTACCAGACGGTTATAAGTTAGGCAATACGACCTTGTTTGATCCTTATAAAGAAGGAGCAAGAGAAGCCATAGCGCAGTGGCTGGTAAAGAATAATGTACCTGCTCGTAAAGATGATTCCAAAATAGTAGGTTATTTCTTCGGAAATGAACTTCCCTACCACAGCTTTGATGCAACAGTACTTGGCTTGAAAGCCAGCGAATCAGCTACGAAAGGCGCACTGATTGATATGCTGAAAGCAAAGTACAAGAAGATATCGGCTTTAAATAAAGTATGGGCTTCAGATTTTGAGAGCTTTGATGCTATGAAAGAAGCAGCCATCACTCTTAATACAGACCTTGCCGCAGACGATATGGGAGAATTCTTCGAGCAATATTTACATAAGTTCTATGGTATGTTGTCAGAAGAATTCAAAAAAGTAGATCCTAATCATATGCTGATGGGTGACCGTTATTTTGTTAATGTTGCGGATACAGCAGATATCAGAGATACTCTTTGCCGAGTAGCAGGTCAATATCTGGACGTAATATCTTATAACTATTATACCTATGATGTGGACTTAGAAAGACTTAAGGCAATTTCTGAGGCTGCAGACAAACCTATTATGATTACGGAGTTCCACTTCAGTGAACCAACCCAGGGCCTGGATGCACCGGGTATCGGTGTTGATACCGAAGAAGAAAAAGGCTTATATTACAGATATTATGTTGAAAAGCTTGCTGCTTCCGGTTATGCAGTTGGAGCACATTGGTTTGAAATGATGGACCAGGCAGCAACTGGACGCTGGTTCCAGGGAGTGGGAGGAGAAGCAGCAGGTATCGGTTTATTTAATGTTGCAGACAGACCATATAAAACCTTCCTGAAATCAGTTATGGATACCAACTATAATATCTATGACATTATCACAGGAGAAGTTGACTATCTTAAAAACCCAAATCCTCCTGTTCAGAAAACACAGATGGAATCTTTAATACCAAAAGCAGAAGGAACAATAACAATCGACGGAACTAAAGATGCTATCTGGCCGGCAGGTGAAACTATTAAGATTACGGATGCAGATCGTGTTACAGGAGCACAGGTGGAAAATGTATCAGCTGATATAGATTTAGCCTGGGATGATAATAACTTATATGTATTTGCTCATATCAAAGATCCAACACCAATGCAGAATCCAAATGTGGGTGACTGGATGTGGAACGGTGACGGACTGGAACTCTTTGTAGGTCCTCAATTACTGGAAAGTCCAGGTTCTCTCAAAGTAACTGACTCCCAGCTGGTATTATCCGGGTCCGCGGATGGCAATTACATTTGGTACAATAATAAAAATCCGCAGCCAAAGGTAGAACTAGTAACCAAAATGGATAGTGACAAAGCTGGCTATACGATAGAAGCTGCTATTCCGCTTTCAGGACTCAATGTAACTAATATTGGTGATGGACGTCAATTACGTTTTGATATTGCTTTGGATAACGGAGAGGTTGACAAAAGAGTCGGACAGTATGTATGGAGTGGCGGTTCCTCCAATTCTTCCAGCCGTGACAAATGGGGAATGGTTAAACTGGTCAATAAAGTTGATATTAAGACTAGTACGTTCAGTGATATAGAAAAATATAACTGGGCTAAGAAAGCAATTGATGCAGTTGCTGCTAAAGGAATACTAGCAGGTGTTTCTACTGATAAATTCAATCCTTCTGGAAGTATAACCAGAGGAGAGTTTACGGCAAGCCTTATGAAAGCCTTTGGCTTGTCAGGTAAAGTAGCTTCTAACTTTAGTGATGTAAAGGCAACACATAAATACTACAATGAAATCGGTATAGCAAAGAAACTTGGAATTGCAACAGGAGATAATGGTAAGTTCTCACCTGATAAAGCGATATCCAGACAGGATATGATGGTGCTTGTTACAAGAACGCTAAATTATGTTAAAAAGAATTTACCAGCAGGTACAGCTTCTAACTTGAGCAAATTCAGCGACAAAGCTAAGATTGCTGCATATGCCAAGGATAGTGCCGCTGCACTGGTTAAGAGTGGAATTATTACAGGTAACAACAGTAAGATCAAGCCTGCTTCAAAATTATCCAGAGCTGCGGCTGCGGTTATTCTGTACAGATTGATGAAGTAATAATGATTTTCATATTAAGACCTTAAGTTTTGAACAGTTGAAAAGGAAAGGATACCCAAAAAGATGGCAGCCATTTGGTGATGCCATCTTTTTGGTTTACTATGCATGTTTCTAAGAGGGAGTCATATGTCTTGAAAAGTTGCTAGCTTTGTTTTACTATGAGTATATTTAAAGAATATGTAGCTAAGAGATTAGTAGTCTTGAATCTAAAGACTGCGTGCAGCAAAAGAAACTAATTATAATTCATGATTGGTTAGATAACAAAACGAATCAAACAGTTAAAAAGCACAGATTATAATTTATGGAGGGGTAAGTTGTTAAGAACGATTATGATATTCCCACAATTTGAAAATATAAGTGTAATAGACAATATCAGAAGTGAAATTAGCAATGATGAACTGGCACAATTGTTAGAGAAAAGGCTACTTGGGATAAATTCATTTGAAATATCTTTGAATGGTTTTAGTAAAAAGAAGGACAGATTGAGTAACTATCTGTTTTTAAATGTTACAAAGGGTATAGATGAAATTAGAAATATTCATAACATACTTTATGAACATGAATTTAAAAAGTTTGATTTGGGATATGGATATATTCCTCATATGACAGTGGGAAAGTTTTCAAAGATACAATTATTAGAGGAAGCGTTTGAAGATATTTCTTTAAATTGTGAACTATTTAATACAATAGTGGATAAGGTATCCGTCGAAATGATAGGAAAAAACGAGGAATCAATTATTACTATTGAAAAGAATTTAGCTTGAAAACTCCATATGATAGAGCGAGCAAATCGCAATGGTACACAATTACAAACTGAATGATAAATCAGAATTTGTGGAGATATTTTATATAGCATTATTTATATAATGGATGATGGAGGTAAAAATGTATATTGAAACAAACAGGCTTATTATCCGCGAACTTATGGAACAAGACGCAAACGCGTTAATTGCAATAAAAAATGACAAGGAAGTAATGAAGTATCATCCGACATTCTTTGAAAATGCAACGATTGATTTTATTAAAGATGTCATTTTTTATTTCCAGTACAATGCGGAAAATGGTGTTAAATATCCCGAGCATGGTTATCTGCCTGCCGTATGTTTAAAGGATTCTGGTGAAGTTATCGGAGTAATTACACTAAACCAGAAGCAAGTCCCAAATGAATGGCATATAGGGTGGTATTTTATGAGCCGATACACGAGTAAGGGATATGCATCGGAAGCAGGAGCTGCAGCTTCCGATTATTTTCTTGAAGCATTATCGTTGGATTATATTAGCGCTGGAGTACGTGTTGATAATCCCGCTTCTTTTAGAACTGCTCAAAAAAGTGGCTTTAAACTAATTGAGAAACGTATCCCTTATGACTATAATGATAAAAATAACAATAGCAATGGTTTTAACGATGTAGTAGATTACTTTTCAAATATTCAATGTGAAGTAGAAAATGGCAACTATTACTATTTTCAGAAGTTTAGTAATAGTAATAAGAATGAATAAATAAAATATATGAATTGCTATCAAAACAGTTAATAAGCATAATACATATTTAATCAAATTTCAATTTGCAGTGTATCTTATTAAATAGCTGCTCTCAATTAAGATCCAAACAGCGGTTTTAGTCCATAGATCTGAATATTTAATTCAAAGTTAATATGAACCATGCGGTAGGCACGGTGTTATAAGTAGGAGGGGATTTCTCAATTAGAGATATTTCCTCCTGCTTAAATTATGCGAAGGTAATACACAAACTAACAAAATTACACTTTGTTGATACAACCCTACTTACTATAATTGAAGAAGCTAGGGCAGCAGGATTTTTAATTAGAAGTAAATGTTATTATTTAGAACTAAGTTTAAAACCAGGGGATTCCTCATTGTTTAGCTCGAAAATACTATAAAATAAATAATTATAAATACTATTGACACTACCACTACTACGTGTTACTATATAGTGGTAGTAAGTAATACTAAATATCAGTATTACTAAATAGTTAAGAGGTGATTAATTGGATAATATAACAGAAATGTTAAAAGGTGTACTGGAAGGCTGTGTTCTTGAAATCATCAGCCACGAGGAAATCTACGGTTATGAGATTACAAGGAGGCTGAATGCTCTTGGATTTTCAGATGTTGTAGATGGGACAGTTTATACTATCTTAGTTAGACTTGAGAAAAACAAATTAGTGGAAATTACGAAAAAACCCTCCGATATGGGACCTCCGCGAAAGTTTTTCACGCTCAATGATGCAGGTCATGAAGAGTTGAGAAAGTTCTGGGAAAGATGGGAATTCGTATCATCAAGAATTAATGAGTTAAAGGAGATGAGTTAATGAATTTTTGGGAAAAAATCACAGGCAGCGATATGACTGCTGAAATGAAAACTTTTGAAGCCCGAGCTGGAAAACTGCCGGCGGATTATCAAGCGGCATGGGAGAAAATTAAGGAGAATCTTTGGCCACACTCTGATTTAACTGGACGTAATCTTATGCCATTTCTTGACGGTGCACTTGGTTTGTTAGAAGAATCGGCTTCGGAGGGGCTAAGTGTTCAAGAGGTTTTAGGAGAGGATATCAAAGGCTTCTGTACAGCGTTGGTCGGCAAAGAGGGAGCAAAATCTTACCGCGACAAGTGGCGGGAGCAGCTTAATAATAATATTGCTAAAAAATTAGGTAAATAGAAGGTTAGGTTGAAAAGAAAAGCATCTTTCAACCAGCAAAAAGCATGAAGCGTGCTTTTCGCTCATTGATTGAGCTGCCTGAAGGCAGCATGGAGGTTAATATGAGAATACAAGATATTCTAGAAGGTAAAAACGAATGGCGAGCACACATGGCGCGGGTTAAAGCACTTCCCAAAGATTATCAGATTGTTTATAAGGAAATTCAAAAATATCTTTTCAAAGTCGGTCCTGTTGAGTTATCAGAGGGGACGGATTTGCTCTCGGGAATTGTCGACCTGTTCGAGGAAGGCGCAATCATGAAGAAAGGCGTGCTGGAAGTTACGGGTAGAGACGTAGCTGCGTTCTGCGACGATTTAATCAAAGATTCAAAAACTTATACAGACGTCTATGAAGAATCTGTTAATCAAGAAGTTGGCAAGGCAATGAAAAAGGTTACAGATAAAACAAAGTGAAAGAGGAATACCTGGATGGAAAAAACAATTGAGGTGTCTAAATACGACTGGATCATGTGCCCAGTCTGCAGGAATAAAACAAGGACCAAAATATGTGTTGATACAATACTTGAAAACTTTCCGCTGTTTTGTCCTAAGTGTAAGCAGGAAACGATAATCAATGTAAAACAACTCAAAATAGCAGTTATCAAAGAGCCAGACGCAAGACGCAGAGCCGACAACCATGAATAAATCATAGTTGTCGGCTCTTTTTTATTCTATAGGAAAGACCTTGTTGCACTAAAGTGTTAAGAATACTGTTTTCTATAGAAAAAGCACTTTGTGATGGATGCGCACCTCACAGTAATGTGTTTTATTGCTTCGCAATCCGCTTGGGAGCAAAAGTATCAGTTTTACTCAATCTTTTGTTCTAAAAAGAATTCGTTTAAGAATTTACTAAATTGACTTTTATTAATGAGGAGGAAAGGAAATGAAGAAAAGTATGATACAAATTAAAGGAGTTAAGAAATCATACAAAGATGTAGAAGTACTAAAAGGAGTAGACTTTGAAGTAGAGCAGGGCAGTATCTTTGCATTACTAGGTTCTAATGGAGCAGGAAAAACAACAATGATTCGAATTATGGCTACTTTACTGAAAGCTGATTCTGGCAGTGTAGTAATCAATGGTTTTGATATTGAAAAAAGTCCAAGAGACATTAGAAATCTTATAAGCCTTACTGGTCAGTTTGCTGCTATTGATGAAATCCTGACTGGTCGTGAAAATCTTCAAATGATAGCAAAACTAAGACATTTAAAAAATCCAAATCAAGTAGCAGATGAGTTAATTCGACGTTTTGATATGTCAGAGGCAGCCAATCGCAGAGTGGGGACGTACTCGGGAGGCATGAAAAGAAGAATTGATATCTCAATGAGCCTTGTGGGAAATCCAAAGATCATTTTTCTGGATGAGCCAACAACAGGTCTTGATCCAGAAGCACGTTTAGAAGTCTGGAAGATTATAAAAGAATTATCCTCTTCAGGAACTACAGTATTTTTAACGACTCAGTATTTAGAAGAAGCAGAACAACTTGCAGATAAAATTGCTATACTTCATGGAGGAAAAATCATTGCTCTAGATACACTAGAAGGGTTAAAAAAATTATTTCCGCCTGCGAAAGTTGAATATGTTGAGAAGCAACCAACACTAGAAGAAATATTCCTAACAATCATTGGAAAGAAGGAGGAGAAATAGATGAAATTAACAAGTAGATATTTTTTCAAAGATATGAGTGTTATGTTTGGACGTTCTATGCGGCACATTTTTAGAAGTATGGATACAATTATTACAGTTTGTATCACACCAATTGCAATGATGCTATTATTTGTTTACGTATTTGGTGGTGCAATTGAAACAGGTACCGATAATTATGCGAATTATCTATTACCCGGTATTATGTTAATGGCTATTGGCAGTGGAATTGGATATGTTGCTTATCGTTTGTTCACAGACAAACAACGAGGTATCTTTGAACGCTTTCACTCTATGCCCATAGCTAGATCAACAGTATTATGGGGACATGTTTTAACTTCCTTAATTTCAAATGCAATTTCTGTAGTTGTAATTAAGGAAGTTAAAACATGTCCCCATAATACTGTTGATCTAGCTATGGGCATAGAGTGAAAGCGTTCAA
>JASGEU010000235.1:0-7846 GCA_047606065.1 Mobilitalea sp.
GACTGGCTATGGACTTACAACAATGAGCGCCCCAACATGGGCATCGGCGGCATCACACCCGCCCAGAAACTGAAGATGGCTGCCTGAAGTCTACTTCTGCACCCCGTTAAATCGGGAAGGATTACCGCATGTAGTTGTCGAAGAGATGACAATAATGACCTAAGCTTATGATAATGTTATACTTAACTTCAAACCGCCAACAGAAAAACTAAAATTAGGCCATACGAGGGGTCATAGGCCATCCAACCAACTGAGGGTGCCCATAGGAACCCTTTGACGACAGGATCGGAGAGTGCGCCTACAGGAGCCTTCTGCCTTGCCTTCGATCACCACGCTAAAAGACCTCTTGCCACTCGTCGCAGACATTCCTACCTGCCGGGAGTTCTGCTGGGTCATTCTCCAAAATGTTTCTGCCTGCCACAAGCATCGTCTTGCCCAGCAGGCTAGGGACGAACTCGGGCGGACATGGACCGATGGAGGACTTCGCACATGGCTTGCGCCGAAACGCCACTCCCCGACGACTATCGACGCCCAGCGTAAGAGCAATCGGGTAGCATTCAGAAAATACCTCGAAATTCCAGAGAACCGGGCAAAGCATTCAGCACGCTCCGAGCGCGTCCGTAAAACTAGCCTCCAACGTCAAGTCGCGATGCGCCTGCGCGTTCGCGTAAACAACGCCCTCAAGGGCAAAAGCACGGGCAAGGTCGCAAAGACCATGGAACTCATCGGCTGCACCGTCCCAGAGCTGATGGCCCACCTCAAAACACAGTTCACGGAAGGTATGACGTGGGACAATCAAGGCGACTGGCACATTGATCACATCAGACCGTGCGCTAGCTTCGATCTCACCAACCCTGCGCAGCAACGCCAGTGCTTCCACTGGACCAACCTTCAGCCACTATGGGCCAGTGACAACTTGGCCAAGGCAGATCATTAAAACTGAAGCAAAAGCCCCCACCATAGTTAAGGCAAGATACCTACTTGGACATTGCTTTCCAAAGCTCGTCCTGACTTGTGCTCATTCCTTCCTTAATTTTCTTCATCCTACTGCGATGAGAAAGTTGCGGCACGTAAAGCAGCCCGTTTCTTCCGGGGGCTTCTATAACAATGCCATGCTTCTTCATATACTGAAGGATCTCATCTGCAGCTGATTTGACCCAAAAGGATGACGACCCTCGTAGCAAAGCGTCTTCTTTGCGACCGCGCCCTCTCTGAAAGAATAGCTTTTGAATTATAACCAGCAAGGTTTTGTGCCGATCAGACAGAGGAAGTTTGCTGATTCTGGATGAATTCTCCAAATCAATAAAGTTTTCCGCAATGCATGTTTTATCAAAACAATCGGGCAACGCCGCACGGGCAGCCACACCTGAAACCCTCTCGAAGCTAACGGACAAAAAGCTACACGCTGCCAGCTCGCTGTCCTCTAGATCAACGTAGTTAACGTAGCTGTCTTTGATAACAAGAGAGATAACCTTCTTTCCTGAAAGGTCGAGTGATTGAATAAATGATGAATTAATCTCAAGCCCAGAAAAGTCAATAAGATCCGACCCCTTCGCCAGCTCGGCACAAACAATGTCAGCGACGACTTGACGATTGCCGTGGCTGTCGCACAGCCTTGCATACTTGCGAGCATCTCCCCAATTGGAAACCTTAGTCGCTATGATTTTAGCTCCGAAATCACCAAGAGGCTTCTGCCAGCGCTTTTTCTGCAAGGACTTGTCGCCTGCAAATAACGCCTCAAGCAAATATATTCCACGAAGGCCGCTCTTGGCATAGTCATCAATGAAAATCCTGTTTGGACTTCCAGAGCCGACACGCCCCAAGTAAGGTAATCTCTGAAGAATAATGGAAGATTCATCAAGTGGCGTGTGGCCAGAAACTTCGAAAAAGGCTTCATTTATTTCGTTAGGTGAAAGTTCCTCAAGCCCAGACTTCTCTCTCGCACGGGCGGAAAGATTCAATAGAACCCCGCGAAGGGTTGGCTTGTCTATTGAAGGGTGAATGCGCGTTTCTCTAGCACAAATAGCATCGAAGAAATGCTCGAAAAAGCTAACCTCTCCATGAGCCTCTTCAACAACCCCCTTCAACTCCGTGTCATCTAACCTTGTGAATAGTTGGCAGATAAGCGGCTTTCTAGGCATCCAATCCGGAACGTCTGATAGCTTTGTATTACTTCTTATGTAATCGCCGATCTCTTCCTCTGAAAACTCATCTGGGCACCTCAAAACTAGAGTGTTGCTGGCCAAATTTAAGCAGTCAAACATTTCCTCATCTGAAGAGAAGTAGTGCTCCCTACCTGCAATCAGAACACCAGCCTTCGAGCATCTTTGGATCAAATCCCTTATGCCGACCAAGCTCTTCTTTCTAATCTCTCTCAGCCTTGTCGCCTCTCCTGTCCAAGACTGCGATCCAATCTCATCAAAGCCATCTAGCAAAAGCTTAACGTGACCAGCCCCAACAAGCTTCACCACGTCATCGGCGAACTTGCTAAGCCCCAAACCGCCCAAATGATGTCGAACAATTAAATCGTAGCTTGCCAGTCCCCAATTCTCTCGCAAGTTTATAGCTAAAATCGGCAACAGTGGAGATTTCTTAGAAATAATTCCAAAAACTTCCTTTATGCATCTTGATTTTCCGCTCCCAAACTCACCAATCAATACGATACTTTCTCCAGAGATGATACCGTTTGAAATATCCTCCACGCCGAAAGAACGGGTGCCTTCCAAAGGCACATACTTTATTGGTGTATATAAAGCCTTATCTGGCTCGCCAGTCTCTGGATCGACAGCACTGCCGAACTCGCGCTCGGACCGCAGAAACGCATACTGAGGCCCACCCAAGAAAGTCTCGGCGAACTCGGCAACGCTCAAGACAGTCACATTTTGGGACAGTCCCGTGGCCTTAAGAGATGAAGGATCCTGCTCGGTAACAAAATAACAACGTGTAAATATCTGGGATTGGAAGTTTGCATTTCTTATTGAGTTCAGCTTTGCAATATCGTCTCTTAGCTTTCCAAGATCATCTCTCTTGGTAATCTCGATTGCGATCATCTCATCTGCAGAAACACGAATAATGCCGTCACACTTTATTCCATGCACAGTATCGGGTCGGCAAGGAGCATTCCAGTGCAGTTCGGCTATCTTTCTCACACGGTCTTCGACGTCCTGCCAGCGCATAGCCCCACCTTCAAAAAGTTCCCCGATTAGTATTCACCTAGCGATGATGATGCGGAAAAATCAAGACGTCGCGTAACAGTCAATCACGCGTTCGGCAACGTTCGAGCATAGCCAGATCAAGACGTTATGACCCGAACACCCCTACAAAGCCCGATCCGGGTCAGATGTTCTCGAAGAACGAGGCCGGTTCGACCCTTATCGCCCTGCACAGGTGCAGGAACTCCACCACATCCAAGCGCCTCTCGCAGCCTTCCACCTTCGCCACGAACGACTGGGGCCGGCCGAGCCTGTCAGCCACGTCCTGTTGCGTCAGGCCAGCCGACTTCCGCGCCGCTTTCAGGGCGTCGATGAGCTTCCGATACTCTTCATCCCATATGCTCTTCGCCAACCCGCACATTCCGTTTGACCCAGTGTGCGGGCAGCGGTAATGCCAGATCAGGATTATCCCATATTAGGATACTTGCTTGGATCGGCTGGAGAATCTCACCTCGACGCAGCGCGGCAAGATCGCCGAGCTTCACGTCGCGACAGCGCTGATGACCCAATCCGGCGGGCGCCTGTCACCGTTCAGCCCCATCTCCGACGACCACGGGATTGACCTTGTGATAATGGACAAGGTGACAGGCAAGGCCCTGCCGGTTCAGGTCAAGTCCTGGCTGCTGTCGCCCGACCGGCCGGTGAGGACGGTGCAGTTTGACGTGAGGAAGGCGACCTTTTCCGAGATGACTGCCGGCGTCGTGATCGCCGTGGTGATGGATGCCGAAACCCTTGCCATGTCGATGGCATGGATGATCCCCCTGCGTGACATTCCAACCCTTGCCACCGAACAGCCCACCAAGTTCGTCATGGCGCCAAGCCGGATGGAGAGGTCGGCCGACCGATACATTGGCCACCGGCACACGACCATCGCATCCCTGACGCGCGCCGTGGAAGCGCTGATGACGGAATGAAAAAGGCCCGCCGAAGCGGGCCCATCGTCTTCCATTTCGGTCGGATCACTCGGCAGCGATAGCCCATCGGTGCTTAAGCTTAGGGTGCTCGGCCATGGCCTGACGGAGGCTCAGCATCCGCGCCTGTTCTTCCCGCAGCATTTCTCGGAACCGGGCTTCCTGCACCTGCTGCGCCAAGGCGCGGGCTCTGCGTCGGGCCGTCTCGACCGGCGTTTCCGTCAACCCAACCCTGTTCAGCAACAAGAGCGGCAATTTCATGCGACCGCCTGCCCTTTGCGCCGCATCGGCACCTCGACGCCCGTTTTCCGCATCCGGGCTGCGACCGAGGCCACGCTGCGGGCCGATGTGTTGCACCCCGGAAAGCGGGCATGAATGGCGTTGACGATCATGCCGTAGGACAAGGTGGCGTCGAGAACCATCTCGCCGATGACAGCCCCGATCTTAGGCGCTTTCGGCTCTTCGGGCTTGGTGGACATTTGTTCACCATCGGCGATCTGCGTTTCGGCGGTCAGGGCGTCAGTGGTCGCGATGGGATCAGCGCCCGCGAGAACGGACGACAGCGCGTCCGTAAAGGTCTTCTTGGTCATGGTCAGTCTCCTGTTCGCCCCGGTCACCACGACCAGGGTGATAGGATCGTGTCGCGTGGGCGAAACCTCGAACGCCCCCTACTCCACTGTTCGCCCACGACATTTTGCTACGGGTTCCGTTGCGAAAAGTCGTCAGCACCCCCGCTCGCGGGCGCCCAGTTCCCCGACAAACTGGGTGCATCAACAACGGAGACTGACCATGACCATCCGCACCCACTTCATCGACGTCCAAGAGCATACCCGCCACGGCGTCCGCTATGTCCTTCAGTATGGCCCAGCCGAAATGCTGGAAGTGTTCACCGAGGCAGAACGTGCCGCCCTTGCCGCTGGCGAACAGGTCCGCAAAGGGGTCTGCACCTACGCTGACCTGTAAGCCTTCATGGACGCCCGCGTCTGACCTTCATCTTCCAACCTGAACAGCGCCTCCGGCCTCGTCGCCGGAGGCGTTTTCGTTCGTGCGGCAGTCGCGCATTCGCGCATGTCAGATCGGGCACACCGAAAGCCTTGCGCGCTGCAACACGGTGCCGGGGGATACTTCGGTCGGCCGGTTCGCCTTGGGCGCAGAATGAGAGAGAGGCCCGGCCAGCTATGCTGACCGGGCCGTCCCAAGTCGAAACGGCAGAAGACTAGTTCAGCCGTTGCTTCACCTGCCGCAACGCCCCCAGTTCCCGAACTTTCGCGTCATAGTCAGCCCACGCCGCTGCCTGCTCTTCGGTGGTGAAGGTCTTGTCCTCTATCTTACGCCGGCGGGTGCTGACCTGGCTTGCAACGGAAGCGATCTTCCGGGTGAGTTCCATTTCGGTCATTACACGGTCCCTCCGTTGCGCAGGATAGAATACGTTTCCACGTTCAAGGTGTGGTTGATGCTCTGGTTGTCGCTGTCGAGCTCCATGGCCCTGGCAGCATCCCAGTTCGCGTCTTCGAGGCAGCCCAGCACCCAGACAACCTCTTGAAGGCCAAGGCCGGTCATGTCCGCGATAGCTTCTGGATTGTCGGTGCGCAGGGCGGTTGCGGCGACCTTCACCTTATCGACACGGTTTAGGCGGATCACGCCATGTGGGAAGGTCGTGTCCAGCACTGGCGCATGCTTAGACAGCCTGCCAAAGCAGTTATTGTTGACGTCCATATGGACCTCCTTTACATACTATATATATACGGAACCCTACGAGGAAACCGTAACTCACATAAATCACACCTGAGCCGGCCTGACAAGCTCGGCTTGGGCAGAAATAGGCGATCAAGTGCACCGGCTAGCAGTTTCCCTGCCCGAAGACCTGTTTGAGCTCGTTGAAAAAGAAGCTGCGGATCGCGGGCTGACCTACAACGACGTCATCCGCGACGCGCTGACGCAGCATTACCTGGGCCGCCGACACCGAACGATCGGCGAGGTTGCGTTCGGCAGCATCAGGGACGGTGCGACGAATCAGCAGGCCCTGGCCTACGTGCGGAAGCTGTTCCCCGAGACGAACGCGTCCTCTGCTTCGATCGCATGGTATCGGATGACGCTGCGGAAGCAGGGAGAGAACGTGCCCACCGACCTCGAAGCCCGCAGCCAAGCCCGCTGGATCGAGCCCACCGACTAAGCCCTATCCGGGCCTGTCGCGATGGGTGTCTTCCATGGTATTGAATTGATGGGCTTTCCGACCTCGGCGCCGGGGATCATGAATTGCATGACGCGGAAATGAAAACGCGACCAGGGGAGGAAGGGCCCCTAGCCGCGCTACACCCGATGCGTTTCAACAGGACGGTGACCAAGCCGTTGCATCAGGTATCTGGTGGCCCCCGGCGTGTCATACCCACCGAGGGCCGCGCCGAGGGGACGGACGAAGAACACCCTCAGCGTTTTCTATTGGCGGGGACAGGTGCCATGCCTCCTGCCCCCTCACGCCCGCCTCAGCTAACCGAACGCATGAGGGAAAAGTTCAGCGGGACGTTTTCGGATCAGATGGGGCTCTGCGCCTCGACCAGGCGGGCACCATCCTCACGCGTCGCCAGGACCTTTGCGCCCAGTTCGGACTTCGTGACGGTGGCATAGGCTTCATAGTAACCCACGCCGGTTTCGGCGGCGTGCGCCTTTGCCATCTCGTCCAGCATATCATCCGCGTCGGCCACGATGATCGCCGCCCGCTTCTTGAAGTCTGTCTCGCCCGCGACCTTCGCCAGCAGCGCGTTGAGCTTGTCATCGTTCATTTTTGTGATCCTCATTCAAAGGGGTCCGCAGCGCCACGCTGCGCGAAATCGTAGCCCGCGGGTGTCAGCATGTCGGCGAGTCCCCGGCCCTTGGCCTGGTTCGGCAGTTGATGCCCGATGAACTTGCTGACGGTGGGCGATTTCTCCTGGATGGTGCGGCGCAGCCCCAAGGCGAGGATGCCGTAAGAGGCCCGGTTCGCATCTGGTTCGCCGCACGCCCGGTCAAGCTGGCTGATCTTCGCGGACAGCTCCATCAGATG
The DNA here is from genome assembly GCA_047606065.1 of Mobilitalea sp. Classification (GTDB taxonomy): domain Bacteria; phylum Bacillota; class Clostridia; order Lachnospirales; family Lachnospiraceae; genus Mobilitalea. The sequence goes on from JASGEU010000235.1 coordinate 7,164, forward strand.
AACCACCGCCGCGTCAGCATCGGCCAGAGCGGCATCAACCTGCTGCGACGCCTCGCCGCGCAGGGCCAGGAGTTCTGCCCGTTCAGCGCGGGCAACCTCCATCGCCTTCGCCCGCTCGGCGGCTTCGGCGGCAGAAAGATCCTCTTGCAGGGTCTGATACGCAGCTTCGTCCCGCATCAGGGCGATGGTTTCGTCCTGAATTGCCTTGGCCAGGGCGTCGAATGCCGGAGCATCGGTCAGGGCCAGGCGACGTTCAGTGGGAGTCAGATCACGAGGCTTCCGCCCGCGGGCCTGGAACGCGGCAACGCGGGGTGCCAGTTCGGCAATCTTCTCTTTGATGGCGGAGATGTTCATCGGTCGGTTCCTCTTGCGTGAAGCCAAGATGTCAGGCCGCAGACTCACCGCACACCAGCACTTCTGTCCAGGCAGGCGGAAAGTCGAGGGGCTCGGCAAGGCTGGCGGCATCGGTGCGCACCTTCGAAATATACCAGCGCATCGCCTGCGTCGTGGGCCGCCGACCGGTCAGCTCTTCCAGCACCTCGGCGAAGACGGCCGTGGCACCATAGGGCAAATCAACGCTGCCTCGCGCCACCATCGTCGCAGCCACCAGTCGGCAGGCGTTCTTGTTCTGGCCCGAAGTTGCGGCAAGCCCTGCCCCGGAAGACGCAGCAAGCACCTCCACC
>JASGEU010000236.1:0-19805 GCA_047606065.1 Mobilitalea sp.
GACTATGCTTATAATGAAATATTTACTTGGGATGCCGTAAGTGGAGCTGACGGATACGAATTATATCGAAAGCAAATTGATGTACGTTTAGATCCGGTTAGTAATTTTGCTCCCTCCTGGCTCGCCAGAGAATGGACTAAGTTATCAGATACAAAAACAAATCAATATGTACGTTCAAACTTCCGTCCGGGAGATAAATTGAATTGGTATGTAGTGCGTGCTTATAAGCTGGTAAATGGGAAAAAGGTATATGGACACTTTAGTGAAATCATAAGTGTTGATGAAATGGGTATGAATAGGGTTTAGAGTAGAGAGAATAGTTTTCACTTAATTAGATTAAATATGATTGAGGAGTTTAATTTATGGCAGAGTTTAATAAGAATGAATTTATTGCATATCTATTAAAAGGACAATTGCATAAAGCAGTAGATTATCTGGGTGATTTTATTGATAAGAAGGATCGAATAGAGTCATATTTAGATATATTTGAAAGGGGTCAGTATTATAAACGTACTGATAATGCAACCTTGGAAAAATTGGATTGCATATATCAAAATTATTATCGTAATGTATTTTGGAATAATATTACGAATACAGATGCCCAGAAAATACTTTTTCAAGAGTTATGGCAGTTCTGTGGTTCCAGAGCTGATTTAGCCGTTGATGAAACAATTGAAGATGAAGTATTAAGGATTGTGAAGGCAGAAGGATATGAGTACCTTGGTGGAAAAACACAGGGGTATTACGGTCCATACATATGGAAGCAGTCGATAAGAGAAACATATGAGGTTGAATTACCAACAGGTATAGAGTTATATACTGTAGTCATGATGGATGGATTTATATCAAGAAGCTGGTTGGACTTTTTAACCTTTGGAGAAAGCGGAGCTGGTGGTTGGGCAGAGGATGATGGTACTTTATGCTGTGTAAGAAGTGCTTATCAGAAAGGAAGTGAGGAAGACTTTCATATCTCATTTCTAAAACATGAAGCACAACATGCTTATGATAAGAAAACCTACAGAAAATTGTCCGCAGAGAATTTAGAATACCGGGCTAAGTTGGTAGAATTAATTTACTGGCCCATTGATAAAAAAATAAAATCTATTTTAAGGGAGGCAGATAATAGTAATCCTGATAATAGTCATGCAATTGCCGCACATAGAATTATTAGTAAAATGTCCTTAGAGCTCTTTCAGAACGAATCTGCACCGGAGGAGAGTTTCTGGGAAGGTAAAGTTGAGGATGTCCAAAGATATGCTCTGGTGCTGTTAGGAGAAAGTAGTAAAGAATTAGAAGATTTAAGGATCAATGTATAAGGAGTTTATGTATAGATAAGTTGGAAAAGATAGAATTGGATAAGATAGAATTTTTGCAGTGTAATCACAATTCTGTTGAGAGTATAAGAGTGTTTAGGAAAGCGAGGATACAATGAATGCATTTCTAGCTGTAATTCCACTGATACTAATTAGATTTGGGCTTTTAGGACTATTGGATAAAGAATCGTTAAAACGAGCGGCTTTCTTTGCACCAGTAATAGGCGATGAAAAGATGGCATACTTGATTTATCAGATTTCAAATCTTCTACTTTTTATTTATTTGTGCTTCCTTAAGATTACATTTAATTCAGACTGGTTTACTATTGGATTGGGAGTATACGGACTAGGAATCTTATTGTGTATTGTGTCTGTATCTAATTTTGCTAAACCTGCTGCAAATGGTATTAATCTGAGAGGTCTCTATCGGTTTTCCCGTAATCCGATTTATGTGGCATATTTCATTTATTTTTTAGGTTGTGTACTACTTACACAGTCTTTAATATTACTAGCAATATTATTAGTTTTTCAAATATCAGCACATTGGATTATTCGTTCAGAAGAAAGATGGTGCATCGAGCAATTTGGAGAAGAGTATATAAATTACATGAATAAAGTAAGGCGTTATATTTAGCATAATAAAAAGATTGTAGCCGAAATAGAGGTTACAATCTTTTTTAGTGAGATAGTGTAAGCAGAAATATTAATTTAGTTTGTGTTATATAAATTCATTGATAGATTTAAAGAATCGTTATAACAATATTAAATAATATATTTAATTTCAATAGCTCTATTTTTAAAGATCTCTGCAATTTCACTCTGAAACAAGGTATTAATCTCAGTCAAAGACTCTTTCGGATATACATATTTCCCATAACCAAATTGGCCAAATTTAAAACTTCTTTCTTCCTCCTGCATGGGAAGTTGATTCTCAGGATATATTTCTGAGATTACTTGCTTTGCTTTTGGAGTATATCGGTGGGAGATAATTTCAAAGGTCAGAGGATGTGGAAGGTGATCTGGAAGACTATCATTTAAGCGAAGCAGTAGATCTTTGTAATCCTCTTTCCAATTCTCATAAAGAAAGACTGGAGCAATTAAAAATCCTGCAGGATAGCCAGCTACGATTACTTTGCGTGCTGCTTCAATTCTTTTTTCCATGGAAGGGGTACGTCTTTCGTAATCCTGAATTACCTTATTGGTATTCAGGGTAAATCGAATCTCTGTATGTCCCTGATGATCAATATCTAAAAGGGTATCCACATCATTAAATTTTGTAACAAACCGAAATCGGCCATTGGAGGATTTACTAAAATGCTCAATTGCCATTTTTAACAAATTGGAATAAGGTTCAACTGGTATAGGATCAGAGGTAGCTGAGCCTTCAAAGATGGTAATCTCCGGTAGCCTTTCTTTTATATAATCGTCTGCCTGTTTTAGGATATCCTCTACATTCACATTGACTCTCATATAAGGTTTATCCCCTAGGTTCGTATTCAGATAACAGTACTGACATTGACCAATGCAACCGGATAGGAGTGGGAGTTGATAATGAGCGGAGGGTTTACAGGATTGAAATTTTAATCCAGTCTTTACTCCTACCACAAGAGTGTTTTTACCTTCTTGATGGAAGGCCTGTGGGGTATCTCCGGGAATGTTTTCTTTTATTCTTGTCTTGTTTAATTCGATAATTTCAACGTCTTTTTGATTCATAAAGTTTTGATATATATAGGAACCGATGGGATAGTCCCGTGCATTTTTTTCAAATAAGATTCTTTTTGGTTTAAACATTCATTCACCTCTTTTATACTTTTATATCATTGGGTTATTATTCGTAATACACAAAGATATATACATGAAAAGTTGGAGTGAATGGAGGGAGAAGAATTAAGTTATTTGGCTAATTTAATTATCTGATTTTTCTTTTCTACTGTTGATATAAGGTAAGTGCCAATAATCATTATTATGAAAGACAATATAAAAGATAAGGTCAATTTCTCTTTAAAAATTATAAATGAGATAGCTACACCTATGAAAGGAGCGATAGCATAGTAAGCACTGGTTCTAGCTGCGCCAAGTTCTCTTTGTGCAGATACATAAAAATAGATGCTTAATCCATAAGAAACAAATCCCAATACAAGAGTCAAAATAATGTAGATAATATTCGTAGAGATTTCATTTAAGAGAAAAGAAATAAGTAATGCACCCATACCCGAGCCTAATCCCTTTACGATTACTATCTGCATTGGATCTTTTTTGGATAGCATTTTTGTACAGTTATTTTCAAACCCCCAGCAAATACATGCAAGGATAACAAAGATGGAACCATACGAAAGTGTGATAGTGTTAATTTCGTCTAATGATAGAATTATACTCGCAATTGTGACTAAGATAATACCCAGCCAAACTCTACGACTTATGAATTCCTTGAATATGATAAGTGCGATTAAGGAGGTAGTAACAATTTCGAAATTATTAAGCAAAGATACATTAGCGGGAGAAGATAAAGACAACCCCAACATTAAAAATATCGGAGCAACAATATCCAATAAAATCATCCCAATTATATAAGGCAAATCATTCTTTGATAAACTTATTTCTGCTTTAACCTTTTTGAATCTATGATTTATTGAAATAATAGACATCCCGATACCGGCGCCAAGATAAAGTAAAGCAGCCATCATGGCAGCAGGTATTTCACTAAGCAATAATTTAGATATTGGTGCGCATATTGCATAAAAAACCGCGGCTAGAAAAGCACATACTATTGATATATTGTAATTTTTATTTTTCATTTCATTTTCCTCTATATAAATATCTTTTATTTATTTGTAATCAAACAATATATATGATATCATACATTGTGTTCGATATTTATTATAGATCGGACATGAAGATTACTACAATAACTAATAAACGGTTATTGTCAGATATGGAACAAATTTAATAATCTGTATGATTTGGAGGTTGCTATGGACAGAAGAGTACAAAAAACGCGTGCTTTAATAATCGAAGCATTTAATAGACTTTTATTAAGAAAAAACTATTTAAAGATTACAATTCAAGATATTATAGATGAGGCAAATATTGGTCGGAGCACATTTTATGCACATTTTGAAACGAAAGATGATTTGTTAGAAGCATTATGTTATGAATTATTCAATCATATTTTTTCTGATGAACTTGAAGCGGAAGAAACACACGATTTTTCGCGAAATAAAGGTGAATCAAACTATCTTCTTGTCCACATCCTTTATCATTTAAAGGATGACAAAAAGAATTTGAAAGGTATATTAGGCGGTGAAAGCAGTGATTTATTTTGGAACTATATGAAACAACATTTTTCACGGTTTATAACTACTCATATCTTAAATATTGATACTAAGGATAATTCTTTACCAAATGATTTGTTAATACATCATATCTCCAGTAGTTTTATTGAGTTGGTAAAATGGTGGATGCATAATGGAATGAAAGAAACACCGGAAATGATAGAAAAATATTTTGAAGGACTTATATTTCCTATCATTGAGAAGTAAAAATTAGTCGATTTTTATTAAAGGAACAGAAATAAGAATTTATTTAGGAATTATGAGGTACTTTGGTTTTATCTAAAGACTGTAAAAATGTATTAAATATAAAAGGAGTGCGCAATACTTTATAAGTATATTACACACTCCTTTTACTTGAAAAAACTGTTGATTATACAGTTTTACATAATTAGCGTCTAATCATCTGAAGCTCACCTGCTGCATCTTTTCCCGTAAAGCCATATTTTTCATACAAACCTATCGCATTTTTATTTAAAACATCTGCCATTAAAAATCCTTTTACGGCACCGTTCGTAACTCCATAAATGATTGCTTGTTCCATAAGCTTTTTACCTATTCCTGTTCCTTGATAAGCAGGATCAACTGCAACTTCTCTAACCCATAAGGTAGTGCCTTCGTTGTAAATCGAAACGCAGCAAAAACCTGCTATGGAGTTATTCTCGCGGTAAATTAGAACTTTGTTTTCGCAAATCCAGTCAGCAAACCATTCTTCGGTTTCTCCTTCAAATCCCCTGGATTGTAATGCACATTTTTTAGACACCAAAGATGCCTCTTTGCATTCGTCCTGTGTAAGAAACTCGGGGTTCTCTGTATTTTTACAAATTGATGCCGTATCTGTTAAATTAAAGTTGAAATAGTCAGCAAATTCAGCCCACTCGATAAATCCAAGCTTTACGAGGTCGGCTGCAAATTCACGTGGAACAAAATGCAAACGAAGACTTCCTGAAATTCCATTTAATTTGTCAATTAACAACGTAAAATCAGTAACCGCAAAATATATCATGGCAGGTTCTTTTGTTTTATCCTGAAGTAGGATAAGTTCGTCATTATTGCATAGAATTATGGCATCCTGGCAATCTTCATAATCTGTGTATTGCAGTGAGGTATATTTATAGTTTTGCAGCTTATCATATATTTCTTCAAATTCTGTTTCCCTAAGCATGTAATGTCCTCCATTAGTATAATATAAAATCCTTTCAACAGTGGAGCAGACACCGGAGGAAGAATTTACCATGGTAATTATAGCTATTTCATTGGAATAATGCAAGATTTTACGAAATTGTACTTTAATTATACCGAAGATGAATTGTTTTCATTGTCCCATTATGAATAATTATATTAATCTTGTTGAAATAAAAACAAACTTTTTATATAATATTGTAAATGTACCAATGGTGGGAGGATGACAATGAACAAAGAAGAACAGATCATGGTAGGTTTCAGAGACTTATTTAATAAAATGGTTTGGCTTAATAAATTTAAGATGGAAGAAAGTCTTAGAGATTACAAGTCTTCGGAAGTCCATTGCATTGAATACATTGGGCGAAATGTAGATTCCAATGTGACAAAGCTTGCAGAGTCCTTTTATATGACCAGAAGTGCCATGAGTAAAATAACAAAGAAACTTATAGCAAAAGGCATCATTGAAAGCTACCAGAAGCCGGATAACAAAAAAGAAATCTATTATAAGCTTACTGACCAGGGGGAAGTAGTTTACAAAATCCATGAGGAACTTCATAAAGAATTCCAGGAGAGGGACAAAGTCGTATTTGAACAAATAACCGAGGAGCAGTTTGACAATATGCTTAACTTTATGGAAAAGTATAGTCAACACTTGGACGCAGAAATAAAGAAACAGGGTATTGAGATTGAAGCAGAATAGATTTATCTAATAAATGAAACCACATGCAGCCTAACTCTATTGAGAAGGGCTGTATTTTTGTATCTTTAATTTTGTTGACAAGGAAACAAAAATGTGATATTTTATATTGGTTCCATGGAAACAATATAAAGCGTTTAAGGAGGAATTAAATGTTTAAATTTAACTTACACAATAAACAGAACACAGAACAAGCTGTAGATAATAAGGCATTGATCTTTGGACTTATGTCTGTGTTTCTTTGCGGCATAGGCTTCAGTATCATAACACCAGTTGTACCATTCTTAGTGCAACCATATGTAACCAATCCGGAAAATCAAGCAATCGTTGTTACACTGCTTACTTCTACCTATGCGGTTTGCGTATTCTTTGCAGCTCCCGGACTTGGAGTCTTGAGCGACAGATTTGGCCGCCGTCCACTATTATTAGTATGCCTTTTGGGTTCAGCCATAGGGTACATAGTTTTTGGTGTGGGCGGAGCTTTATGGGTACTCTTTGCTGGGCGAATTATTGAGGGTATCACAGGCGGGAGTATAAGTACGATCTTTGCATATTTTGCAGACATCACGCCTAGAGAGCAGCGTACCAAATACTTTGGATGGATAAGTGCAGTTGCAGGTGTCGGTTCTGCCCTTGGACCGGCTTTAGGCGGGATGATTGCCAAGTTTGGTTATTCTGCTCCAATGTATTTTGGTGCAATTGTAACTTTAGTAAATGTAATTTTTGGGTTCTTTTTTATGCCCGAGAGCCTTAAAAAGAGTGATAGGCTGAAAAAGATTACAATTGTAAGACTAAATCCATTCACACAGCTGGTAAATGTACTTTCTATGAAAAACCTGAAGAGACTACTTATTTCAGCGTTTTTACTATGGTTGCCGAATGGATCTTTACAGGCGGTTTTTTCACAATTTACAATAGATACTTTTCATTGGGCACCTGCAATTATTGGACTGATGTTTTCAATCATGGGCATCCAAGACATTATTTCACAAGGGTTCATCATGCCAAAGCTTTTGCTAAGGCTTAGAGATGCACAGATAGCAGTTATTGGAATGATTTCAGAGATAATAGGATATAGTCTGATTGCGGCCTCAGCTTTATTTTCTTTCTATCCATTTCTTATTGTTGGAATGTTTATCTTTGGTTTTGGAGATTCAATCTTTGGACCATCCTTTAATGGGATGCTCTCTAAGTCTGCCGACTCCAGTGAACAAGGGAGGATACAAGGAGGCAGCCAATCCATACAGGCTTTAGCCAGAATAATTGGGCCAGTCGTTGGGGGTCAAATCTATGTGTCACTTGGTCATTCTGCACCGGCTTTCATGGGTATAATACTTATAGCGGCAGCAATTCCAGTATTAATTCCCCTACAAGGGCGGTCTGTTAAAAATAGATAATTATGTTGATGTTACTAAGATTGTAATATAAAATGGAATATATGGAAGTAAGAGGAGTTTGAAACAGCATGAGAAGATTAAGAGATGTATTCTATATTAATGCAAATTTTGACGAGAATTATTATATATATTACGGTATGGAATTTAAGGAATTTATTAAGCATACTCCAATACAATTGGATAATATTCTAGTAACGGGTGGAAGTAATGTTACAAATAACTTTAATTTAAGATGGTTTTTAGAAACTGCCAATGGTAAAGAAGAAATTCTTGAGTTAGCAGAAGAAGATATATATGGTTTGGGTAACTTCAATTGGATAGACTACGCTAACGAAGAAGATTTAAATCAATGTACATCTGATGAGATGGCAGAAGTATTGTATTTATCTCATTTTTGTAAACCATTAAAAACTCCATTTTTTGATAGAATAAATAATAATTATGTATATCTTGCCCATGATGACGGGTGGTTTTGCAAATTGTACTGCAAGGACATGGATGTTTTTAAAGATGTCATTGCGAATAAAATAGTAGATAGTTTCTCAACAAATAAAAAAAGAAAAATATATCCCATGGCGGAAGAGATTAAGAATGAGCTGTTAGAAATGACCAAGAGAGGACTTTTAATCGATTTTTCAAATATATGTAAAGACAGTAAGTTCATCAGCTTAAATTTTTATACCATAGGATATTATACCGATATGGATGAAATGTACAATAATCTGAATCGAAACAAGGATAAAGCAGAGATGAAAGGATCAATTACTCATTCAAATAAAAGCTGGAGAATTAACATCTGGAAATAAGAGTACATTCAAATTGAATATTAACTATTTAAGATTAATTAATAAGTGTTAGATGAGGAGGCGAAGATTATGAAGCTATATATTAAGCAGAAGGTATTTTCCTGGAAAGACCGTTTTACAGTAAAGGATGAAAGTGGAGCGGATCGTTACTTTGTTGAAGGTGAACTATTTTCCTGGGGCAAGAAGTTGCATGTACTAAATGCATTTGGCAATGAAGAAGCTTTTATCCAACAAAAACTATGGAGTTTCCTGCCAAGGTATGAGGTTTTTATAAACGGCAGACTCATTGCAGAGATTAAGAAGGAATTTACCTTCTTTAAACCACGCTATTCAATTGAAGGGCTTAATTGGAGCGTAGAGGGGGATTTTTGGGATCATCAATATCAGATAATTCAGTCGGGCAGAATTGTAGTGTCCATTCAAAAAGAATGGTTCACCTGGGGAGACAGCTACGGGCTTGATATTGCATCCCCACAGGATGAGATTTATGCACTTGCCGTTGTATTGGCAATTGATTGTGTTAATGAGCAGCAAAGTAATAATTAATAAAATGATGGAGTGTTGGTAGGGGTAACTATGATACTAGTGAAAGCAACAATGAAAGATTTGGATACAGTAAATCATATTGTAAGAAATACAATTGAAACGATTTATACAAATTATTATCCCCAAGGTGCAGTTGATTTTTTCCTTAACCATCATTCTAATGAAGCAATTAAAAAAGCAATTTCTGATAAATCTGTGTATTTAATTAAGGATGATGATAAAATTATAGGAACTGGAAGTATAGCTGGAAATGAAATTAATAGACTTTTTGTACTGCCACAATATCAGAGAATGGGATACGGGACAATTATAATGGATAAACTGGAAAAAATCATATTTCATGACTACTCTGAAATCATATTAGATGCCTCATTACCTGCGTTTGAGATGTACCTTAAAAGAGGATATGTGCCAATTGAATATCATAAGATTAAAACTGAAAATGGACATTATCTATGTTATCATTTAATGAAGAAATCCATCAGCGTATAGAAAGAAAAACATTTTAAGACTAATGGTTGAGGACAAGAAATGAATAAATTATTAGAGGAAGCTGTTAAATTGTTAAAAGGTCAGAACTTTGAACATGCAATCTGTGGAGGCTTTGCAATTGATTTATTTCTAGGATATGAATCAAGAAAACATGGAGATATTGATATTCTGGCATATTGGAAGGATCGTAATTCAATAATTTTATATATGCAATCGATGGGTTATCAGGTATATGAAATGTTAGGCGGAGGATTGGCTCATCATATAACAGATATAAACCATCAGGAGTATAAGAAGCGAAATATCTTTTGTTTAACAAACGATTGTGAGTTGGTCAAAATAACTCCTACGGACGAAACAGATATCCATATAATCGATTTTTATCATGTCGGACAAACTAAGCTAAACTTCGTGGAATTTCTTTTTAACGATAGGGATGAATATAATTTCTTATATGCTCGCAATAAAGCAATTAAGAGAGAATTAAGCAAAGCGATTTTACATAAAGAGGATACCTATTATTTAGCGCCTGAGCTATTATTACTTTATAAATCCACGGATACAGAACGGGAAGGGTATCAGCAGGATTTTGAATTAGCTTTTTTAAAAATGAATGAGGAACAAAAAGAATGGTTGAATAATTCCTTGAAAATTATGTATCCGGATGGACATAAGTGGTTACCATAAAAATAAACGAAGCAGGGAATTATGAGAAAAATTACCAAGTGGCATATATTAATCATCGGATTATCATTATTTGCTGGGGCTATTTTATTTTTGTGGTGGGGATTAAATATAGAAGGTACTTATATTGATAAGTTGTTTAGCATAATTGCAATGATGCTTTTATTATTAATTAGCAGCATATTTTTTGTCTTATTTGCATTTAGTTTTGTAAAATCACAAAATGTATTTTTATATGATAAGCAAATAAAAAAAGACATTAATATTGAGGATTTAACCTTTGATAAAGTATGTGAATTTCTTGATTTATATATAAGATTAATATTTCAAAATAGAAAGCAATTATTATTTACGGATATATTTAAAAGTAATTTGGATAATGTCCCCAAAGTATATCATCCCTTGATTCAAATGAGGTTACTTATATTATGGATTGAATCGGATGAAAGTGATAAATGGATGTTGTTTGCCAATTGTGATAAAAATCATATCGACAAAATGGAAGATACGCTACACGATTTGGGAGAGTACAGAATATCATTCAGACTACATTATCTATGGTCCACCTATTCCGGTGATGATTCCGAAATAAAGGACTTCTTTTTAAAGAACGTAGAGTATCTCAAAGAATTTATATTAAATTATGTAAAGGTAAATATTAATTCGTTTACTTGAAGTCAGAAACCAAGCTATAACCAGGAAAAGAGTACGCAGTAATTTATAAAAAATATGGGGGATAAATCAAATGAATGTTATATTAAAACCAGTTGAATTAGACGAAAGGGAAATACTTAATAATCTATTAGAAAAGTATGATTATGAGTTTTCACAATATGATAATCGAGATGTAAATAAGTTGGGATTATACGGATATGAATATCTTGATTACTACTGGACCGAAAAAAACAGGTGGGCATATTTTATCCTTGTAGATGGAAAATTGGCTGGATTCGTTATGGTTATTGATTTACCAGAGGTCGATGATAGGGATACAGATTTTCAAATCGCCGAATTTTTTGTAATGTATAAATACCGTCGTACGGGTGTAGGTAAAAAGGCTTTTTATATGGTTTTAGACCTCCACAAAGGTAGATGGCAATTAAAACGACATCCTAAAAACCTGTCATCAGTTTACTTTTGGAATAAAGTAATTAGTGACTATACGAACGGGAATTATGAATTAATTACATCATATCCTCGGACTGAATACGATGACGGCACATTGGCAGATGTTTTCTTTTTTAATTCATGAAATATGATAGATTACCTCTAAGATGATTATATCTGACGAACTACATAATTAAGGTTCTAATCCCCAATTTCATTGTACTCTATAATTGGCTCTGCTTTATTAGGCAGGGCCTTGTTGTTGTAAGGAATTAGGAGATTACGTTGAAAAGTGGCGAGAGCAATAGTATAATGAATGGAGCAATAGACAGGAAACCATTAAATATATGAATTCTTAGCTAGTTGGAATTGTTTTATCCGTGATTTTAAATATTACATACTATGTATACTGCGATTGGAGACTTCATGAAAAATATTTTACTAAAACACCAATTACTTCGGACCTTAGTTGAGTTGCGTGGTAATCCCCGGGCATGTGTCTATACGGAACCCATGTGGGGATTATCTATGAATTTATGCCTTCCATATGCCACGGTGTACATGCTTGCCTTCGGTATGAATGACATACAAGTGGGGTTAGTTACTTCGATCTATATGTTTTCTCAAATGATTTTCGCCTTCTTATCCGGTATTATCATCGATAAAATGGGACGAAGATTGAGTACTATGGTATTTGACTTTCTGGCATGGAGTCTTCCTTGCCTGATCTGGGCATTCAGTCAGGGGTTCTGGTTTTTCATCGTAGCAGCACTACTAAACGGTACCATGAAAATAACTACAGTATCCTGGGATTGTCTGCTTGTAGAAGATGCGCCAAGGGATAAAATAACCCATATCTACTCCTGGGTAATCATTTGCGGTAATCTATCAGCAATCTTTGCGCCGATATCATCCATACTGGTTGCCAAGCTGACCCTAATGCCGGCTATCCGAATACTCTATATCAATGCATTTATAATCATGACGGTAAAATTATTCATACTATATAAGCTTTCCACAGAGACAGCGATAGGCAAAGTCAGACGTGAAGCAGCCAGGGAAAGGTCTTGGCGAGAGATGCTCGGTGGCTACAAAGGAGCTATACATATGATACTTGCTTCGCGAGGGACGAAATTTGCCATAGTGATCAGCGTACTAGTTGAGATTGTAGGTATGATAGGATTAACTTTCTGGCAAATTATTGCCTCCAGGCGCATTGGAGTACCGGATACGCTATTACCCATATTTCCAATGGTGAAAAGCATATTGTCCATCCTCCTTTTCTTTACGGTTATATCTCGAATTAAGCAATCAAAGCTAAAATGGCCGCTGTTTGGAGGTTTTTTCAGTACGATTGCCAGCTGTATCCTGTTAATTTCAATATCAGACACAGGTGTGTGGGGATATGTGATTTTATCAGTTTCACTATTATTAGAAGCATTGGGGTTTGCTGTATTAAGCACGCTTAGAGAGTCATTGGTTGCCATACATGTCAATCCAGAAGAGCGTTCGGGAATTATGGCATTACTTCAGACTGTGGTTATGCTGGTAAGTGTGCCCTTTGGTTATATTGCAGGATTATTAAGTGATATTTCAAGAGTACTTCCTTTTGTCTTAAGCATTGCATTGCTAATGATAGGCGTCTTTGGGACAGCGATATTTTACAGGAAAGAAAATATAATTTAATAAAGTTAAATTAACGGCATTAGTTATTGCAAACTATTTGTCGTTTTTTTATAGATAAGATCTAATAGGAATAAGATACATATTCTCGTTGCTATTACAATTTATGTAATATAAAATATAGATAAGTAACATGCAACTAAGCTAATTTCATGTATTAAAATGATATTTAACTGAATTTCATAAGAATATCATGATACGTATCAAGAAAGAGGAACTTATGAAACACATTGCAATTCTATCGGACACGCATGGTGTACTGCGAGAACAGGTCATAGCAGAACTGATGAAAGCTGATTGCTGTATCCATGCTGGGGATATCAATACCCCAAATATTTTCGAGTCTATGCAACAGCTAGGTGAATCCTATGTGGTGCGTGGTAACAATGACAAGGATTGGGCAGAAGAACTGCCGAAAAGCATTACAGTTACTATTGAAGGTGTAAGATTTTTCATCGTTCATAACAAGAAGGATATCCCCAAGCAATTGACAGATGTGGATGTGGTGGTCTTTGGACACTCCCACAAATATTCAGCTGAAATTATCGATGGAGTACTGTTTCTCAATCCTGGCAGCTGTGGGAAGAGGCGTTTCAATTTGGAACTCACAATGTGCCATATGACTGTGAATGGAGGGAACTATCAGTATGAAAAAATGCTAATTACCGAATGATATTCCTCGCAAATCAACACCTTGAATTTGAGAGGAATGTCTTAACTCATTTCTTAAAGCTAAAAATACAATCACTTACATATAGAATGGAGTAAAAACTTAATGAAATTACATTATAAAGGAAAATACGATCTAAACCCAGAGTCATTACCCTCAAGGCCACACAAAGACGGTGCAGTTCCATTTAAAGAAGTAAAAGATACGAAAACAATGATGGTAATAGCAAATATCATAGCATTTGCATTACTTATTACCTTAGGCATTATTCTTTATCTACGATGTGGTAAAGCTATTTTTGACGCTATTTTTTGGGGAGGAGTTCTCGCCATATTATGCTTGTTTCCACATGAATTTTTGCATGCGATATGCTTTAAGGAAGATGTTTATCTATATACTAACCTAAAACAAGGAATGATGTTCGTCGGTGGTCCTGAAACAATGAGTAAAGGCAGGTATATATTTTTATCATTATTACCAAACCTTATATTTGGAATAATTCCTTTTGGTATAGCACTTATTTGGCCGTCACTCACCATTTTGGGTATTTTTGGTTTAATGTCAATCAGTATGGGCGCAGGTGATTATTATAACATTTTTAATGCTGCAACACAGATGCCCAAAGGCTCCAGAACTTATTTACATAAATTTAATTCCTTTTGGTATATGCCCTGACAAAGTGAACTAGACGGGATATCATTTCATTATATCCGTGAATGCTAATATAGGGGTAATAGAACATTAATTACATATGCTAATTTAGTAAGATTATACGACATTAAAAAAGGATAAGTGGTGAAGTCGCAATAAGCTTGGAATGTTTATTGGATATAAATCAGGTGTCATTGATACTGGTAGATGCAGCATTCACTATGCGATACAAAACAACAAAAAGGAAGATGAGGTACAGTGATGAATAATGTAATCAATTGGCTTCTTGAGGATGGAAATCCGGAGGTGAAATACCGGACAATGATTGAGCTTTTAGATATGCCCAAGGATGATTCTGAAGTGAAAAGAGTTTTTGACGATTTACAGAAATCAGAGGTTGTCGGCTTAATCATGGATAAGTTTAAGGTTAATAAAAAGTGGGAGGATGTCACTGCTTTCTTAGCGCTTGCGGAAATAGGCTTAACACGCGTTGATGTTCCTATTGATGAGTATATGGAACGTGCTATCAAGAATTTGGACCTCAGTATGAAGTGCGCAAAAATATTGCTGTTAAGAAATTTGGTATCTCTTGGATATTACAATCATACGTGGGTGAAAGAAGAAATATCGTTAGCTTTTTCTACCATACGGGGAGACGGCTCGATCCGGTGTCTGGACAAAACGAAGAAAAGAAACGACTCTAAGCTTTCGGATATGGGGTGTTACAGACAAACTACTACCTACCTTTTACTTGCGGCGGAACTGAAAAAGATTGGTGTTATTCTGCCACAGTTTAAATCGCTGATAAACTTTTATATCGACCATTATGTTGCATTCCATCCAGATAATCCAGAAAAGCCAATCATTGAAGAAATGATAGGTACATATTATCCGTTTGACCATGTGAAACTTGGTTTACAAATGACGATATACGGCCTTTCGGTTCTTGGAGAGGCGAATCATCCTAATTGCAATAAGGCATTAGCATTGTTAGAGAGTAAAAAAGATTCTGAAGGTAAATATATTCTTGATAAATCTTTTCCATACTTTGAGGTAGGAGAGATAGGGGAACCTAATAAATGGATAACCTTATATGCATTGTTGTCAGAAAAATATCGAAAGTTATAATCAGACTGCTTCACTATTGTTTACAACTACAGACCAATGAAATGTATTGCAGTAAGTATCATATCATATGCCTCCAACTTAGATTTCGAACTGGACATTACTTTATATTGTGAGAGGAAGGTTATTATGCAAGAGCTGGAAATAAAAAATGTAAAGTCAGCACAGTACAGCGATTTCAATTTAAATCAGATTTATGACTATATTGGTAAGAAGGAACGAGTGTTTGGATTCCAAAGAAGTGAAATTGCTTCGCCATTCAGAAGTGGCGAGGGAAAACTCAGTGTTAACTTCTATACGTTACAACCAGGAAAAAGTAATTATCCCTATCATCAGCATACAGGGAATGAAGAAGTTTTTTATATTATTACTGGAACGGCTACATTAAAAACACCAAAAGGTGATATTGAAGTTTCGGAAGGTGATGTAATTGTAATGCCCCCAAATGAAAACGGCGCGCATATGTTGACCAATAATTCAGATATGCCGCTTTTTTACCTTGATATTCATACAGTAAGTTCGCCGGAAGTAGTTATTTATCCTGATACAGGCAAAGTGCGTATTATGGCTGGCGGCATGCAAAAATCATTCAAAATTGAGTCGGAAGTGAACTATCTTGACGGAGAATAAGTTCATCTGTTATAAAGATAAAAATCCGGATACAACGAAATTAAGTTTATTATAAAATAACTAAAAAATTATAAACTTATAATACACCCATAAATAACTATAAATACAGTAAATTTAGATAAAGTTCATTTAGATAAAATGAACTTTATTTTTGAACTTTTTTAAAGAAAATAATAAAGTTCAAAATAACCAGGAAATATATTTAAGCTGTATTTTTTATTATCACCTAAAAAAGTTCGAGAAAATTATCATATGTTAATGAAGTTGACTTCAAATTCAGTTACAATTTCATTATAAAAAGGAGAATATTAGTGGACGATAAATATTTTTTAGAGCAGAAATTAAGTCAATATAGTAAATCTATCAGCAAAGAAACTTTAGAAAAAATAATTAATTTTAATAAACCAATAACTTTCAAAAAAGGTACATTAATTCCATCAGAAAATAAAGGATTCATTCTGTTGTCTGGTATTATCCGTGGGTACTACCTTGATGTTGATGGTAATGATGTTACTCATATGTTTATTTTTGAAGGTACAACCTATGGATCGGACTTCTTGACTACAGATAAACCTCACGTGTGTAACTTTGAGGCTTTAGAAGAATGTAAAGCGGCGGAATTAAATCGGATTGTTTTATTGGAACAAATTAAATCGGATCCAGATTTAATGATGGCATATATCAATATGCTGGAGGAGGCTTTAAAGCGCAAAATTCTTCGGGAAACCAGTCTTGTTACCCAAACAGCAACAGAGAGATATTTAAACCTAATAACAGAATTTCCTGATATAGAAAAAAGAGTTAACCAAGCACATATAGCTTCATATCTAGGTATTACAGCGGTTTCTTTAAGTCGCATCCGACGTGTTATCAGAGAAGAAAATTAAACGATTAAGAAACGGAGTATTTTACTATGGGACAGGTTACAAAGCAAGAACCAATAAAATCCAGCTTCGGCCCTAAATCAACAGCTAAAGACGTTATAAAGAAGTATAATCTAAGAGGGAAAAATGCAATTGTGACAGGCGGATATTCTGGTGTGGGTCTGGAAATTACAAAGGCACTTGCAAGAGCGGGAGTCAATGTTCTTGTTCCGGTGCGAAATATTCAGAAAGCGCAGGCATCTCTGAAAAATATCCCAAATGTGAAGATGGATACAATCAATTTAATGGAGCCGGATTCTATTGATGCTTTTGCAGAACGGTTTCTTGCTACAGGGGAGCCGCTGCACATCCTCATTAATGATGCTGGTATCATGGCGCCACCTCTTAGAAGAGATTCACGCGGCTATGAATCACAATTTTCCACAAACCATCTCGGTCATTTTCAATTAACTGCAAGACTTTGGCCAGCCTTGAAAAAAGCAAACGGAGCGCGTGTTGTAGCTGTTTCCTCACGGGCACAGCGGCTGGGCGGCATTAATTTCGAGGATATTCATTATGATACAACCGAATATATCCCAATGAAAGCATATGCCCAGTCGAAAACCGCCAATGTTTTATTTGCAGTGGAGCTTGACCGTCGTGCAAAAGAATTTGGTGTGAGAGCATTTGCCGCTCATCCGGGACTAGTTCCGATGACTAATTTAGGTAATAGCCAATTGCCGGATAACACATCATACTTTATAAAATGGCTTGCAAATCTCATGCCGAAAATCATGAAAGGTCTTAATGGAACTGCTTTTTTAAATTTACTAAAAAGAATCAAACCTCATCACATCGGAGATGAGTTCAAAAATACACGCCAAGGTGCCGCAACACCAATTTGGTGTGCTGTGAGCAACGATTTAACAGATATGGGAGGAGTATATTGTGAGGATTGTAATATTGCTGAAGCAGTTACAGATTCCACATCTCCATTCGGTATACTGCCTTGGGCAATTGACCCGGTACATGCCACCCGCCTATGGTCTTTGAGTGAGGAATTGACAGGAGTTAAATTTGAGTTATAGGCTACTTCCACCTTCAGTGATATGCTATTTATAGGTTCAGTAAAGCAAGTGCTATAAATTTATTCAAACAAATAATGAACCAATGGTGGCAGTAGATAAAAATAAGATTGAAAAAGAAGATAAATCGAATAAGGGGTATAACTGCGAGAATGCTTTTTAATTTGAATTCTCCTCGGAGGCTGTGGATGATTGTTATTTGCCAAGTTAGCTCGTATCTATATTTTTTTAGTTGTTTGTGGTAAAATAATACAAATGGAATGGAGGGATTACCAGCATGGATTATCGAAGGAAGCTATTTACTTATCCTAAACTTTATGATTATCAGGGGACAGGCAAATTGTTTGTGAATGCTGTTATAAGAAATGTGTTGTATCATCAGAAGCATTGTTCGGATTATGCTGCTATTTTGTCAGGTAGAAAATTCAGCGTTAATCTAATTAAGTCTACTGCTGATATTGCTAAGATACCTGCGATACCGACTCTTTATCTAAAATCTCATAAGCTTCAATCAATGACGATGAACAAGTTACTTATTAAGGCAACCTCCTCCGGAACAAAAGGTAAGAAAAGCCATATCGGATTTGATGCTAAAGGTCTTTACTATGGAGCTTATATGGTACTACGAACTGCAGCATATCATAAATTACTTTCTGTCAAACCCACTAATTATATCCTTCTAAGCTACAAGCCTGATAAAAACAACCATACCATAGTCTCGAAAACAGCTTTCGGGTCCACTTTCTTTGCTCCTGCACTTAGGCGATGCTATGCTTTAAAATCATCACCGGATGGATATCAGCTTGACCTTAAGGGACTAAAAAAAGCTCTGATAAGCTACAGCCGTAAGCCCTTTCCAGTCAGGCTGATCGGATTTCCAGCCTACACTTATTTTTTCCTTCAGGAGCTTAAAAATTCCGGAATACAATTAAAGCTGCATAAGGATTCCAGGGTGCTATTGGGGGGTGGCTGGAAACAGTTCTATACAGAAAAGGTAGATAAAAACACCCTATATGCCCTAATTGAAGAAGTTCTGGGGATAAGAAAAGAAAATTGCCGTGAATTCTTTGGCGCAGCTGAGCATCCAATTATTTATTGTGACTGCAAAAATCATCATTTTCATGTCCCAATCTATAGTAGAGTGATTATACGGAATGTCAATACGCTGCAGCCAGTTAAAAATGGTGAAATCGGTTTGATAAACCTGCTGACGCCGATGATAGATAGTATGCCGTTAATCAGTGTCATGACGGACGACCTAGGTATTTTACATGATGGAGCCGAATGTGGGTGTGGGATTACAGCACCGTATTTTGAAATCATTGGACGGGTGGGAGTACAGGATATAAAGACCTGCGCCGCAGGAGCTGCCGAACTGTTAGACAATAGCAAAATATAAACGTTACAGAAAGGATCTGCCATGATTTTAGTGAATGGAAGTATATTGTCTTCTGATGAAATTATTAATATCCTCCCAACTTTGGAAAAGAGGGTGTGTAAAACCTTGCAGAAACCTTCTCTTGATCCGATGCTTGTAGTGGA
>JASGEU010000237.1:0-79148 GCA_047606065.1 Mobilitalea sp.
CCTGCTGAGGCGAAGCATAGAGAAGAGCAGGGCAAACACAATGCTGTCTTTGACCGTCTGGTCAATGCAGGAAAACGACTTGAAGTCGTTATTCAGCATAACAAGGGTGGAGCGAATAAGGATCTTGCTAAGTTCCTAAGTCAAATTAATTCCCTGTGTGATAAATGGGAACGTTAAAAAGATACCTTAAAAGTAAGGTGTAAAAAGATAGAAAATATAGAGAATTGGTAATTAAAGCAAACAGTATAAAACCGTTTGACACAGGATAAGACATCACCTAATATAAGGGTATGTGAAGCAATAAATAAGTACTGTTTCCGTTATTTGGAGGAAGTGTAATGAACAAAAGAAAACCAGCGATATTGATGCCGGTTAAAAAGAGAATCTATATTATAGTATCAGCAATTTTTATAATACTTGTTTTCTTTTTACTGCTTCTGTATCAAACACGACAGAATGCACATGAAGATAAAATAATGATAAATGTTTTTGGCAAACAAAGAATGTACACCCAACAGATTAGTAAAACGGTAAATCATCTCTACCTGCTTATGCAAAATTCATCATCTCAGACTATTCTTTCTACTGCTGAAATTGAACAGGAGATTATAGTTACCAAACAGGAAATGATAGAGGCAAGAGATGGGTTTACCGGGTTGTTGAAAGAGGTACATAAGGACAAAGTCAGAATAGATGGTTATCGGTTGCATTTAAATACAAATTTATTAAAGTCATCAGTTGCCCTCACAGAAATTGACAAACTCTGGCCAGATTTCGCTTCGTCAATTAATGTACTGCTTAATAAGGGTGGACAGGCTTTGGAGATGGAAAAGGCAGTAGCCTTTATTAATAACAACAATCAGAAGCTTTTACAAGGCTGTGATAATTTATTGAATGAGCTTCTGGAGAATTCACTTAAGAAAGATAGAGAACTTCAGGGAGTAGCTTTTGTTTTAATTGGTCTATTAGCAATCGTAATATTTATATCCTTATATCAGCTTCAGCGCCATTTATTACTGCCACTCAGGCAGTTGTACAAAGGGTTGGATGAGATTGGACTGAGCGATCAGAGCAGTGACTTCGGGTTACCAACTAGACAGAAAATGATTCCAATTGTTGAAGAGATTAATGGGGTATTTAAGAAAATAAACTCACTTATAACCTTAATTGAAAATATGAATAATAATGATTCCTTTATGGATACCTTAAGGTTTATTAGCAATACCTTTTCCCCGTTTATTCCATATAATTATATTGGAATTGCTATAATGAGTGAGGATAAAAAGTTTTTAAAAGCGTCCTATGGAGTTTCCGATGGTACGGTGATTGGTTTGCCGGAGAATATCGTTGGCTGCACGAGTTCAATTGATGAAACCAGTCTGGGCAAAGTGTTCGATTCGGAAGAGGCAAGAATTATTAATGACCTTGAGGAATACTGCGAGGGAAAGCCGATAAAAAACTATAATCGGATTGTACTGGATGCCGGAATTAAATCTTCGATTACACTACCGTTACTGGTATCCGGTGAGCCGATGGGTATGATATTTTTTTCAAGTACAGAAAAGAATGTTTATACCGAAGAGCACAGCAAATTCTTACACACATTGGCTAATAGTATTGCGATCAGTTTGAATCAAAATATATTTATAGGAGATATTGTTTATAGCAGTATACTTGCATTGGCGAAGCTTGCGGAGGCGAGGGATGAAGATACAGGCAAACATTTGGATCGAATCTCAACTTATTCAAGAGCTATCGCAGAGTTATTGTATGAAAATAATCTCTATACCGATGAGATAACCCTTGAATTCATTGATAATATAGAACGTTTCAGCCCCTTGCATGATATTGGAAAGGTGGGTATTAGAGATAGTATCTTATTAAAACCCGGAAAGCTTACAATGGAAGAGCATATTGAAATGAAGCAGCATGCATCCTTTGGTGAAAAGGTATTAAGATCTGCTGAAGAAAACTTGCAAAAGAAGGGCAGAAGTCTTTTTCAGATGGGGGCAGAGATTGCAGGAGCTCATCATGAGAAATGGGATGGTACGGGGTACCCTTATGGTAAAAAGGGATCAGAAATACCATTATGTGCAAGAATTGTGGCAGTAGCGGATGTATTTGATGCTCTTTTAAGTAAGAGACCCTATAAAGAAGCCTATCCTCTTGAAATGACCATGGATATTCTTAAAGATGGAAGAGGAAAGCATTTTGATCCAGTGATTATAGACGTTGTATTACAAAATCGAAAAAAATTGGAAGATATTTATCATAATTTTCAAAACAAACAGATAGCGTAAAGATTGATTTCCATCAATGCAGCATTTGAATTATGCTCCTTGTATATTACGACATAATTCGGGGTATATTATGAGTAACAGATATTAGTTCTGGAACTTATAGTGTAGGAAGTGCAGGCATGGAAAGGAGTCTGATAGTATGCCGGAAATTAGTAATATTATAGTTTGGTTAATCCTTGGAGGTGTCTCTGGCTGGATAGCAAGTAAAATTACCGGAGATGATCAAAAGATGGGGTTTGGTTTAAATCTTATTGTAGGTATTATCGGAGCATTTGTCGGTGGCTGGTTAGCCGGAATCTTCGGACTTGGTCCGGCAACTGGTCTAAATCTTTGGAGCTTTATCATATCTATTGTAGGATCTGTAATTCTATTAGGAATTGTAAGCTTGTTTAAAAATAAAACCTGATTAAATAATATTTAAAACTGGAGAGACTGATATGCTGCCTGTCAAGTAGACAGTGGCATATCAGTCTCTCCAGTTTTTTTAATCTACATAAACTTTTTCTTTTTAAAATACAGATAGCAAATTGCTGCAATAACGATACTTAAAATTATCACATAAAGATATCCGTACTGCCAAGTTAATTCGGGCATGGTTGTAAAATTCATTCCATACCAGCCAACAATTAACGTCAACGGAAGAAAGATGGTTGTTATAACCGTAAATAGTTTCATTATTTTATTCATATCATTATCAAGCTGTGCGTGGTAGGATTCTCTTACATGGATGCTGTACTCCTGCAACATACGTACATTATTGCAAAGGCGTGTCGCCTTACTTGAAAATATACTAAAATAATGCAAATTTTCAATCTGAAAGATATCGCTGGCATTCTCCTCTAATTCTTCTCCTATTGCAATAAACTGCTGGTAGTAGTTATCCAGTAGAAGCAGCTTCTTTCGCAAAGTGGTTATCTGATGATTAAAGTCATCATCAATGGTTCTATTAATAATTCTATCCTCATGCTCACTTATATCATTTTCAATTTCGATGAGTAAGGAATAATCTTCATTCAGAAAACCCTCAAGAAAACCAAATATTAAGCGCTCCTGTGTAATTTTTGATAAGTTCAATTGCGCAAGAAGATCTAGAACTCTAAGCCTTGTACTATCATCCCGGTCTTCAATGATTACAATAAGCAAGAGATTGTTTTTAATATAAACACCAATGCGATCCTGAACCTTTATAATTTGACCTGGGTTAAGCCCAACGATGACACCAAATAAATAATTATAGTAGGAGTTAAAAGTACTGTGTATATTCTGTATTTCATTCCTACACTCTTCAACAGTCATAGAGGAAAAACCAAAAGTTTCATATTGTTGCTCAAGCTCGTTAAGAGAAATTAAACCAAGCGTTAAACAGTCTTCTTTAACATCTTTAAATGCAATTTCTGTAATCCCATCCTGTATCTGATAGTACATACTATTAATCCTTTCCTTTACCCTATTATTTGTAATTGTATATCGCGGTGCCTCAATGATATTAAATAGAATAATATCAAATTGATTTTAGTTAAGAATATTATAACCTGTACTGCTAATAAGTAAAGAATTAAAGAAAGAATAAATAGAAATAAAGAAAGAAGATGGCACAGAGATATAGATTTGGATTGATACAAAACAATGGACAGTATTTGTAAATTAAGGTAAAATATTGAATAAATAAGGTTGACAAAATCTTTAATCTATAGGCAATTGGAAAAATCATAGTCTATATATTAATGTATTATAAAGGAGTATTTGAAAAAATATTTCATACGACAAGGAGAAAACAAATGTATTGCAGCAGATGCGGAACAAAACTAGAGAAAAAGGTAACTGTATGTCCGAACTGTGGTAACATAACCCAGCAGCCAAGTAGTGGACAGCAGAATGTATTTCAACGACAGAATAACGAGCAGGATCAAACTTCGGCTGGGCAAAAGCCTTTTTCAAAGAAACTGAAACTGCTGTTACCGATAGTTATAGTCTTGGCAATCCTTGGAGTTATATTTGGATATAAGTATATTGATGAGAAAAATGAATACCGTGAGATCATGAACATGGCGAATGTCTATCTGGAGGACAATAATTACGAAAAAGCACTGGAATATTATCATGCAGTATTAATAAAAAAGCCGAATTATGAAGCAGCACTAAATAAAATAAATGAAATTCAAACCCTGCAACTTGCGAATTGTGTCGATACAATACAGGAATATCTGTCATATGGGGATTATGATCAGGCATTGTTAGCCTTACAGGGATTAGGAATTAAAAAGAGTGATCTAATTTACGAAAAATATCAAAAGATTTATTCCTTTGTAGTTTTGCGGCCGGAAAGAGCTTATATTGATACAGAACAATTTCCCACTGTCCACGTAATCCTTCAATTTAATGGAAATCCTGACTTAACAGAGGATGCATATTCCATTTATGAAAACTCAGAGAAATGCGAGATTATTTCCTCCGAGTTTAAACTTGGACAGGCCACTTTTACCTATACAGCAAAGGCAGCAGAGCATAGCTCCGGGTTTCGTGACGTGGAGATAAATATTTCCTCCGAAGATTTAGTGCTATATGTAAATAGTGAATATGAAACACCGGTATTGGGGCTGGCGAATATAACTCTAATTAACACAGACATCAGTAATTACCCTATTGTAAAGACATTTTTTAGAATTAATGATGTTGATACGGGAGAACGTATTAATAACCTGACTGCGGATGCTTTTACAATAAATGAAAGTATTGATGAAGAGGATTATTTTAAAAGAGATGTACTGGATGTAACGTCTGTGGAAGAAAACGAAGGTGTAAGTATAGAATTTGTTATAGACAAGGGATATAACGTGGGTAATTCTAATTTGGGTAAAATTAAATCAGCCTTGACTGAATTTGTACAAACACTGAATTATGATCAAGGGGATAAAGCTGAAATATTAGCGTTTGATACAGTAGTACAACAAATGTGCGCATTTACTAACGACCCAAGTTTGCTTATCAACGGAATCAATCAAATGTACAACAATGGGACCACAGCCTTCTATGATGCGGTATATGAAGGCATCAATCATGCCGCTGCACAAGAGGGAGCTAAGTGTCTGATAGCAATTACCGGAGGCTATGATTATGAGAGTTATTATTCTTATCTTGATGTAATTGACTATGCTAATCTTAATCAGGTGTCGCTATATATTATAAGTTCTGGCGAGGTGGATACCTCAGCATTGCAGGAAATTGCGGCTTATACAAATGGAGTATACTGGAATCTTGAGGATTGGAATGAAATGACGGAAATTATTAATACTATCTATGAGCTGCAAAAGGAATTGTATGTAGTCCAATATAAAAGTGATGCATCAAAGGATATGTATTTGAAGAGAGATCTTCAAGTAG
This sequence comes from Mobilitalea sp., assembly GCA_047606065.1. GTDB lineage: Bacteria > Bacillota > Clostridia > Lachnospirales > Lachnospiraceae > Mobilitalea. Next base: position 5,682 of record JASGEU010000237.1, read on the forward strand.
AAATATTGGCTGAAGGTTATGCTGGAGATGGTTATCCTTCCTTCAGGCCAAGAGTAACCATACGTAATGATGAAGCAAATGGGCAAAATTCTCGTTATAAATTATTTGTAGAAGATATTTCGTGGGAAATGGCCAGTCAAAAATGCCAGGACATGGGAGGGCATCTGGTTACAATTACCTCACAGGCAGAAATGGATGAAGTAATTGCATTGGCAGAACAATCAGATGCAAACTACATATGGATGGGTGGAAATACCTCTTATGGTGAGTATGGTAAAATAATTGGACATTGGATTACAGGTGAAGAATTTAGTTATTCTGCATGGGGTGTCGAGGAACCTTCCAGAGTAGATTTTATAGATGGGGCCGATGAGAGATATCTCATGTTATGGAATGTTCCCAGTCTTGGTGGCTGGAGCTGGAATGACCAAAGAAATGATCCGCTTGCAGACTATACATATTTATCAGGAGAGTTCGCCTATATCTGTGAATTTGAATAAAAAAGGAAGTAATATAGTTGAAGGTAAAACATAGTAAAATTAAGAAATTAAAAAAATTATTTTATGGACTTTGGATCAGTGTATTTGTAGTTGGAATTACAGTGATACTACTATCTAAATATGACTTTTTCAGGGGTGAGCAGGGGGAAAAGCCTAATCAGGAAGGTCAGTCTGGACAAGCAAATGAAGAGGATGACTCCCCGGAAACACCAGAAGGTAATGAGAATGATAACGGAGGGGAGATTACGCAAGAACCAGACAATACAAGTTCAAACAATAATACATCGGGGGATATAAGTAATCCTCCAGACTCTCAAAATAATGAAAATCACTTGGAAGACATAGCCCAACAAATTCTTTCTGATATGAGCCTGCGTGATAAAGTTAGCCAAATGTTCATTGTATTTGCGGATTCCCTGACAGGAGTGAGTAACACAACAGCAGCGGGAGAAACGACTAGAAAAGCATTGGAGAATTATCCGGTTGGAGGAATTCTCTTTTCAGCCAATAATCTTACAAGCGAGCAGCAGGTTATAGATTTGATCCGTGGTATGCAAGCTTATTCCAATCTTCCTTTATTCATTGCAAGTGATGAAGAAGGAGGAAGAGTAGCAAGAGTCATGAAAAGTCTGCAAACTTATAACTTAAATCCTATGTTTTCCTATAAGGATTTGGGAGAGCAGACAGCGTATGATAACGCTAAATTAATTGCTGCCTCTATATCCCAGTATGGATTTAATTTAGATTTTGCACCAGTAGCAGATGTATGGTCAAATCCAGCCAATACTGTTATTGGGGATAGGGCATATAGTGATGATTACGAACAGGCAGCAGAGCTTGTGGCGGCAGCGGTTAAAGGTTTTCAGGACAGCAATATAATCTGCACCTTAAAACATTTCCCGGGACATGGGGACACGGAAGAGGATTCCCATTATGCTTCTGCTTATGTGTCAAAATCTCTGGAGGAACTGCGAAAAGAAGAATTCCTGCCATTTAGGAAGGGCATAGAGGCTGGTGCAGATATGGTAATGCTGGGACATTTAATTTTAAAAGAAGAGGAAGAGGTACCTGTAACTTTTTCCTATCACTTAGCTACGGAAGTTCTCCGTGACGAATTAAAGTTTACTGGTGTGATTACTACGGATGCTCTTAATATGCAAGCAATGACGGATCACTATGGGACATCCAATATCGTGAAAAATGCAGTAAACGCCGGTGCAGACATCCTGCTTTGTCCTGCTGATTTATCAGGTGCAATAGATGCACTGGAACAGGCAGTAAATAGCGGTGAGATAACAGAGGAAAGAATAAATCAAAGTGTTAAGCGCATTCTTATGCTCAAAATCAAGAAAGGGATAATAAAAGAATAAGCAGGTATTGATGTATGGATGCAATGAAAAAAAATTAATATATGGAGGAAGAACAATGAGTGATGAGAGAACGAATATAGTTACCTTAAAGCAAGAAAGATTGGATTTATTGCTAATGCTTGGAGAAGAAGCACACAGTATGATCAGGAAAAATGAGGGTACAATTTCTGATAACATGAGAGCATTATCAGAGCAAATCCAGAAGGTGGATGTTAATATCTCAAGACTAGGCAGCTATGGAGGTAGCAATTCCTGTCCTCAATGTAAGTCGCATGTTGCAGCTGATGCTGCATTTTGTGTGAATTGTGGTTTTGCAGTAAAAGCATATAATAACCAATTCTCCGGTACTTGCAACTTCTGCGGAACCAAAATAACGGAAACACAGAATTTTTGTGATGCCTGCGGTACCTCATTGAGAAGATATTAATATAGTTGTCCCTGCGGCCCAAAGTTGCAGGCACCTGGAAGGGAATGGTGATTTGTATGAGTTTTTGCTCAAATTGCGGAGAGCAAGTAACCGAGAATAACATTTACTGTAAGAAGTGCGGAATTTACTTAGCGACAGTACATAGTCATAGACAAAGTGTGGAAGAGGAATCAAAGTTTTGTTTAAAGTGCGGAGCACCAGTTAGAAGCCGATATTGCGGAAACTGTGGTAATTTTGTGTTCAGAACCAGGGTAAAGGAGAGTACCCTGTTAAATACAAAGCAGAAGTTACAAGATACCGTCAAGAATACAAGGTTAAGTGATGTAATTGGATCGGAATTATTTAATGGTAACCGAGAGATAGCTAAAGTGAAAAGCAATTACAAGAATTTACTAAAAAATGGCGCAATCTTCGCGGGTATTATGTTTGTTCTATGCTTTATTCTTTCACTAGGATTAGCAGTAATATCAAATAATTATATCGAAAAACATTTTTATGATTATGCTCTGATTAATAAAATAAAAGATCTTGCAAACTCAAAATTAATGACGTTTACCATGTTGTATGGCGGGAATGTTAAGTATGAAATTGGCCTCACAGGTGCTTTTACCAGCAAGGTTGGATTCCTTGCGCCATATAGTTTGCTGATCTTTACCGTTATTTTTACGCTGTTAGCAGATAAGATCAGATATGCTGTCACAAAGGTAAAAAATGATGTTTACTATATTGTAACAATGGCATTAGCTAACTCAGTGGTGACAACAGTTGTATTATTATTTTTAAGAAAAAAAGTAATACTTAGTGGAGATGTACTGGATTCCATATTTAGCGTGCTGCCAAATCAATTTAATTATTACATAAGTGATTATTTATTTGGGTATGGTTCAGATAGTATTATAATTAAATCATCTTTTAGTTTCCCGGGAATGTTGTTCTCTTCTTTTTTAATGACTTTAATTGTGTTAGGATTGGGGACATTAGCTAAGGCTTCAATAGAGAAGTATAAGAATATTAAGAGCTTTGTCTCCACAGTAAGTGTGATTTTGATACTAACTGCTTTGGTTCCGACGATTGTAACAGCTGTGCGTTTAATAAGTTACGACGCTGATGTAATTACGGTTATAATGATTTCTTTTGTGCTATGGGGAGCTTTTTTAATATTTATGTTAACAGGCAATCTTCCTCTGATTAAATATATGATGGGTTCAACAACGATTCAGGAAGTAAAATTGGGGTTACTAAAAGCACATACGAATCTTTATGGTAATAAGGAGAGCAGTGATAATCCTTTTAACTTAATTTTAACGGTATTTTTTGTATTAGCAATTATAATTGTTCTCTATTTTGCAATACAATTATGGAAGAAACAGGAGAGAACAATTAAGGAAGTTATAAAAGAAGCTTTGATTGGGTCTTTCTTTATTTCATTAATTACCACTCTATTTACAAGAATTTTTGCACTAAAGATGGATGTATCCGTTAAATTGAGTAAAGAATATTTATCTCAAACATTCATAGGCAGCAGTATAGATAATCAGTCGATATCACTTACCTTTGGTGCAGCCAATTCCATTAAAATGTTTCTGTCGATTTTAATATTTATATTCATCCTTATGATATTGGGATATGTAATATGTAAATTTGTACCTGGATTAGCTGGTTCAATTGTTGCAATTAAAGTTCCAGTTGCTAAAGCAGGTTTTATTTTACTTGCCATCGTATTAGCGATAGCTACTATCTATACATTTAAATTAGGCAGTGGGGATTATGACGCATTAAATATATTTCAAAATACGTTTAATTCGTTTGATTTCTATTAAAAATAATATTTGTAACAGAAGATTAGCATGTTATATTTAATAAAATGATTAATTAAGGCTCAGGATAGCAAGTATCCTGAGCCTTTAATTATATTTGCAATTTTAGGCAATTCCACTTACAATAATAGAAGTGATACTCATGGAATAACCTACATGAACTATCATCTGTAAGACAGTTGCAATAATAAAAATCATATCAATTGCAAGAGTATTTATTTGCAATTCCTAAGTTATATAAATTATATGGAGGAATAAATAGAAATGGAAGAAGATAAGAGCCTGCAGCAAAAATCCTATCGTAAAGTGATAGATTATATAAAGACACAAATAAGAAGCGGGGAACTGGCAATAGGGGAAAAGCTGCCAGCAGAAAGAGAATTATCTGTACAATTAGGGGTGAGTCGAAACTCTGTAAGAGAAGCAATGCGCACGTTAGATGTCATGGGTGTAATTGTAAGTCAGCAAGGTGCGGGTAACTATCTTGCGGGTAATTTTGATCACAATCTTTCAGAAACAATGTCTATGATGTTCTATCTTAATCAAATTGACTATAATCAAGTGAGCCAATTGCGTCGTGCACTTGAGATTGAGGCATTAATGCTGGCAATTGATAATATAACAGAGTCCGATATTGAGCGTCTGGAGAAAATACTTGGTCAGCTGGAGCATGAAGCAGAAGATATCAATGTAATTCTTGATAAGCAGCTACACTATAATATTGCAAAAGCATCTAAGAATACTTTAATCATAAGTATTTTACAAGCACTGTCAGATTTGATTGATAGGTTTATCTATGATATGCGTAGCGACATCTTGCGTAATCCAGACAGCAGGGCAATTCTTAATGAAGCACACAATGAAATGTTACTGAGTTTAGTTAAGAGAGATAAGGAGTTGGGGTATCAGGCAATCACCAAACATTTTGATATTGTTGATGTAAAATTAAGCGAAAAAGAGAGTCTTTTAAAGTAAAATATTTCCGGATTGTTAAAAATGCACAACAAGTTTGTTAATAAAATGTCTTTTGTTGACACAATAGACAATGGGGAATATAATATGTTTATAAGTGGTCCTACCAATTTACATACCTTGGTAGAAAGGCGGTATTGCAGATCTTACTTTGCAATACCAATTTTTTTACCTTACTAATTGGTAGTACCAGTTGGAAATATTTGTTCATCTATTATGGGGATTTACAAAACGGAAGGTTTAGAAGGGAGATTCAAAAACTATGACACTATCATTTTTACTGGCAATCTTACCAATCCTATGGCTGATTGTCGCACTAACTGCATTAAAAATTCCAGGCTTTAAAGCGTGTGTTATCGGTCTGGTAATTGCTTTTGTCCTTGCAGTATTTGCTTTTAAGATGCCTCTTTTTGAGAGCATAACAGCTATGGCAGAGGGAACTGCAATGGCATTATGGCCGATTATTATAGTAATCATTGCTGCCATATTTACTTATAACATCTGCGTTGCAACCGGTAAGATGGAAGTTATTAAGAAGATGTTAGCTGGCGTTACAACAGATAAAAGAGTTTTAGTATTGATTATCGCATGGGGCTTTGGAGGCTTCATGGAGGGTATGGCTGGCTTTGGAACAGCAGTTGCAATTCCAGCAAGTATGCTCTGGGGCTTAGGCTTTAATCCAATCTTTGCAGCAATTGTATGTTTGATTGCAAATTCAACACCAACAGCATTTGGTTCCATCGGTATTCCGACAACGACCTTAGCTAAGATTACTGGTCTTGATGTATTTGATTTATCAATGAACACCGTAATATTACTTTCAATATTGATACTGGTTACCCCATTCGTACTTGTTTATTTAACAGGTAATAAGAAAAAGAATGCATTTAAGGGGATTGGATTAATTACTTTAATCTCTGGTTTATCCTTCTTAGTGCCTGAATTTTTAGTAGCAAAATATCTTGGTGCAGAGTTACCCGTAGTAATCGGTTCTGTTTGCTCTATGATATGTACCATAGGAGCAGCTAAGTTATTTGGTAAGAAAAACGTTGATCCGGAGTTTGCTTTAGAAGAGAAAGCGGATAGCAAGCAGGCACAAAAGATTAGTACAGCAGATGCATTTAAAGCATGGAGTCCTTTTATCTTAATCTTTGTTTTCCTCTTAGGAACCTCAAAACTAATTGCACCTTTCAATGAGTTATTATCAACAGTTAAAACAATTGTACCTATTTACTCAGCGGAAAATGCAACACCTTATACCTTCTCCTGGTTAGCGACACCTGGTGTATGGATTATCCTTGCTGGTTTTATCGGCGGTAAACTGCAGGGTGCTAAATTTGCAGAAATGTTCAAAATATTCTATAAAACAATAATTCAGCTTTCAAAAACAATTATTACTATTATTGCAATTATGGCAACAGCAAAACTGATGGGCTACAGCGGCATGATTTCTGCCATTGCGCTTATGTGTGTTACAGTAACAGGTAGTTTCTATCCATTATTTGCACCATTATTAGGAGCTGTCGGAACCTTCGTAACAGGCAGTGGAACCTCAGCCAGCGTATTATTTGGCGGCTTGCAGTTGGAAACTTCAGTGGCGTTAAATCTAAATCAGGCATGGATATCAGCTTCCAATACTGCCGGAGCAGTTATGGCTAAAATGATTTCCCCGCAAAGCATTGCAATTGCTGTTGCAGCTGTAAGCTTACAAGGTAAGGAAAGTGTTTTATTAAAGGGTACAATTAAGGTATTTGTGTTCTTCCTATTAGTTGTCGGTATAGTAACATTTATAGGAGCACGTATCTTAGGTTAATACATGGATGAGAGAACCATTGTGGCTACTTTCAACAGATTTTATCATGGAGGTTAAGTATGGAAATTTTAGTATGTATCAAACAGGTTCCGGACAGTAATAAAGTAGAGGTAGATCCGGTTACTGGAGTTTTAAAAAGAAATGGTGTGGAATCAAAGTTAAATCCCTATGATTTGTATGCACTGGAAACGGCACTAAGAGTCAAAGAGCAAAAAGGCGGCACTATCACAGTCCTTACAATGGGACCGGGGCAAGCTGCCAGCATAATCCGTGAAGCATATGCAATGGGTGCAGACAAAGGAATTTTAATTTCTGATCGTAAATTCGGCGGGGCAGATGTACTTGCAACAAGTTACACCATATCACAGGCAATTTTAATGGCGGGTAAATATGATTTAATCCTTTGCGGCAAGCAGACTACTGATGGTGATACCGCACAGGTAGGTCCAGAGGTTGCCGAGTGGATGAGTATTCCTTCCGTATCCAATGTATCAAAAATTATTGAGATAGGTGATGAGGATATCACGATAGAAATGGATATGACTCATGATATCGAGATTACTAAGGTACAATATCCATGCCTGCTGGCTGTTGATAAGGATATCTTTATGCCAAGACTTCCTTCCTACGTGAAGAAACAGGAGACAAAAGATCGTGAGATTAGAATTATTACCTTAGCGGATCTGGAAGATAAGGATGAAAAAAATTATGGTCTTAACGGATCTCCAACACAGGTACAGCGGATTTTCCCTCCACAGGTTAACGATCAAAGAGAAATGTGGACCGGAACAGGAGCAGAATTAACGGAACAATTATTCCATAAGCTTCAGAATATGAAATTTGCATAGGGAGGATAAGAAAAATGGCAAAATTAGTAATCAATCAGTCACTCGTTGGTAATATCGATGAATTAATCAGCATCTGTCCTTTCAACGCGATGGAAAATAAGAATGGTGAACTTGCAATCAATGCAGCCTGTAAGATGTGTAAAATCTGCGTTAAGAAAGGTCCGAAAGGCGCAGTTGAATATGTAGAAGATGAAGTAGTTGCAATAGATAAAAGTGAGTGGAAGGGTATTGCGGTATATGTTGATCATATCGATGGAGTTATCCATCCGGTAACCTATGAGTTAATTGGTAAGGCAAAAGAACTTGCTGCAAAAGTAGGTCACCCAGTATATGCTGTAATGATTGGCAGTAACATACAGGAACAATGCAGAGAGCTTCTGCACTACAACGTTGACAAAGTATTTGTTTATGATCAACCACAATTAGACCGTTTTAAAATCGAACCCTATACCACAGCGTTTGAGGACTTCGTAAACAAAGTGAAACCAACTGCTATCTTAATGGGAGCAACACCTGTTGGACGCCAGCTGGCTCCACGAATTTCCGCAAGATTAAAAACAGGACTTACCGCAGATTGTACCATTCTGGATATTAATGAAAATACAGATTTAATTCAGATTCGTCCTGCATTTGGTGGCAATATTATGGCACAGATTTTAACTCCAAACCATAGACCACAGATGGCTACCGTACGTTATAAGGTAATGGATGCTCCATTACGTAATAGTGAGGAGTCTGGTGAAATTATTTTAAATGAGGTTACAGCAGAAAAACTTATCAGCAAGATAGAGGTACTTGATATCATTGCAAAAGAAAAAGAACAATTCATTGAAGCAGCGGAAGTGCTTGTGGTTGCAGGAAGAGGAATTAGAAAAGAAGAAGATCTTGCGATGGTTATGGAGCTGACCGAACTTCTGGGCGGACAGATTGCATGCACAAGACCAGTTATGGAAGCAGGATGGCTTGAAGCAAAAAGACAGGTTGGACTAAGCGGCAGAACCGTTCGTCCAAAATTAATTATCACGGTGGGTGTATCCGGATCTGTGCAGTTTGCAGCGGGAATGAATAATTCCGATCAAATCATAGCGATTAACAAGGATGAAAATGCACCAATCTTCAAAGTTGCTCATTATGGTCTGGTAGGCGACTTATATGAAATTCTTCCGGAACTAATTAACAAGGTAAAACAGAGCAAAGGTGCATAGGAGGTTAATTCGATGGGTTATAAAAAATTAGATCAAAGCGATTTGGATTTTATTAAAGGTGTCGTAGGTGAAGAAGAACGTATCCTATATGGTGAGGATATTAACGAAGAATACAGTCATGATGAATTAAGTGATACCGAAAGCTATCCTGATGTAGTCGTAAAAGTAATCTCTACAGAAGAAGTATCAAGTATTATGAAATATGCTTACGAGCATAATATCCCTGTTACTCCCCGTGGTTCCGGCACAGGTCTGGTTGGTTCCTCCGTAGCTATAGAACATGGAATTATGCTGGATACTACACTTATGAACCATGTGCTTGAGTTGGATCAAGATAACCTTACAGTCACTGTTGAGCCAGGAGTATTGTTAATGGAGTTGTCTGCTTATGTGCAGGAGAGAGATTTATTCTATCCTCCGGATCCGGGCGAGAAATCAGCAACCATAGGAGGTAATATCAGCACAAATGCAGGTGGTATGAGAGCAGTTAAGTATGGTGTGACCAGAGATTATGTTCGTGGACTTGAAGTGGTATTGCCGAACGGAACCGTTGTTGAATTCGGTGGAAAAGTAGTAAAGAACAGTACCGGTTATGCAATGAAGGATTTAATGGTTGGTTCAGAAGGAACCCTTGGAGTAATTACAAAGGCAATCTTAAAGTTATTACCGCTGCCTAAGAAAGCAATCAGCTTGCTTGTACCATTCCCAAGCCTTGAGAAAGCAATCCGTACCGTACCTATGATTATTAAATCAAAGTCTGCACCAACAGCAATCGAGTTCATGCAAAGAGAAGTTATCATAGATGCTGAAAAATATCTAGGTAAGAAATTCCCGGATAACAGTGCTGATGCCTATCTATTACTAAAATTTGATGGTAATTCAACAGAAGAAGTGGAAAGAGCTTACGAAAGTGCAGCACAAATTTGTTTGGAACAGGGTGCGCTGGATATCTTAATTTCAGATACTACTGAAAGAGAAGATTCTATCTGGAAAGCAAGAGGAGCATTCTTAGAAGCGATCAAAGGCTCTACAACCTATATGGATGAGGTGGACGTAGTAGTTCCAAGAAGCTGTGTAAATGAAATGGTGGAATACATTCATGGATTATATAAAGAAGTAAATATTCGTATCAAGAGCTTTGGTCATGCTGGAGATGGTAACCTACATGCTTATGTATTAAAGGATGACCTTAGTGAGGAAGTATGGGAAGAGAGAATGACGGCTGCCATGGATAAAATCTATGGGAAGGCCAGGGAATTAAAAGGTCAGGTATCCGGTGAGCATGGTATCGGCTTTGCAAAGAAATCTTATCTCTTTGAATCTATGGATCCTGCTACTGTGGAAATCATGAGAGGAATTAAATTAGCATTTGATCCTAAGAATATCTTAAATCCACGTAAGGTATGTCAGTTATAAAAAATTTCTGCTAGAAGTTTTTATATGTTTTATAATAGCTGAAGGCTACATAAGAAATGGGGGGATTGCTTCCGTTACTTAATAGCCTTCAGTTTTTCTGATTATTTACGAAAATATAGAAATAAAATATAATTTCAGTAATTATTCCAAGTAATACTGTCGTTTTTCCCTGCATACAATGTAACAACAACGATAATAAGGGGGAATGCGTTCCAGCCAGACGGGGAACGCAGACACTATGAAAGGCTATATAGAGGAACGGGCGGTTGAAATCGCTAACTTTATCATCGACAATAACGCCACTGTAAGGCAGACTGCAAAGCAGTTCGGAATTTCGAAATCGACCGTACATAAGGACGTTACGGAGCGTCTCACACAAATTAACCCCTCCCTCGCGGAAAGAGCAAGGGTAGTCTTGGACCTCAATAAGTCAGAGCGCCATATTAGGGGCGGATTGGCTACAAAGGAGAAATATCTTCATAAGGTAAGATATAACTAGGAATACCATATCGAGTGCGTGCTCGTATCTAACAGGCAGCTTGATAGAATACTTCGCTTTTTTTCGCGAATACAAGAAAAGAGATTATCCTTACTGATTAGTGGAGGATAATCTCTTTTTTCGTGGTTCGTTATACAGAATAATTAGGCTGGAACAATATCAGGATATTTGGTGAGCTGGCTTATATGGTTACTAAATACTATTAAAATATTCTTGAAGTATTTGACTGATTAATTTACAATAATTAATTATAAATGGATTAAATCTACTAAGGAGAAGGGGTATGCTGCAGGTATATAATAACTTGATCGAAGGATTATCCGATTCAAAGAAGATGAAGTATCCTATCAGCAGAAAAGATGATATTAAAAGGGTTTATAAGGATATTATAAACCTAAGTAAAAACTCGCCCTTTTTTAAGATTAATCTTACGAAAGAAAATCAGGAATATACAATTGGAGTTAAGGAAGCCGCTTTAATGATGAAATCAAGGATTGAAGAAATGAGAGATCCGGAGTTTAGCGGTTTTAGCCGTAAAGAGGCAATCGTAAATAAAAAGGAAGTACTCGATGCAATCCTGATGGATCAGGATACAAGTAAGCTACCATCAAATATTGACTTAGAAATACATTCTTTGGCGCAGGTACAAGTTAATAATGGAAGAGAGCATATTCCCACCACCCGAGGCTTAGCAGCAGGTGAATATGAATTCACGGTGCAGGTAGGTGAGGATACCTATGATCTTAAGTTCCTGCAAGAAAATAAAACAGAAAATCAGGATACCCTAAAGAGAATGGCACAATTAATTAATCAATCTGTATGGGGACTAATGGCAAGTGTGGAGAAGGGGGCATCAAACGAGTCTATACGACTTAAGATTGAGGGAGACAGAACAGGAAGATATGGAGCAAGGGATTTTTCCTTTACAGAGCCAGATAATTATTATAGTGGAGCAGTCCATTTCTTTGGCCTTAATCGGGTAGAACAAGAAGCTGCCTATGCAAGTTTTTCGTTAAATGGTGTAGAAAAACAGTCCGCAGCGAATGAATTCACGTTGGAAAATACGATTCAAATTAATCTGCATAGGAATAGTGAAGAGCCGGTAGCACTGCGAATTGTTTCGGATAGTAAGAAGATATTATCCTCTGTTGAAGAAATACTGGATACCCATAACAACCTAATAAAACTTGCAGCTGACAGAACGATGAATTCGGAAGAGCATTTAAAAGCGTTAAAGCTTATCAGCGAAATGAAGGGGCTAAGAGAACTTCATCAAGAGGAGTTGGCAAGCTGTGGAATTATCGCCAAAGAGGATGGAAGCTTAGAAATTGATAAGAGGATAGCAGTGTCTGCAGCAGAAGATGGAGAAATGGAGCAGCTATTTGAACAAAAAAACGGATTTATTGCAGGTTTGCTAAAAAAAGCAGAGGCAGTTGCAATAAATCCTATGGAATATTTGGATAAAACTATTATTACTTACCCGAATAGTGAGGGAGTTTCGGTACGAAATCCATATATAACCTCAATGTATAGCGGGTTATTCTTTAATTCATATTGTTAATAAATGAGTTGGCCTTTACATATTCACTTGGTGTAATGCCAATTCTTTTTTTGAAAATCCGGCTAAAATAATTAGGGTCTTTATAACCCACCATAAAGCAAACTTCACTTACAGTTAAGTTTGGATTTAATAATAACTCTTTTGCTTTCCTCACACGAAGCATAGATAACCAATCGATATAATTAAAACCGGTATTCTTCTTTAATAGTTTGCTAAAATAGTGTGGGCTGATATTAACATGATCTGCCATAGCTTCCAGGGTAATATCATCGGCATAATGTTCTTCCAGATATTCTTTTGCTGCTTTCACGATGTCATTTGTATAGTCTATTGCTTTCTGTGGTTTTGTATAGCTGGTTATATAATAAAACTGCTGATATGCATAATCCACCAACTTCTCAGGACTGCATAACATCATATCTGTTAATATTCTAATATATTCAAGTGAAATAACATCATTTTGATTATCAAGTCCTAAAGCGTGATGTGTAAGAACAAGAAGTTCTATAATCTTGCTTCGTTTTGCCTCTATGGAAAGATTGTTAAGTTCAGACATTAGTAATCCAAAATAAGAATAAGCATCCGGTTTGTGAAGCCTTACAGCCTCAATCAGATGGTTTTCAGCAATATGATAGTCAAAGTCCGCTGTAGTCCTCTCTTTTTTCCAGTCAAGATAATAAGAATAACACAAGGTTTCATTGTGGTAGATACATGTTAATGCATCTAAATAGGAAGAAAAGATGGAAAAAAGACTGTAGATACCCCCAACACCAACATTCGTCTTCACCTGATATTTTTCTTTTATAAAATCGTACAAGTCCTGGTAAATCTGATGACTTTCTTTTCGGTGATCCTCCTCGGTGAGGAGAGTATCATCACTAATCAACAGAATAACACGCCTAGTCAGCAAAGGACCTACCACGCAGTTTTTGTAAGAAAGAACCTGCTTGATAAGCTGATGCAGTTCAAATTCATTTATAGTGTAGTTTTCTGGTGTAATGCTAATAGAATCCGCTAACTCCAGAAGGATAACATAAGCATATGGCTTAATGTTTAGTTTTTGCTGAAAAACCATTATTTCATTTGCCTGACAACCCCGGAAGAATAGAGAGAACATAATACTTCGCTCAAGGATCGTTAGGAATTCATCTTTTGATGAATTTTGGCTTGGTGCTAAAAGATCATTTTGAAGATTGTTCCAAAAATCTCTTTGTTTTAGTGAACTTGAATCATCTACAATACTCATAGAGACACCTCCTTAGTGAGGTTAATAGTATTTGTCCTGTAAAGGAACATAAGGAATATAACAATTGATTCGATTTTAGTATAGCATAATATACCAATTATTGCACTGACAAAATTATACAATTACAAAGACGTAATATGTCGTAACATAAACTTAATTTTTATAAAGAATTCTTAATTTTTTTGCCATATGATTGCCAATTGTAAAGACTAAAATAGCTATAATAGGACAGATAGATGGACAGAACGGGGGGCTTCTAATGATGGAAAATAAAAAATATTACAAAAAAATCATTATAAAGAATACAGCTTTCTTGCTTCTGGCTCTTTCCTTGCTTTTATTCAATACGGTGGGTAAAAAGAATGAAATCAGCTTATTTGCAGTAAGCAACGACCCATTCTCACAGGCACAGTGGTATCTGGATAACCCAGGCAGCTATACGAATCTATCCGGTGTAATGATGAATGAGATAAAGTCTACAGAAGGGATAGATCTTGACGTGGCTGATGCCTGGAGTGTGATGAAGGGTTCAGAGACAAAAAAACGTGAAGTTGTGGTTGCAATCATAGATACAGGAGTTGACTATTTACATCCTGATCTTGCAGATCATATGTGGATTAATAAGGGAGAAATCCCTGGTGACAATATAGATAACGATAATAATGGTTATGTGGATGATATTTATGGTTGGGACTATTATAATAATGATAATACCATAGGTCATTATGTATATTCTAAAAAATACAATAAAAATATCGCAGACCCGTTAGATAATGATGATCACGGAACTCATATTGCAGGAATCATTGCAGCGATTGCCAATAATAATACTGGGATTGCAGGAATTGCTTCTAATATTAATATAAAGATAATGTCATTAAAAATAACAGGTGGACCAAATGGTGATGGAGATTTAGCAGATGCAAAAAAGGCAATTCAATATGCGACTATGATGGGTGCGGATATCTGCAACTTAAGTTGGGGTACAAATATCTATTCAGCAGAGCTGGAAGAGGCAATGAGAGAGTCTGATATGTTATTTGTGGCAGCGGCAGGTAATACTGGTGACAATAATGATGTTATACCTGTATATCCGTCAAGTTTTGGGTTAGATAATTTAATATCCGTAACTTTTATTGATGCAGATGGAGAAATGACACCTTATTCAAACTATGGTATGAACTCGGTTGATATAGCAGCACCAGGAGAGGATATTTACAGCACGATTGTTGGAGGTTATGGGGCAATGAGCGGTTCGTCAATGGCAGCGCCTCAGGTATCAGCAATAGCGGCATTATTATATGCATCCTCGGATCATTTATATGCAGCCAATGTAAAGGATTTAATCGTTAATAATTTCAAAGAATTATCAGGATTGTCCGGATATATGGCACATGCAGGTATTCCAAGTGCACTCAAGGCAGTGAAATCTCTGGCTAAATTAGATAAGGATCAGGATGCACCAATTATCAGCTTTCAGACAATTTATAATAAGGATAAGATGACGGTTCCGGTTTCAGTTGTGGATGGAGGAGCATCACAGATCAGAGTTATAAAGTGGATCTACGGTGTAAAAACTGTGGCAGATTTTAAACGAGGTGTAAATGGTACAACAATTGTCGGTGGAAAAGTCGATTTGACAAAGGCCGGTAGCTATACCTTTTATGTAGCAGATTATGCAGGAAATGAAAGCGTTCAAGTATACGAGGTGCTTGGCGATACCTCACCGCCAAATCTAAATTCAAGCTTCAGGGTGTCGAGTGACTATAAAACAAGAACAGTCACGATTAATGTAAAGGATGAGGAGAGTGGTCTGAAGCGTTTAAAATATATGCAAGGAACAAAGAAAGCGCAGGAGTTTCTCCCTTCTGGAGCAGGAACAGAAATTGCTGTAAAGAATGGAAAAGGAAGCTTTAACGTAAAGAAAGACGGAATATATACCATATTTGCAGTGGATAACAGGGGTAATATTTCTGTTAAGTCGGTTATTATCAAAACAGTGAAAGCAACAAAATTAACGCTTTCACAAACAAATATTAATTCAAAAGTCGGAGAAACATTGGTTCTAAGAGCAATTGTCAATCCTTCTGGAAGCACAGATACCATTACATTTATCAGTTCAGATGATAAAATAGCTGAAGTCTCCGCTACAGGTAAAGTGACCATGAAAGCAAAAGGTAAAGTATACATAACTGTAAAAACTGCCAGCGGACTAAAAGCCAAATGTTTAATTGTAGTCAACGCAGAGAAAACAAGTACCTAATAAGATAAAAAATTTTACCGATACCTTCGCATAAATAATTAGCAAGTCTATTGTAAATTAAAAAATACAATAGACTTGTCTTATGTTTTGTGTTATTATAAATAAGTAAAAAGCCGACACAAAAAATGTATTGACGGCACAACGTGTCTATGATATATTTATTAAGCGAAGAAAGAGGGCTTTTTTTTTATGCCTAAAAAACGGCCCAAATCAAGGTACATTTGCACAACAGAAATCGGAGGTGGATATTGTGCGCGTAAAAATCACACTAGCATGTACAGATTGCAAACAACGCAATTACAACATGACAAAAGAAAAGAAGTTACATCCAGACAGAATGGAAACTAAGAAATATTGTAAATTCTGTAGATCCCACACATTGCACAAGGAAACGAAATAATTATTTGAAAGGAAATGAAGACATGGGAGAGATGGCTAATACGTCAACCGAAAAAGCTCCAAAGAGAAGCTGGTTTAAGGGAATTAAGTCTGAGTTCAAGAAAATTATCTGGCCAGATAAAGAATACCTTGCAAAACAGACAGTTGCTGTCATATCAGTTACCATTGTTTTAGGAATAGTTATTTACGTTCTGGACTATGCAATCGAACAAGGTATTGCTTTCTTATTATAGGATAAGGGTGATGAGGATATGTCAGAAGCAAATTGGTACGTTGTTCACACCTATTCAGGGTATGAGAACAAGGTAAAAGCGAACATCGAGAAGACAATTGAAAACAGAAAGCTGCAAGATCAGATCGTAGAAGTATCTGTACCAATGCAGGACGTCATAGAAGTGAAGAATGGCGTTAAGAAACGGGTACAAAAGAAAATGTTTCCTGGATATGTATTACTCCATATGGTCATGAATGATGATGTGTGGTATGTAGTTCGTAATACCAGAGGTGTAACAGGCTTTGTTGGACCTGATTCAAAACAACCAGTTCCTTTGACTGACACAGAAATGCGCAGCATGGGTATTAAAAATGATGATACGATCTCACTTGATTTTGAAATTGGTGATACTGTAACGGTTATCTCCGGTGTATGGGAGAATACTTCCGGTGTTATCAAACAAATCAATCCTCACAAGCAGATCGTTACCATCAGCGTAGATATGTTTGGACGTGAAACACCTGTAGAAATTGGCTTTAGTGAAGTTAAGGTTCGTAATTAATTCATGACAAGTATTTCATATGGGATGGTCGACAATCATTTCTAGGTTAACTTGTTCCACTTGCATGGACACCATGGCTGCAAAAGAAATGCGTGTTTTAATGCACCATTAACGGTGAATGGTAAGGCATAATTCACTAAGTTAACGGCGCCGTTTATCGGCACTAAAAGGTAAGTTTTATAACTTACGGCTCGTTACGTGGGAGGGAAATTCCCGCAAACACCACATTATATGGAGGTATGCTATCATGGCAAAAAAAGTTACAGGTTATATCAAATTACAGATTCCAGCTGGCAAGGCTACACCGGCTCCTCCGGTAGGACCTGCACTCGGTCAGCACGGCGTGAACATTGTACAGTTCACAAAAGAATTCAATGCTAGAACAGCAGATCAGGACGGAATTATTACACCAGTAGTAATTACAGTTTATGCTGACAGAAGTTTCAGCTTCGTTACAAAGACTCCTCCGGCAGCAGTATTGATTAAGAAAGAACTTAATCTTAAGTCCGGTTCAGCAGTTCCTAACAAGACTAAGGTAGCAAAAATCACTAAGGCACAGGTCAGAAAAATTGCTGAGCTTAAAATGCCTGATTTAAATGCAGCAAGCGTAGAAGCAGCTATGAGTATGGTTGCTGGTACTGCAAGAAGCATGGGCGTTACCGTAGTAGACTAATAAGAATGAGACAGCATGGTTGAAAGAGACTGTGCGATATAGAATCTAATAACGTGGGAGGGTTCTTCCCGTTGAACCACTAGGAGGTTTATAGAATGAAAAGAGGAAAGAAATATATTGAGTCTGCAAAGTCATTTGACAAATCAGTTCAATACGATGCAGTAGAAGCTATCGGCTTAGTTAAAAAAGCTGCTGTAGCAAAATTTGATGAGACAATCGAAGCACACATCAGACTTGGTGTTGATGGTCGTCACGCAGATCAGCAGGTTCGTGGTGCGGTAGTATTACCTCACGGAACAGGTAAAAAGGTTCGCGTTCTTGTATTTGCAAAGGGTGACAAGGCTAACGAAGCTTTAGCTGCTGGTGCTGATTTTGTTGGTGCTGATGATTTAATCCCTAAGATTCAGAATGAAAACTGGTTTGAATTTGACGTAGTTGTTGCAACTCCTGATATGATGGGTGTTGTTGGTCGTTTAGGTCGTGTACTTGGTCCTAAGGGATTAATGCCAAACCCTAAAGCTGGTACTGTAACTATGGACGTTACCAAAGCTGTTAACGATATCAAAGCTGGTAAGATTGAGTATAGATTGGATAAGACAAACATTATCCACTGTCCACTTGGAAAAGCTTCCTTTACACAGGAGCAGCTTAATGATAACTTCCAGACATTAATTGGTGCTGTTATCAAAGCTAAGCCATCCGCAGCTAAAGGTCAGTATTTAAAGAGTGTTACACTTGCTTCCACTATGGGACCTGGCGTAAAACTTAACACAGCTAAGTTAGGCTAATTTTATCTAACAGTTTAGCAATGCAAGTTTTAGATATAATATATAAGTAAGCTTGCTTTCGAATGCATATTGTATCCAGAACCTGCAGGGCTAAACTGTTATAATATTTATGAAAGTGAAATAAAAACATTTAGCAAATAAGGGTTGACATGCTTCTTAGAACCGTGTTATAATCCCATTTGTGAATAAGACTGCCGAAGACAGTAGGTGCCGCAAGGCATAAGGTATAACCGCCTACCGAGGGAAAGTTAATTTAAATCGTTTGATTTTGTTGACCTCTTTCTGCTTTGGCAGGACGAGGCTTTTTTGTATTTATGAGACTGATTTATTGGTTGACATGATACAGAGATAGAGCTTGCCACTAATGTGGCAAGATAAAAAGAAACAAGGAGGTGTACGTTAATGGCAAAAGTTGAATTAAAACAACCTATTGTAGAAGAAATTAAGGGCTATGTATCAAATGCGAAAGCAGCTGTATTAGTAGATTACCGTGGTTTAACCGTTGCACAGGATACTGAACTTCGTAAGAAGTTAAGAGATGCTGGTGTGGTTTACAAGGTATATAAGAACACAATGCTTAACTTTGCATTCAAAGGAACTGCATATGAAGCTCTTGCTCAGAAGCTTGAAGGACCAACAGCTGTTGCTTTTGGTTTAGAAGATGCTACTGCTCCTGCAAGAATTTTATTTGAAGCTACTAAGACAATGCCTAAGCTTGAGCTTAAAGCTGGTGTTGTTGATGGAACTTACTATGATGAAAAAGGAATTCAGGTTATCGCAACTATTCCTTCCAGAGAAGTTCTTATTTCCAAGTTACTTGGAAGCTTACAGTCACCAATTACAAACTTTGCTCGTGTTATTAAGCAGATCGCTGAGAAGCAGGCTTAATTACAAACACATTAGGCAATTTGTAAGTGGCTACCAGATGGTTATGATATAACCCGGACATTATTAAATATTAAAAATTATATGGAGGTATATTAAAATGACAACTCAAGATTTTATCGAGGCAATTAAAGGCCTTACCGTTTTAGAATTAAATGATTTAGTAAAAGCATGTGAAGAAGAATTTGGTGTATCCGCAGCAGCAGGCGTTGTAGTAGCAGCTGGCCCTGCAGCAGAAGCTGAAGAAGAGAAGACTGAGTGGAATGTAGAGTTAACAGAAGCTGGTCCTAACAAAGTTAAGGTTATCAAAGTAGTTCGTGAAGTAACTGGCTTAGGCTTAAAAGAAGCTAAGGATCTTGTTGATGGAGCTCCTAAGATCGTTAAGGAAGGCGCTAACAAGGCTGAATCCGAAGATCTTAAGGCTAAGTTAGAAGCAGAAGGCGCTAAGGTTACTTTAAAGTAATCATATCATTAATGCTTATTCAAGAAGGACTTTCCGTAGGAAAGCCCTTCTTTTTTTGTCTTACTAACATAAATTACTATGTGATGAGCTTCAGTCCGATTATTATAACTAATCAATGGCTATGTAACATTTAATTACAATAATTTGGAGATTATATCATATACTCTAATGTAAACGTTTTTGTTAAAAATATGGACTGTATTTGTTGTCATTTTTTGAGGCTTTGGAAATATCAATATAGTTAGAATTAGAAAGGATTAAATAACATTGCCTATGTCTGACAAGGATTTCTATACCTTTCGAGAATATTTGAGAAAAGAACATGAATATTTATCACCTTCCGCTGAGGATTACGTTGAGATGATCTATAGATTATCAAGAGAACATGGATTTACAAGAGTGAATGATCTGGCCATTGCGTTAAATGTTCAACCTCCTTCGGTGACTAAAATGATTCAAAAGTTATCAGAAATGAAGTTGTTAAAGTACGAGAAATATGGTTTTATTATTTTGGAGGGTCCGGGACTAGAAAAGGGGGAAGCATTACTCAAAAGGCATAACATAGTGGAAAGTTTTCTAAAGCTGCTAAATGTAAAAGAGGGTCTTTTAGAAGAAACGGAAAAAATAGAACATATGATTAATAATGAAATCTTATGCGGCATTCATGACCTGGTCGATTATTTTGATAATAATCCAATCGTGTTGAGAACCTTTAATGAATATCGTTCTACCAGGGAATAAGGATAAGAGATGGATGAGTTAAATTCATCCATCCCTTATCCTTATTCTATATACCGAAATATATGCGAAGCATATTTCTGCCAGTATTAGACGAGGCCAAGCAAACGGAATATGCTGGTCGTAAGAAAACAAACTACGATTGCAATACTAGTTGGTATGGCGAAGGATAATAAGGTCCATTTAATACTTTTTGTCTCCTTGCGTATTGTTAAAAGTGTTGTAGCACAGGGCCAATGCAGTAAGCTGAACAACATGGTATTTAATGCAGTGAGATGTGTCCAACCGTTATCAACCAAGAGATTCTTTAGTGAGTCAAGACTATCATACTCAAGCATGGAACCTGAAGAAAGATAGCACATCATGAGGATGGGAAGGACGATTTCATTTGCTGGCAGGCCAAGTATAAAGGCCATTAGAATAAATCCGTCAAGACCGATCAACTTAGCAAATGGATTGAAAAAACCTGCTACGTGACCGATGACACTTATATCATGAATATATATATTTCCTAAGATCCAAATGACTGCACCCGCTGGCGCAGCAATAATAACAGCTCTCCATAAAACAAATAGGGTTCGGTCAATAACAGAGGTATAAATGACGCGACCTATTTTAGGGACACGGTAAGGAGGCAGCTCCAAGGTAAAGGTAGAGGGAATACCTTTTAATAAAGTTTTTGACAATAAGTAGGATACAAGTAAGGTTGTCATTATCCCTATAATAATTAAAACAGTTACGGATAATGCAGGTATTAGACCGAATTTGCTGGTTCCGCCAAACACTAAAAATATAGACGAAATAGCAATTAAGGTTGGAAATCTACCATTGCAAGGTACAAAGTTATTTGTTAATGTTGCGATTAAGCGCTCCCTTGGTGAGTCGATAATTCTACAGGCAATAATTCCGGCAGCGTTGCATCCGAAACCCATGCACATGGTTAGACATTGCTTCCCATGTGTACAAGCTTTTTTAAACATATGGTCCATGTTGAAGGCAACACGCGGGAGAAACCCCAGGTCTTCAAGTATTGTAAAAAGAGGAAAGAAAATTGCCATTGGAGGGAGCATAACGGATACGACCCAGGCAAGCGTTCGAAACAGACCAAGGATTAAAACACCATGTAACCAGGCAGGTGCATTAAGGTACATAAATAACTGTGTTAATTTATCCTCAATACCAAATAAGAAATCAGCAATTATGGCAGAAGGGACATTGGCACCGCTAATTGTGATCCAAAAGACAAGCGCTAAGGATAATAACATAATGGGGATACCAAATAGCCTGGAGGTTATAATGTTATCTATTTTTCTGTCGCGATTTGTACTTTTACTATCCTCTGAAACACACAGCTTTTTAATTTCTTCAGCTCGCTTGTAAATATGTTCTATTATGTGGTCTCTGATTGGGGGAAGTTCTTTAAGGTTATTTAGCTGCATATGTGATTGTATTTCCTTTTGTACATTCTCATCCAGGTTGTCAAAAAGAATCTGCTTTATTAAGTCATCTCCATCAAGTGCCCGTAAGGCAAGCCATCTGCTTTTTACAAAAGAGGCACCCTCCTCAATGAATTGCTGAATATTCTTTACCTGTTCCTCAAGGAGATCGCCATAGAGAGCTACCTTAGCACTAGGGTTTAGTTTCTTTGTTGTTAATTTATAAATAGCTTCTTTGAGGTCTTCAACACCGATACCATTACGAGCCGAGCTTAAAATAACAGGGATGCCTAATTCTTTTTCGATTGCCTGTTGATCAATAAAGATTTTTTTCTTTTTTGCTTCATCAATTAGATTAATACATAATATGACCTGATCAGATAATTCCATTACCTGATAAACAAGACTTAAGTTCCGTTCCAAACAAGTGGCATCTGCAACAACTACAATCGCATCTGGATTACCAAAGCATAAGAAGTTTCTGGCAACCTCTTCTTCGGCTGACGCAGGAAACAGGGAATAGATTCCGGGAAGGTCAATCAAAATATTTTCTATATCATTATAGGTAAATTCACCACGAGCATTTACAACAGTTTTACCAGGCCAGTTCCCTGTGTGCTGGTGTAAGCCGGTTAACGTATTAAATACAGTGCTTTTTCCTGTGTTAGGATTACCAGCCAATGCAATTACGTATTGGCCTTCTTTCTTATCAATGTGAAAAGTATCAATTAGTGCTCCAATTTTTGTGGATTGAAAAGTTAATCCCATCCCAAACCTCCATACGGGATATAATATACGACAGCTTTAGTTAAAAAAGAGATGTAGTAACTGATATTAAAGAAGCTTCTTCTTTTCTTAGTGCAATCATAGTACCTCTAATATTATAAACGGTGGGATCTCCGGAAGGCCCTTTCCGTATAACTTCTACTCTTGTTCCCCTTGTCAGACCCAGTGCCAGCATTCTTTCCCTTAAGGTTCCGATTGATGATAGGTCTAAAACGGTTGCATGTTCTCCTGCAGAAATGTGATTGAGTGTTTGCATGGCAGTACCTCCTAATACGAACTAAAACTTTTTGTAATATTTTCTTGTTAAAGCTAATATCATAGTATGCATGGGGATTATTGAATGTTACATAAAAGAAAAAAAGTTTGTGGAAGGAAAGAAAGTTAGCCCGGGGAAAGAATCGGATGTTAATGAGAATTAAAGGAAAAGAGACAAAGGAATTTTAAAGAACAGCAAGGCGTTGGTTATAAGGTAGGTGTATGGATTGCTATAATGCAGTAGTTTATTCGTTGCAAGGTAGACTCATGAATTGTTATAATGCAGTAGTTCATTGGTTGCAAGGTAGGCTTATGAATTGTTATAATGCAGTAGTTCATTCGTTACAAGGTAGACTCATGAATTGTTATAATGTAGTAGTTCATTCGTTACAAGGTAGACTCATGAATTGCTATAATGCAGCAATTCATGAGTTACAAAGTTTCATGGACGATAGCTAATTTTGAAACTGAAGTTTCGAAATTAGCTATCGTCCATGCCTGTATAATTCCTTTGAGAATTATACAGAAAAACCTTGCTCTGGCGAGCAAGGTTTTTAAACTTTGTATATTGTATGCATAAAATCGAAAAAAACGAAAAATTTACGTTGACAGTTGAAAATAAGTGTGCTAGTATGAAAGATGCACTTTTGTGGTGTTATATGCCTAATTAACTATATTATAGCATATATAAAGTAATTTGAAAAGAAGTTTTTATACAAGATTTATATTATTAAACTCAAGGGGTGAAAACGTCAATGGACAAGAACAGAATGCATCCAATTAAGGTTGGTAATAACGTTAGAATGAGTTACTCCAAGCAAAAGGAAGTCCTGGAGATGCCCAATCTCATTGAAGTACAGAAGGATTCTTATCAGTGGTTTTTAGATGAAGGACTCAAGGAAGTATTTGATGACATTTCTCCAATAGCAGACTACAGTGGACATTTGAGTTTGGAATTTGTGGACTTTGCGCTATGTGAAGATGATGTCAAGTATACAATAGAAGAATGTAAAGAAAGAGATGCAACTTATGCAGCTCCTTTAAAAGTAAAGGTAAGACTTCATAACAAAGAAAATAACGAAATTAACGAACACGATATTTTCATGGGAGATCTTCCATTAATGACAGCTACCGGTACCTTTGTTATCAATGGTGCAGAACGTGTTATTGTTAGCCAGTTAGTACGTTCCCCTGGTATATATTATTCAATAGATCATGATAAAATTGGTAAGAGATTATTTTCTTCTACCGTTATTCCGAATAGAGGCGCATGGTTGGAATATGAGACAGATTCCAATGATGTGTTTTACGTACGCGTTGACCGTAATCGTAAAGTTCCGATCACTACTTTTGTCAGAGCTTTGGGCTATGGTACCAACGAGGAAATCAAGCAGCTCTTTGGTGAAGAGCCTAAGATTCTTGCAAGTTTAGCAAAAGATCCAAGTACCTCCAAGGATCCAACCGGAAGCTATCAGGATGGTTTATTAGAGTTATATAAAAAGCTTCGTCCGGGCGAGCCTTTAGCGGTTGAAAATGCAGAATCTTTATTAAATAGTATGTTCTTTGATGCAAGAAGATATGACCTTGCTAAGGTAGGACGTTATAAATTTAATAAGAAGCTTGCTTTCCGTAATCGTATTGTAGGATTTGTTTTATCAGAAGATGTAGTTGATACCTCTACTGGTGAGATTATTGCATCCGCAGGAACACAGGTAAATGATGCTTTGGCAAGACGTATCCAGAACGCTGCAGTGCCATCTGTTATGGTACAAGCGGAAGAACGTAATGTTAAGGTTATCTCTAATATGATGGTTGACCTTGCAAGTTATGTAAACATTGATAGAAGAGAACTTGGTATTAATGAAGATGTTTACTATCCGGTATTAAAGAACATTCTTGCAAACAATACCAGTCCTGAAGATATTAAAGAAGCGATTAAAAAAGAAATCAATGAATTAATTCCTAAGCATATTACAAAGGAAGATATCATTGCTTCTATTAACTATAACATTCATTTAGAATATGGCATCGGTAATTCCGATGATATCGACCATTTGGGTAACAGAAGAATTAGAGCGGTAGGTGAGTTATTACAGAACCAGTACCGTATCGGTCTTTCCAGAATGGAACGTGTTGTTCGTGAAAGAATGACAACTCAAGATATTGAAGGTATCAGTCCACAGTCACTGATTAACATTAAACCAGTTACTGCAGCTGTGAAAGAGTTCTTTGGAAGCTCCCAGTTGTCACAGTTCATGGATCATCACAACCCGCTTAGTGAGTTAACACATAAGAGACGTCTTTCCGCACTTGGACCTGGTGGTTTGTCCAGAGATAGAGCAGGTTTCGAGGTTCGAGACGTTCATTATTCCCATTATGGAAGAATGTGTCCAATTGAGACTCCTGAAGGTCCTAACATCGGTCTGATCAACTCTCTTGCAACTTATGCAAGAATTAATGAATATGGATTTATTGAAGCTCCTTATCGTAAAGTAGATAAAACTGATCCGATGAAGCCAAAGGTTATTGACGAGGTTGTTTATTTGACTGCTGACGAAGAGGACAAATACATTGTTGCGCAGGCAAATGAAGAATTAGACAGCGAAGGATATTTCGTTGGAAATGCAGTTTCCGGTCGTCACAAGGAAGAAACTTCTCAGTATGAGAAGCATAAGATCGACTTAATGGACGTATCACCTAAGATGGTGTTTTCCGTAGCGACAGCGTTAATTCCTTTCCTTGAGAACGATGATGCGAATCGTGCCCTCATGGGTGCGAACATGCAGCGTCAGGCGGTTCCACTTCTCCTTACCGAAGCTCCAGTTGTTGGAACCGGTATTGAAGCAAAAGCTGCGATTGACTCCGGTGTTTGTGTACTTGCGAAGAAATCCGGTGTTGTTGATAAAGTAACAGCAAAAGAAGTTGTAATTAAAAATGATGACAATACTAAGACCTCTTATCGTATGATTAAGTTCTCAAAGAGTAATCAGGGAACCTGTATCAACCAGAGACCTATTGTATTCCGTGGTGAGAGAATTACCGCTGGCCAGGTTATCGCTGATGGTCCTTCCACAGCGAAGGGTGAGCTTGCACTTGGTAAGAATCCATTAATCGGTTTCATGACCTGGGAAGGTTACAATTACGAGGATGCTGTATTATTAAGTGAAAGATTGGTGCAGGAGGATGTATATACCTCCGTGCATATTGAAGAATATGAAGCAGAGTCGAGAGATACCAAACTTGGACCAGAAGAAATTACAAGAGACGTTCCAGGTGTTGGTGATGATGCATTAAAGGATCTTGATGAAAGAGGTATCATCCGTATCGGTGCTGAAGTTCGTGCCGGAGATATCTTAGTTGGTAAGGTTACACCAAAGGGTGAGACAGAGCTGACTGCAGAAGAGAGACTTCTTAGAGCGATTTTCGGTGAGAAGGCAAGAGAAGTACGTGATACTTCCTTACGTGTTCCTCACGGTGAGTACGGTATTATTGTTGATGCCAAAGTATTTACAAGAGAAAATGGCGATGACCTTTCTCCTGGTGTAAATCAGACCGTTCGTGTATACATTGCACAGAAGAGAAAGATCCAGGTTGGTGATAAGATGGCTGGTCGTCATGGTAATAAGGGTGTTGTTTCCCGTGTATTACCT
Organism: Mobilitalea sp.; assembly: GCA_047606065.1. Classification (GTDB taxonomy): domain Bacteria; phylum Bacillota; class Clostridia; order Lachnospirales; family Lachnospiraceae; genus Mobilitalea. The sequence continues at coordinate 32,468 of JASGEU010000237.1, forward strand.
GTAGAAGATATGCCTTTCTTACCAAATGGCAGAGCACTTGATATCGTGCTTAACCCTCTGGGTGTTCCTTCCCGTATGAACATCGGACAGGTACTTGAAATCCACTTGTCCTTAGCATCCAAGGTGCTTGGTATCGACATTTCTACACCAGTATTTGATGGTGCTAACGAGTTTGATATTATGGATACCCTTGAAATTGCAAATGATTTTGCAAATACCACCTGGGAAGAATTTGAAGCAAAATATAAAGATTCCTTAGATCCTGAATTAATGGATTATTTGGAGAAGCATCCAGAGCATAGTGAAGACTGGAAAGGCGTTCCAATTAACCGCGATGGTAAAGTAAGACTTCGTGACGGTAGAACTGGTGAATACTTTGATGGTTCTGTAACCGTTGGTTTCATGCATTACCTGAAGCTTCATCACTTGGTTGATGATAAGATCCATGCTCGTTCCACAGGCCCTTACTCCTTAGTAACACAACAGCCACTTGGTGGTAAGGCACAGTTCGGTGGACAGAGATTCGGTGAGATGGAGGTTTGGGCACTTGAAGCATATGGTGCTGCTTACATCCTGCAAGAGATCTTAACTGTTAAATCCGACGACGTTACCGGTCGTGTTAAGACATATGAAGCAATCATTAAGGGAGAGAACATTTCCGAGCCTGGTATTCCAGAATCCTTTAAAGTTCTCTTAAAAGAGCTTCAATCCCTAGCACTTGACGTTACTGTTCTTGATGAGAGCGGTAATGAGGTGAAGATGACAGAAAGTATTGACTACGGTGATTCTGACTTGACTCCATTAATCGAAGGCGACAATAATTTCAGATATGATGAAGGCTATGAAGAGGCTGGCTTCACCCAAGCAAATGTAGAAGATATCGATTCAGATGTTTTCGATGTTTATGAAGATGAATCAGAAGATATATTGGAAGACGGTATCTATGAAGACGAAGAGGATGAGGAACCGATAGAAGAAGATGATTCCGATCTGTGGAACGGTTCTGACAAAGAGTAGCAGTCGCTGTAAAGCCTGTGGTCAATCGTTAACCGATATATAAGTTGAAGACGAAGGGAGAACCGAGGGATGTCTGAAATATTAAGTAACATTCAAGAGATAACCTATGATGCAATAAAGATTGGTTTAGCTTCACCTGAAAAAATCAGAGAGTGGTCTAAAGGAGAAGTTAGAAAGCCAGAGACAATCAATTATAGAACCTTAAAGCCTGAAAAGGACGGTTTGTTCTGTGAGAGAATTTTTGGACCCAGCAAGGACTGGGAATGCCATTGTGGTAAATATAAAAAGATTAGATATAAGGGCGTAGTTTGTGATCGTTGTGGCGTTGAGGTTACAAAAGCAAGCGTACGTCGTGAAAGAATGGGTCACATTGAACTTGCAGCACCAGTTTCACATATCTGGTACTTCAAGGGAATCCCAAGCCGTATGGGACTTATTCTTGACCTTTCACCAAGAACTTTAGAGAAGGTACTTTACTTTGCTTCCTATATTGTACTTGATAGAGGAACAACAGACCTTCAGTACAAACAGGTTCTGAATGAAAAGGAAAGACAAGAAGCAATCGAAAAATATGGATATAACAGCTTCCGCCTCGGTATGGGCGCTGAAGCAATCCAGGAATTATTACAGGCAATTGATCTTGAGAAGGAGTCCAAGGAATTAAAGAGGGGACTTAAGGATTCAACGGGTCAAAAACGTGCTAGAATTATTAAACGTCTTGAAGTTGTTGAAGCTTTTAGAGAGTCTCATAATCAGCCGGATTGGATGATTTTATCCGTAATTCCTGTAATCCCTCCGGATCTTCGTCCAATGGTTCAGCTGGATGGTGGTCGTTTTGCTACCTCCGATATGAACGATTTATATCGTAGAATTATCAACCGTAACAACCGTCTTAAGAGACTTCTTGAACTCGGAGCACCGGACATCATCGTTCGTAACGAGAAGAGAATGCTTCAAGAGGCAGTGGATGCGTTAATTGATAACGGCAGAAGAGGCAGACCGGTAACCGGACCTGGTAACCGTGCACTGAAGTCCTTATCTGATATGTTAAAGGGTAAACAAGGACGTTTCCGTCAGAACTTACTTGGTAAACGTGTTGATTACTCCGGACGTTCCGTTATCGTTGTAGGACCTGAATTAAAGCTATATCAATGCGGTCTGCCAAAAGAAATGGCAATCGAGTTATTCAAACCTTTCGTTATGAAAGAGTTGGTAGCAAGAGGAACCGCTCACAATATTAAATCTGCTAAGAAGATGGTAGAAAGACTTCAGACAGAGGTTTGGGACGTTCTTGAGGAGGTTATCAAAGAACATCCGGTTATGCTGAACCGTGCCCCAACCCTTCATAGACTTGGTATTCAGGCATTTGAGCCAGTTCTTGTTGAAGGTAAGGCAATTAAACTTCATCCGCTTGTTTGTACTGCTTATAATGCTGACTTCGATGGTGACCAGATGGCGGTGCATTTGCCTCTGTCCGTAGAAGCACAGGCAGAATGTCGTTTCTTACTGCTTTCACCAAACAACTTATTGAAGCCTTCCGATGGTGCACCTGTAACTGTTCCTTCACAGGATATGGTACTTGGTATTTACTATCTGACCATTGAAAGAGAGATGGAAGGCGGAGTTCGTCATCACTATAAGAGCTTAAATGAAGCGATTCTGGCTTATGAGAATGGCGCAATTTCTCTTCATGAAATGATTAAAGTTAGAAGATCAGGCATTAACAACCAGGGTATAGAGGAAATCAGAGCAGTTGAATCTACCTTAGGACGCTTTATCTTTAATGAAATCATTCCACAGGATTTAGGATTTATTGATCGTTCCTTAGATGAAAACTTCTTAAAACTTGAAATCAACTTCTTAGTTGGTAAGAAACAATTAAAGCCAATCCTGGAAAAATGTATTAACATCCATGGTGCAACGAAGACTGCAGAAATCCTTGATGCAGTTAAGTCCCTTGGTTACAAATATTCCACTCGTGCAGCTATGACAGTTTCCATTTCTGATATGAAGGTACCGGAAGAGAAGAAACAGATTATGGCGGAAGCAGAAGCTACCATTGAAGATATTGCAAAAGAGTACAGACGTGGTAGAATGACCGAAGAGGAAAGATATTCTGCAGTAATTGATACCTGGAAGGAAGCAGATAAGATTCTTACTGATAAACTTCTTAGTGGTCTTGATAAATTTAATAACATTAAGATGATGTCCGACTCCGGTGCCCGTGGTTCCGATAAGCAGATCAAACAGCTTGCTGGTATGCGTGGTTTGATGGCGGATACAACCGGTAAAACAATCGAATTACCTATTAAATCCAACCTTCGTGAAGGTCTTGACGTATTGGAGTACTTTATCTCTGCGCATGGTGCTCGTAAAGGTCTTTCCGATACAGCGCTTCGTACGGCTGACTCCGGTTACTTGACTCGTCGTCTTGTTGACGTTTCACAGGATTTAATTATTCGTGAAGTTGACTGTTGTGAAGGTCAGGAAATTCCAGGAATGGTAATTGAAGCATTCATGGATGGAAAAGAAATGATCGAGAGCCTGGAAGAAAGAATCACAGGAAGATATTCCTGCGAATCCATTTATGATACGGATGGAAGCATGATCGTTAAGGCAAATCATATGATTACACCGAAACGTGCAGCAAGGATCATTTCAACTGGAGTTGAAAAGGTTAAGATTCGTACAATTTTATCCTGTAAATCACATATCGGTGTTTGTGCAAAATGTTATGGTGCAAACATGGCAACTGGCGAGGCAGTACAGGTTGGTGAAGCTGTTGGTATTATCGCAGCACAGTCCATCGGTGAGCCTGGTACACAGCTTACCATGCGTACCTTCCATACCGGTGGTGTTGCGGGAGACGATATCACACAAGGTCTTCCTCGTGTTGAAGAGTTATTTGAAGCAAGAAAGCCAAAGGGGCTTGCAATTATTGCAGAGTTCGGCGGCGTAGTTACAATAAAGGATACAAAGAAGAAACGTGAAGTTATTGTTACCAATAACGAAACAATGGAAGCAAAAGCATACTTAATTCCTTATGGCTTCCGTATTAAGGTTTCCGATGGCGATGTGCTTGAAGCTGGTGATGAATTAACCGAAGGTAGTGTTAATCCTCATGATATCTTAAGAATTAAGGGAATTCGTGCTGTACAGGATTATATGATCCAGGAAGTACAGAGAGTTTACCGTCTGCAAGGTGTTGAGATTAATGATAAGCATATCGAGGTTATCGTTCGTCAGATGTTAAAGAAGATTAGAATTGAGACCAATGGAGACACTGGCTTCTTACCGGGTACTTTAGTAGACACTTTGGAATATGATGATGAGAATGCAAGATTACTTGCAGAAGGTTTAGAGCCGGCAGATGGCAAGCAGGTAATGCTTGGTATTACCAAGGCATCCCTTGCAACAAACTCCTTCTTATCAGCAGCTTCTTTCCAGGAGACTACAAAGGTTCTTACGGAAGCAGCAATTAAAGGTAAAGTCGATCCATTGATTGGTCTTAAGGAAAATGTTATTATCGGTAAGTTAATACCAGCTGGTACTGGTATGAAGAGATACCGTTCTGTAAAACTTGATACTGATACACCTGAGGAGTATACTCTTTCTGAAGAACTTGAAGGTGAAGGCAGTTATTTTGAGGAATACGACAGCTTTGAATTCTCCAATGAGGATTTTGATGAAGAGTCCTTATATGAGGAAGATTATGATGGTGAAGGTTCCCTTGACGCTGAAGACGGAATAGCAGATATCGTTTACGATGAGGATAAATTCAAAACTCATGATATGGACGATTTAGATGACTTAGATGATTCTAGAGTTTCCTATGGAGCAAATGCTCATAATGATGGTGACTGGACTGAAGCTAAGTTTAATCTGAAAGGTATTTCAGAAGATGATTACAGCGACGAAGACTAGAGTTAATAAGTAAGGTTTAACAATGAGCGGGCTCGAAAACGTTGGTTTTCGAACCCGCTTTTAATCAATTTGAAAACTTTCACTTTGTTCAAATAGGGGGTTGATTTTCAAAATAAAGTTAGGTATTATAAAGCTAAATGTTTTGATGGAGATAAACATACAACTCCTACAATTCTGTCTTAAAACATTGTCATTATTTTAGATTTTTTGTTTTAAAACAGTAATCATAATAACCCCATAAGACAGAGTGAAGCGATTGGATAATATTATAGTGCAATAGAAAGAATGAGGATTAAGAGTATGGATTTTTTAAAGAAATATGAGGAATGGACAACAAACCCATACTTTGATGAAGCCACCAGAGAAGAACTTGTGGCACTCAAAGAAAATGAAACTGAGATAAAAGAACGTTTTTATCGTGATTTGGAATTTGGTACCGGTGGCCTTAGAGGCATCCTAGGTGCAGGCGTTAATCGTATGAACCTCTATACGGTTAGAAGAGCAACACAAGGTTTGGCGAACACAATTCTAAAAGAAGCTGGAGAAAAAAAAGGAGTAGCAATAGCTTACGATTCCAGAAGAATGTCTCCTGAATTTGCTCTTGATTCTGCACTTTGTTTAGCTGCAAACGGAATCCGTGCATATTTATTTGAAAGTCTTCGTCCGACTCCTGAATTATCCTTTGCAGTTAGAGAATTGGGCTGTACGGCAGGCATCGTAATCACAGCAAGCCATAACCCGGCTGAATATAACGGTTATAAGGTATACTGGGAAGATGGCGCACAGGTTACTTATCCTAAAGACGAAGAGATCATTAATGAAGTAAAGTCTATTCATGATTTTGCTGAAGCGAAAACTATGAGCAAAGAGGATGCACTTGCAGAAGGACTACTTACCATTATCGGTAAAGAAATTGATGATAAGTACGTTGCTGAACTTAAAAAATTGGTGGTAAACCCTATTAATGACGAAAGCAAGAAGATGAAGATTGTTTACACTCCATTACATGGAACTGGCAATCTTCCAGTCAGAAGGATCTTAAATGAGCTTGGTTTTGAGGATGTGTTAGTAGTTCCAGAACAAGAGTTACCTGATTCTGAATTTTCCACAGTTGGTTATCCAAATCCAGAAGATCCAAAGGTGTTTGCACTTGCCAGAAAGTTAGCAAATGAAGTTGGTGCAGATTTAATCCTTGCTACAGATCCAGATGCAGATCGTCTTGGAATTATGGTAAAGGATGATAAGGGTGAGTTTGTTTTATTCAATGGTAATATGACAGGTGCTTTAATTGCTGAGTATCAATTCTCTCAAAAAGCGGAAAAAGGAACATTACCAAGCAATGCAGCCTTAATCAAAACAATTGTAACCGGAAATCTGTCCGATATGATTGCAGAGCACTATAATGCAAGATTAATTGAGGTGTTAACTGGTTTCAAATACATTGGTGAACAGATCCGTTTATTTGAAGAAACAGGCTCTAATGAATATATCTTTGGATATGAAGAGAGTTATGGCTGTTTAGTTGGTACACATTCCAGAGATAAGGATGCTATTGTGGCAGTAATGTGTCTTTGTGAAGCGGCAGCATACTATAAGTCAAAAGGTATTTCTTTGTACCAGCAAATGAATAATATCTATGAGAAGTATGGATATTTCAAAGAAGACCTTATATCTGTAACTTTAAAGGGCATTACAGGTATGGAGAGAATTAAAGAGATTATGAACAGCTACCGTGAGAATCCTCCGGTTGCAGTAGGAGACTACAAGGTTCTTAAGTTAAGAGATTATCAGAAAGATACGATTACAGATATAGTAAGTAAAGAAGTTACTGCAACTGGCTTGCCAAAGTCCGATGTTCTTTATTTTGATCTAAATGACAATGCCTGGTGTGCTGTAAGACCTTCCGGAACCGAACCTAAGATTAAATTCTATTTTGGTGTTAAGGGAACAGACGCAAAAGATGCTGAGGAAAAATTATCGAAACTTATGAGCGATGAGGTTTTTAAGGTAAGCTAAGAAAATAAGCGAATATTATTAACAAGATGAAACGACAAGTCGTTTCACTTGTCATGAATAAGGAAAGAAGGATTGTGAAGTTATAATCCTTCTTTCCTTATTCTAATATACCGATTTTATATAAATCAAATCGTTAACATAAAAAAATCTGAATACTACAAATCCCCCAACTAACTACCATTTATTTGGGTGAATTCTGTCCTTAGCATCAAATTCGTGCTGATTATTAATAATAGCATTATCCGCAGGATATCCCAATGCGATATAACAGGGCATGACGTAATTGTCCGGATGTCCGATGGTTTCCTTTAGATATTTGGTTTCCTTATCAAAAGGAATTCGAAAAGAAGAGCCTAAACCTTCTGCTGCTGCGGCAAGAAAAATATTTTCGATACAACACCAAATAGAAGCAAAGCCATTTAAAGCACTTAATGATTTCGATTTTAATAAGGGGCTATCCTGACGATAAAAGGGTAGAATTAAACATCCTGAATGATACAGCATGGAATACTGTTTTGGTACACCATCCATATACATCTCTCTTTGGCAGGGATTATTCAGTTGAGAGCTTTCAAGAAAGCTTTCTACCTGTTTTTTTGTTATCTTCTTCGGAATCTTACCAATAATTTTAGCTTTTTCAGCCGGATCAGTAATTACAACAAATTCCCAATTTCTCATATGGTCATTTGTCGGGGCCTTTAGACCAGCATTCAAGATCCTATGGATTACCTCCATGGGAATTTCGATGTCTTTCAGGTCACGGATGGTGCGCCTTTTATTAATTACAGAATAAAAATCCATATATAGTACCCCTTTCATATAAATATGGGATATTATACCATAAACAGCCGGATAAAGCAAACAAATGTTTGTTTTATCCGGCTGTAAGTAATTATATAAAAAATGAAACCAGTCTTCTTTCTATATTATAAATCAATATAGTGATAGGAGTTTTAAACCAGCTTCTGCCCACAATTCGAACAGAAATTAGCTGCCTCCGTCTTAGTTCCGCAATTCGGGCAGAAATTAGGTTTCGCACTGCTCTGAGAATTGGGAGTTCCACCTTGCTGTTGATTTGCATTAGGATTATTTGACTGATTTACATTCTGCATATTCTGCATCATCTGATTCGCCATATTAATTCCCATCATCATTCCCGCCATATCGGAAGCTGCTCCACCTCCCTGCATATTACCAGAAGTCATTCCTTCGGTAAAAGCAATGGACTGATATCGACCGAGATCTCCTACCATGCTATGAGAGGCATTTTTGTTAATCATATTTTGAATTTGTTCAGGATAAGTAAAGCTCATGATATTAAAGGCGGTAATTGACATACCAGAATCAAAGAGCTGCATATCCAGGTCGGAGCGGATACCTTTCGCTATTTCAAAAGAGTTGACCTGAAGATTGAACATATCCTTGCCTTCTTTGCTAATCCATTTCATAAGAAGCTGATCAAGGATGGTAATGATGCGAAGTCTTACATCCTCTATATAATAAGCCTGTTTCACACCCGCTATTTTATCAATCAATTTTACATAGTCTGTTACCTTAAAAGTGAAGGTACCATTTGCACGGATTGGCATTCCGCTAGGCAACTGTGGAGTTGGAATGTTAATGGCATTCTGTGTACCCCATTTCACGATAAATTCTTTTGTATTTATAAATAAAACTTCTGCTCTTACGCCACTGTTAAAACCAAATTTGAAGCCGGACAGAGTGGAGAGAAATGGAATGATCTGTGATTCGATATCGTAATCACCTTCATCCTTAAAAATACCTTCCAGTTTACCGTTATAAAGAAAAACTGCATCCTGACCCGGGCGAATAATTAAACGGCTGCCTTTTTTAATTTCATCATTACTCCATTTATAAAAAATCATGTCGTCACGAAATTCTTGCCATTCTACTACATTAGCAAATTGTCTTGAAAATAAACCCATGAAATTACCTCCTATATTTATATTGATTTACCTTGTTACATTTATTGCAGCTATCAATTATTGATAATTGCTTTTATGACTATATTTACCTAGAGAATTAAGAACACACAAACTATTTTCTTTCATTGTTTTGGATCAGTTGATCCGCTAATCAAGGCTTATGATAGATCAGCTATAGGATCAGAACTTTCCGCCACCGGAACTATGAGAACGACCGCCGCCGGAAACACCGCCACGGAAGCCGCCAGCATTAAAGCCACCACCACGGTTATTCTGATTATCTTGAGGTTTTCTTACGCGGGTGACTGTTGTTCTAAGATAGATGTCTCTTCTGCCGATTAAACCCGAATGATTTTGATCAATATAATTATTGCCGCCAGCAGTCATTCGCCCGCTGGAATTGTAAGCCATAATGGCTACTGTAATTGCTCCAACTAATAATGAAATTCCAAGCAGCACCAAAGGGTTTTCCATTATTTCAAGTAATTGGCTTTTAGTGGAGTTACGATCAGAGGGCCAGGTTGCATCATAATTTGGAGCATCTGGATCAGTGGACTGAGGTGTTTCCGCAGTATAATCGTGATCATAATTTAACTCGGAATCATCACTCATATAATCTGCTGCCATCTTTATATAGGCAGCAAAGGCATCATAATAGTTACCATCGGATAGATCGGGTGTAATTTTATTAATAATAGTATTTATCCGTTTTGAATGAATATAGGTTTCAGCTGACCCAAAACCCTCTATGAATACATCGCGTTCAATCATATCCATTCCCAGGTATACACGATCACCAATCGGCAGAGTATCTTCAAAATCTTCGATATAATTTTCGATATAGGGTGCACTGGAGTCATCATGTGTTAATATCATAATTTCTATACCTGCTTTATCACCATAAGTAATGCACAGGTCTTCTAAGTCGTTAAGTTCTGATGTGGATAATAGATCAGCTTTATCATAAACATGTTGATAACTTTGATCTGTTTGTGCAGCTGAGACAGGAATGGATCCGATATAGAATAAAGTTATGATCAAGCACAAGCTGACCAATAAACGCCGGGAAATTGTTTTGCTCATCAGAAACCACCTCCTAATAGGATTCTTATTAGTTGTAAGATGATATATGTTCCGGTAGATACACCTGTAAACCAGGCTAACATCTTTGCTTTACTCAAAGGAGGTTTACCAACAATCTTTCCTGTCTGTCCATTCATCATAAAAATATGCTCGGCTTGCCTATAGTCATAACATACCATCCAGACGGGCATAAGAGTATATTCAGCTTTCCTCTTTCTAATATTGATATCTTCTCGATTAATATTAACAGTAGTATAGCCATTGATTGTGGAACGAATATACTGATTTACATATTTGCTAACTCTTTTCTTAATTCGAGGCAGCATTTGTTCTTCATCAAAATCATATTTCTCTGCAATATAACCGGCAAGATAGGGCATTTCAAACTGTTTCAAGTTCTGGTAATTATAAGGCTCCATCTTATCCATCATAGAATCCTCCATTTTCTTAGAGGAATCACAGGGGATACGAGAGTAATTCAAATCCACCTTTCTGTATACATGGTACCATTTGGTTTCTGTATAAATCCAGTCACCCATAGTATAGGTTCGAACTCTGGTGCAGGTTGCATCTACCTCACCTCTGCCATTCATATCATAGAGCCAAAAGGGGACATAAAGGCCAGTAATATTTTTGATACGGTCGGCAGTCATAAAGTCGGAAGGTGTTAACAGACCCTTTTTACACCATTTTTTAAAGGCTTCCTGCGCCTGCTCTTTGCTGATAGTAAAGGGAATAACAAGTGCAGGAGCAAGACTTCCGCTTAGACGATCGCTAAGAACAACTCCAGCACCACAGAAGCTGCAGGTTGTTGCAGTTGTTTGTGTATCCGTAATTAAAACAGCACCACAATTGTTACAGTGATATTCATTAGCCTCATTTCCATGAAAAGTAGAGTGGCTGCTGGTTTCGTCAGTACTTGAGGAATCCGAATAGTCATATTCGAAGCCAGAGTCGGCAGCCTTTCTGTCTTCGTCATCCATATCATAGGAAGCATCCCCATGGTCAGAATGTTTGCCTGCCATATCTTCAATATGATCCGTACGTCCGCAACTACCACAGCGAAGCATACCGGATTGTGTATCAAAGGCCATATCGGCCCCGCAATTAGGGCATTTATAATGTACTACTGTTGACATTTTTATTTCCATCCTTTTTTAAGGTTTAACTGATAGCTCTTTGAAGACTAGTTGATTCACTTAGCATGAATTGCTAAAATGTCCGCTATGGAAAGAGGATTCTTTCTTCGCGGACATTTATCTATGAATTTCAAATGAGTTGGGTAACTTGCACTAACCTCTTCTTTTGAATGGATATTATTTTGCAAGGCTTGCTTTGAGGGCAGCAAGTTCACTATCAACATCGGCATCAGAAGAATACTTTTTGGAAAGATCCTCAATAGTATGCTCTTTTGAAGAGTTGTTTAAGGTAGCCATTGCATTTGCCTTATCAAGTGCTTTATCAGCCATTTCTTCATATTTATGAAAGCTTGCTATAGAGTCATTTGCGCTGGCAACGGAAGATTCCATTTTGTTAATGCGTTCCTGTGTCTTAGCAACGGCAAGTTTACCTTTGATCATATCCTTGCGTGCTTCCAGTTCATTGATATCATCCACTAATTTGTCATGCATCTCACGCATATGCACCGCATTGGTATGCGCTAAATCATATGCTTCCTGGAGACCAGATTGTCTGGCGGTTAAAGTAGCCTTCTGCTCGAGGAATTTACGGGCATCATCTTCATTATTTGATTCCAATGCTTTAATCGCATAAACTTGCATCTTGCCTATTTCTTCTGCGCAATCATCAAGAACTCTCTTAGCACGTTGTTCTTCTGCCATTATGGTAGCAGTTTCAGATTTTACCTTACCTAGATCTGAATTTAGATTTCTAAGGCACTGATCAATCATTTTTTCTGGGTCTTCTGCTTTATCTAACAGTGCGTTAATGTTGCTTGACATAATATCTCTGAATCTTGTTAATATTCCCATTGTAATATCCTCCTATATTATCTTCCCGGCTTACCCTGCAAAAATATTAGTGTACGAAATCATATCAAAGTATTCTGCACTGAGCCGAATTGTTAACTAATTACAGTTACAAGTTTAGTATTTATTTAGTTCATCGTCAAGTTAAATTATGGTTAGAATAATTAGAGCAGATTAAAGCTATATTAGGTTTATGTAAGGGAAATGACGGTTCATGTTGAATTTTTGCATTGTGTGATTTATAATTAGGTACGATTTGCTAACGAGAACTAGAATAAGGTATTTAATATAGAAAGAGAGATTAATATGTGGATTGCAAAGGATTGGAAGGATTACGAAGTCATAGATACCTCTAACGGTGAGAAACTTGAGCGGTGGGGGGATTATCTATTGGTGCGCCCAGACCCACAGGTAATATGGAATACACAGAAGCAGCAAAAGGGTTGGAAGAAACCAAATGCGCATTATCATAGAAGCTCAAAAGGCGGAGGAGAATGGGAATTTTTCGATTTGCCTAAACAGTGGGATATTACTTATAAGGATCTGACATTTCATTTGCAGCCTTTTAGCTTTAAGCATACAGGATTATTTCCCGAGCAGGCAGTTAACTGGGACTGGTTTTCTGAAAAAATTGCAACTGTTAAGGATAGACAGGTAAAAGTATTGAATTTGTTTGCTTATACAGGTGGAGCAACTTTGGCAGCAGCGAAGGCTGGTGCTGCGGTTACACATGTGGATGCATCAAAGGGTATGGTTACCTGGGCAAAAGAGAATGCAGAAGCATCTGGCCTTGGAGCCGCACCAATTCGCTATATTGTAGATGATTGCGTTAAATTTGTGGAAAGAGAAATTCGCAGAGGCAACAGGTATGATGCGATTATCATGGACCCTCCTTCCTATGGCAGAGGGCCTAAGGGTGAGACCTGGAAGATTGAAGATAATATCCATCCATTTGTACAGCTGTGTACACAGGTATTAACAGAGAAACCACTTTTCTTCCTGTTAAATTCCTATACCACTGGGCTGCAGGCAGGTGTTTTGACCTATATGCTTTCAGAGGAATTAGGGAAAAGATTTGGCGGAACGGTTACAGCTGATGAGATTGGGTTACCTGTGAGTGACAATGGACTGGTGCTTCCTTGTGGAGCATCCGGACGCTGGGAAGCATAGAGAGTTCTGCACATAAATAGGGTTATGAGATAAGTTGCTAACGCAATATGTCTCATAACCTTTTTTTATTCATGACAAGTGAAACGTTTTATCGTTTCATCTTGTTTACGCGAAGGTAAAGTGAACTATACGAATAAATGGGTTAGAGTGGTTGATTATAGATCCTCTTTTAAGTATTTTTTTATTCCGCTTAAAGCATAGCCTTTTGCAAGTTCATCTATTGTATGAGTTTTTGTAGTGTTCATTTCAGCTTCATAGTTCTTAAGAGAGTAACCTTGCTTTAATACAATGAACTTAGCCATAGTAGCCTTTAGTGCACCTTTCGGACAGTCATAGATGCATTTAAGGCACAGCAGACAATTCTTTGAGAAGACAGGAAGATTATTGGTTATATGTATATTTTTTGCAGGACAGCTATTTGCACACAAGCCACAGCCATTGCAATTATCCTGGACTATGATATGGAGAGCAAAACTTTTCCCGGCGAAGGGCAGCTTTTCAAATTCACCAAGGAATGAAACCAGCCGATTAAGTAGAGTGGGTTTGGTTTTCCGTGTGATGCCTAAGAGGAGATCATTGACAATCCTTTCTACCTTATGAGGAAGTATTTCTAATAAACGATAAGAAAGTTCATCCGGTGTGGCTATGACAAAGTTCGAAGGCATGACAATCATATGCTCATATACAACAGGATAACCCTGCTTTTCCAGCCGTTTTATGGCATGAAGCCGACAAGCGGTATTTGGTGTAATTTCACCGCCACCGGAGACACTAATTACAACAGCGGCGCAAGTATTTTCCTTAGAGAGTTTACTAATAAAATGATAAATTGGTTCAGGGGCATTGGCGGCATAGACAGGATACAGAATTAGAAGCAGATCACAAGGTTTCTGCTCATATGAAGTGCGAGGACTGATGTCACTAGTTTCTACGCTAATATTATGTGCACGTAAGGAATCTGCAAATTGTCTGGCAACTAGTAGAGTTCCTCCAGTTCCACTAAAATAAACGATCTCCACCGTTCTTGTTATCTGAAATGAGTTCAACTTAAATACCCCCTTATAGATTTATATTGATACTTAATTGTTTTATTATTTCTAAAATATAATATAGCAGATTATGGGCATTATTTCTAATAAATAAATTGGCATAGTTTAAAACTAGCGTGTAACATTTAACATTATGATTCGTCTATATTTATATAGAACATTTAATATGAGATTATCAATAAGGTTTATGACAATTCGGTATACATAAATACTCAATAATTAAATGTTAAATATTATTTTGTTAGATATAGCCTATAAGTTTAGATAGGAGGTGGAGAATGGAAGCACAAGACAACGAGTTCATAGAGGTAATTTGTAAAGAGCATTGGAAAGACTTATATCGTTTCATTTATTATAAAGTGCAAAACAGGGAAGAGGCTGAAGATATTACTCAGGAAACCTTTGCTAAGGCAATAGCCTATAGCAGTAAGAATGAAGTTAATATAAGAAATTACAATAATTATCTAAAAACTATAGCGGTCAATCTTATACGTGATCAGTGGAGAAGCAAAGCAAGAAAGGGGAAAAGCTATGCGTTGGATGAAGTAAACCCGAATCAATTGGCAGCAGAGGATTTTACGGATAATCTGGCAGAACGAGAGGAACTTAAGCTGGCTTTGTCGCAATTAACAAGGGAGCAGCAGATAGTTATTGAATTAAGAATAATGAAAGGATATTCTCTGTCAGATACTGCAAAGCAAATGAAGAAAAGAGAAGGGGCAATTCGTGTTCTTCAATACAGGGCAATTAAAGCTTTAAGTCGAATTCTGAACCCATAGAAAGGTGGAGAGGTTATGAAGAAGGAAAGACAACTATCAAAATATATTGATGAATTAAATAAGGGGAAAATACCTACCCCAAAGGATAACGAGGATCAAGATTACGATAAGTTAATAGAAACTGTAAAAAAAGTACGTTTACTACGCGAGATAGAATATCCGAATGAGATGTATGAGAAGCAGCTAATTCATTCTCTATCTGAAAATGATTCTGTAGATAGTGTCAAAACCAATGCTATAAAGAAAACAATAAAAATAGAAGATTTTAAAGAAGAAAAAAGTGGCATACAACGTTTTTGGAGAGGGTTATCCTATACAGCTGTAATAGCGGCAGCAGGGTTATTACTTGCGTTGGGATTGAACAGGTTATTGCCAACAGAACCCACGAGCATAGTTTATGCAATGGAGAAGGCAATGAAGGAAGTGGAAGCTTATCATGGGATACTGGAAGTAACTCAGATAAATGAATTGGGGGAATCTACCTCTCAATCAACAAGGGAAGTATGGGCAAATCTCAAGGGTGAGTACTACCTTGAGGAAATAGATGGATTTTCAAAGGGACTCATTACAGTAAATAACGGAGAAAGTAAATGGCAGATCAGCCCTAAGGACAATCAGGTTCTTCTATTTGCCGCTTACCCGGATCCTTATCGCTTTACCTTTGAGCTTGAATCAGAGTTGGAAGAGATGAAAGCAGCAACTTTAGTTAAGGAAGTTGGAATAGAGTTTATTAATGAAAGAAAGGCATTAAAGCTAGAGATAACACCAAAAGGCGGAGATTCTTATTATCTATGGCTGGATGAAGAAACAGAGTTACCGCTGAAAAAATTAACCGCAATGCAAAATTCCATTCAATATAAGATGTCTTATAGTTTTATTGAATATATTGATTCAATTCCAGAAGAACTTCAGACTTATGCTTTGCCGCAAGGCTATGAAGCGGTTAATCTTAATCCGGAACAATTTGTATTAACAATGGAAGAAGCTGCAGAGTTGGTTGGTTTTTCTCCGGTATTTTATGAAGTAACTCCTACGGATTATGAACTGGAAAAAATCTCTGTGGATAAGAACCTATCCGCGGTTAAGCTATATTATAATTATGAAGGGGTTGAGAAAAAGATAGTTCTGGTGCAATCGAAAGCCTTAAAGGATTTTACACCTGATGCAGGCGCTGTTCTTGGAAGTATAGGCAACCGTAATCTGGAGATCTTAATTTCCGGTCAGGTGACATCATTGCGTTGGCAGGAGGGGGATATGGAATATAGTATATATGGAGAAATGCAAATGGAGGACCTTATGGCATTTGCACAAGAAATAACAGAGGAAAAGGTAAGCATACCAGAAGTATCAAACGAGAGTGAGGTAAAACCCCAGATAGAAGTAGAGACTGATCTGGAGGCGGAGACAAACGAGCAGAAGAGTGTGGATGCAGGTCATTCACCCTGGAAGCTTGATCCTGTATTTGTAACCCAGGTATTTGCAAGTCTTTTGATTTCTCCAGAAGGGATTGTAGGGGATTATCCTATTGCTTATGACGACATAGTTATTATTGAAAACAATGGTGTGGATGCTATAGCTGAAATTAAGGATAATAACTCTATAGCCAAATATGTATATTTAAAGAGACTGATCCGTCAAGATGAAACCGGTATTTGGACCGTGGTTGGATATGATGTAGTAGAATAAATATAAATCGCAGTCATCTCTGTTCAGGGTTAATTCCGGAGAATTATTTATATGTTGAATGTGCAGTTTTATAAATTGTTTAAAAAAGCTTTTATTTTATGATAGAACTGATATAATAAAAACAATAGTAATATGAATATAAATTTGAAAGAACAGAGGTAGTAATATGAAAAGGTGCCTTGCTTTATCTCCATGCAAAGTCAAGTAGATAGTACTTGCATGGAGTAACATACTATCTGATTTTGACTTTGCATTTTCAATTAATTAACATTGAAAAGGAGTAAAGTTAAAATGATTAAAAACAAATTTAATAAAGACCTCTATAATTTTTATATATTTATTATGGGGCAGTTTGTATCGCAATTTGGGAGTAAATTGACTAGCTTTGGTTTAGGACTTTGGTCATTTAAAGAAACAGGATCAGTACTATCCCTGGCGTTAGTTTCCCTATTCTATGTCGTACCAGAAGTACTGCTAAGTTTCATTTCAGGAAGTATCAGTGATAGTTGGAATAAGAAAAAAATAATGCTAGTTGCAGATTCTATTGCTGCAGGTTTCTCATTCGGAGTTATCCTTATGATTTTCACAGGGACTCTCCGATTGGAATACATTTATATAATAAACATTGTGCTTGGTATCACAGATTCCTTTCAGAACCCGGCATCAGAAGTTACAATTTCGCTAATCGTACCTAAAGATCAATATGTACGGACAAGCGGGATTAGATCCTTTTGTACGGCATTTACCGGGATTGCTCCGCCTGTTGTTGCTACATCACTATATGCTTTTTGTGGTCTTAAGATAATAGTTATTATAGATCTTGTTACATTTATAATCGCTTTTATTAGTTTAGCAGTATATGTTAAGATTCCACATAATAAGGTCAAAACAGAGAGATCAACCAATCTTTTGGAACAAAGTAAGTTTGGTATTCGATACCTTTTTCATAATAAGGGTATTTTTAGATTAATCATGTTCATGGCGTTTGTTAATCTTATTTCTTCTATATATAATACAATTCTTCAACCGATGGTATTATTAAGGAATGGGGATAATGATATTCAACTGGGCATTGTTACCAGTATGGTTAGTGTAGCAGGGCTTGTTGGCAGCTTTCTTGTGGGTAGAGTACAGAATACAACAAAGAGGGTACCCCTCATATTAAATATCATGTCTTTTTCTTTTCTAATATGTAATGGTTTGCTCGGGGTCGGACGTAATTACTATGTATGGACTTTTGCAGTATTTGCGGGAAATTTATTTATACCAATTTTATTGGCAAATATGGAATACATTATGCGTACGAAGATACCGATTGAACATCAGGGAAAGGTGTTCTCTGCCAGGAACACGCTTCAGTATGCAAGTATACCTATAGGAAAATTATTAGCTGGGGTTTTGTCGGATAAAGTTTTTATACCATTTATGGCCGGAGATTCATTTTTGCGTGATTTCTGTGCTTTGCTGGTTGGCGATGGTGCTGGTGGTGGAATAGCTTTACTTTATTTATGCATAGCTTTAATAGGAGTAGGGGGCTGCAGTATATTCCGTCGTGACAAGAAGTTGATGTCCTTGGACGTTTAGCAAATTAATAAAAGTACTTATCAATAACAGGTTTTGCAAAAGCGATATTGTAATCGCATGAGACAATAAGCGCGTTGCGCAGCTATGGACAACTTTAACAATATATCACATGAGTCATGTTATACCTGCATATAATTTATCATTAACGCGCAAAAGGTGATCGCATGGCAAATCAGATAAAAAACATGGTTTTTGAAGGAGGAGGCATCTTAGGTATTTCGTATTTGGGTGTGCTTGATTATCTGTATCGTACTGGAAGAATGCAAGGTCTGCAAAGAGTTGCAGGAACTTCTGCTGGTGCAATTACAGCATGTATTACAAGCTTTCAGCTTCCCTTTGAACAGATGGAAAGTATTGCAGCATCTCTGGACTATAAAAAAATACCGGAAAGAACAGAAATCAACGAGTTGGAACTAATACCGGAAGAAATTAAAGTGCAAATTGATAATTTATTTGGAGATATCAATTGCATCTATCGGTTAATTCATGAATATGGCTGGTTTTCAACGGAATATTTTTATAAGTGGATCCAAAGGGTCATTGCTGACCAATTTGATATAAGAAAGAAACGTCCTCCTTATACCTTTGCGGATTTTAAAAATGCCGGCCTCCATAAAGAAAACCGTGTCTTTTATGATCTATATATCATTGGAACGGATCTTTCCATGAAAACTACACGTGTATTTTCTTATGAAACAACTCCCTTAATGGAGGTTGCAATGGCAGTTAGAATTTCCATGTCAATTCCGCTTTTCTTTGAATCGGTAAAACTAGAAACGGTAGCTGCCGACGGAGCATCCAGGAACAATATTTTTTGTGATGGAGGGTTATTGAATAATTATCCTCTCAACCTGTTCGATAAGCCAAAATATAATCCGAATCCATATTATGGAGTTAATATGGAGACCTTGGGCGTTAGATTTATGCAGCAATTGAACGATAAAGAAATTGATTGTCTGCTTACCTATATAGAGAGTCTGTTACATGCAGCCTCCTATGTTCAGCAAGGTATTTATGATAGTAATGTTCTTAATAAAGAAAGATCCATCGTGGTAGATACCCAAAACATCAGTCCCGTTGACTTCAATGTTACTGCCAATGACGAAAAATATTGGTTTTTATATATGCAGGGATATCGTGCGGCAAAAAAATATTTTAAATATAAAAGTCAGAGTTGATCCGTGTCCTGGGGTCAACTTTGTCTTTTAATACAGTATTCATTAGCCTTGTCGAATTGCAAAGGTGAAATGCCATTTAAAATTAATTTTTAATTTATTGAATATTTGGGCTATAGACGGTTGCATACTAGAATATATACCCAAAAATCATACCAAAAAAGGACCAAAAATTTTGTAAAAAAGTTCTTGCAAAAATATTTATCATGCTGTATAATAGCTAATGTTGTGACATTGATAGCGTTGAAACGTGAGGTTGCTACCGAAATCGGGTAGGTTTTCCGTGGAGCGAAGGTCAAGTTATGAAACTGGCGACAAGTCACTGTACCATATAATGTTCTGCCTAGGGCAGATAAAACGTGTGAAGAATATCATAAGATACGTTAAGAAGCAAATCGCTCACGGTTTGCTCTGATTAATCCGGTAATTCCGGATTATATGTATGAAATATGAAGATACACACGGATGAGTGTACAGTCACCACTTGTCGTACTGAAATTAAGTGCGAAAAGGAGGCGGCTTTTTTTATGGCAAGTCAAGTAATGAGAATCACATTAAAGGCGTATGATCATCATTTAATCGATCAATCTGCAGGTAAAATCATCGATACTGTGAAGAAAACAGGATCCAAGGTGAGCGGACCAGTTCCGTTGCCTACTAAGAAGGAAATAGTTACAATTCTGAGAGCGGTTCACAAGTATAAGGATTCCAGAGAACAGTTTGAGCAGAGAACCCACAAGAGATTAATCGATATCATCACACCTACTCAGAAGACTGTTGATGCATTATCCAGATTGGAAATGCCCGCAGGTGTGTACATCGACATTAAGATGAAGACAAAGTAATTCAAGGAAAGAAGAATTCGACTTCATAATGATGAAAAATGTAAGGAACAATCCGTTTGAGGTCTGAAAGAAGACAAGTCAGCAAATGGATATGACAGCCAGGAAAGACAGCGGCAGCGAAATGCTGCAAAGAAAAACATTAATATAAAGTAGAAATCCTTAGGGTTCATATATGATTGTATATAACCATCTAGGATGATCACATGAAATGTGTGATCCGCTGTAGATTAACAGGAGGTAAGAAAATGAAGAAAGCGATTTTGACTACAAAAATCGGTATGACTCAGGTATTCGGTGATAACGGAATACTCATTCCGGTTACAGTATTGCAGGCTGGTCCACTCTATGTTACACAGGTTAAAACTGTGGATAATGATGGATACGCAGCAATACAGGTTGGTTTTGGTGATATCAGAGAGACTCTGGTAAATAAGCCAAGAAAAGGACACTTTGCAAAAGCGGGTGTTGCGAATAAAAGACATCTTAGAGAATTCCGGTTTGAAAATGCTGCTGACTACAAGGTTGGTCAGGAAATCAAAGCTGACATCTTTACAGTAGGTGACAGAATTGATGCAGTAGGTAAGACTAAGGGTAAAGGTTTCCAGGGTGCAATCAAGAGACACAATTTATCAAGAGGACCTATGAAGCACGGTTCTAAGCATCACAGACATGCAGGTTCCAATGGCGCTGCTACCACACCTGGTAGAGTATTTAAAGGTAAACACATGCCTGGACACATGGGTGCTGTAAGAGCTACTGTACAGAATCTTGAAATTGTTAGAATTGATGCAGAGAAGAACCTCATTCTTGTAAAGGGTGCAGTACCTGGACCAAAGAAATCCTTAATCATGCTGAAAGATACAGTAAAAAAAGCAAACTAGAGCTTTAAGAAAGGAGGAACACTTAAATGGCAAATGTTAAAGTTTATAATATCGAAGGCAAAGAAGTTGGTTCATTAGAGCTTAACGATGCTGTCTTCGCAGTAGAAATAAATGATCATTTAGTTCATCAGGCAGTTGTTTTGCAGTTAGCAAACAAGCGTCAGGGAACACAAAGCGCTAAAACCCGTGCTGAAGTAAGCGGTGGCGGAAGAAAGCCTTGGAGACAAAAAGGAACTGGTCATGCTAGACAGGGTTCAACCAGATCCCCTCAATGGAAGGGCGGCGGTGTTATTTTCGCTCCCAAGCCTAGAGACTATTCCTTCAAGATGAATAAGAAGGAAAAAGCACTTGCAATCAAATCAGCATTAACCTCAAGAGTAAACGAAGCAAAGTTCTTCGTACTTGATGATTTAAGCTTTGATGAGATCAAGACAAAGAAAATGAAAGCAGTTCTTACTAACTTAAAGTTAGAGAAGGCACTTGTTGTTCTTGGTGATAAGAACGATAACGTACAGCTTTCTGCAAGAAACCTTCCTAAGGTTAGAACTGTATTAACAAACTCCATAAACGTATACGACATCTTAAAGTATGATACTTTAGTATTAACTAAGGAT
This sequence comes from Mobilitalea sp., assembly GCA_047606065.1. Lineage (GTDB taxonomy): Bacteria > Bacillota > Clostridia > Lachnospirales > Lachnospiraceae > Mobilitalea. The sequence goes on from JASGEU010000237.1 coordinate 54,225, forward strand.
GCAGTAGCAAAGATTGAGGAGGTTTACGCATAATGGCTGATATTAAATATTATGATGTTATCCTTAAGCCGATCGTAACTGAGAAGAGCATGAGTACAATGGGCGAGAAGAAATATTCTTTCTCCGTACATCCAGATGCTACTAAGAATCAGATTAAAGAAGCGGTTGAGAAGATGTTTACCGGAGCTAAAGTAGCAAAGGTTAACACAATTAATATGGATGGAAAGACCCGTAGACGTGGTGCTACCTCCGGAAAGACCTCTAAAGTTAAAAAGGCAATTGTTCAGTTAACAGCTGACAGTGCTGAAATTGAGATTTTCTCAGGTCTGTAAGAAGTGTGAATAATTAAATTTTACACGATAATGTGAAAGCAAATTACACATTTGAACATTTCACGTTAAGTATATGAGATATCAAGAAAACAATATTTGGTATCGTTTTTGAAAGGAGTGCACATCATGGGAATTAAAACCTATAACCCATATACACCTTCCAGAAGACACATGACTGGTTCTGATTTTTCAGAAATTACAAAATCTACACCTGAGAAGTCATTGGTTGTTTCTTTAAATAAGAATGCAGGACGTAACAACCAGGGTAAGATTACTGTAAGACATCAGGGCGGTGGCTCTAGAAGAAAATATAGAATTATCGATTTCAAGAGAAGAAAAGACGGTATTCCAGCAACTGTTGTAAGTATCGAATACGATCCTAACAGAACAGCTAATATCGCATTAATCAACTATGCAGACGGTGAGAAAGCATATATCCTTGCTCCTAACGGACTTCAGGTTGGTACAAAAATTATGAATGGCGAAACCGCAGAAGTTAGAGTTGGTAACTGCTTACCACTTCAGAACATTCCTGTAGGTACACAAATCCATAACATTGAGTTATATCCTGGTAAAGGTGCACAGTTAGTTCGTGCTGCTGGTAACTCTGCACAGCTTATGGCGAAAGAAGGAAAGTTTGCAACACTTCGTCTTCCAAGTGGTGAAATGAGATTAGTTCCAATCATTTGTAGAGCAACTGTTGGTCAGGTTGGTAACATTGATCATGAGCTTATTAATGTTGGTAAAGCTGGTCGTAAGCGTCACATGGGTATCAGACCTACCGTACGTGGTTCCGTAATGAATCCGAATGACCATCCTCACGGTGGTGGTGAAGGTAGAACAGGTATTGGTCGTCCAGGCCCTGTTACTCCTTGGGGTAAACCTGCTCTTGGTCTTAAGACAAGAAAGCATAACAAGAAATCCAATAAGCTTATCGTAAGAAGAAGAGACGGTAAAGCAATCCAATAATTGTAACCGTTTCAACAATGTATAAATTTGAAGCATGCAAGATGAATTAAACCTAATTCACTTGTGATGAATTCGACAATAGAATTCTAAGGAGGTTAGAATACATGGCTCGTTCACTTAAAAAGGGACCATTTGCTGATGATCATTTATTGAAAAAAGTAGATGCGCTGAATGTGTCTGGTGACAAAACTGTTATCAAGACCTGGTCACGTCGCTCCACTATTTTCCCACAGATGGTTGGACATACAATCGCTGTTCATGATGGTAAAAAGCATGTACCTGTATATGTAACAGAAGATATGGTTGGACATAAGCTCGGTGAGTTTGTTGCAACCAGAACCTATAGAGGTCACGGAAAAGACGAAAAGAAAACAAGAAGATAATGCGCGAGCATTGAATGGAAGGAGGTTCATCCATGGCGAAAGGACATAGATCCCAAATAAAGAGAGAAAGAAATGAGCAGAAAGATAATAGAGCAAGCGCTAAATTATCCTTCACAAGAATTTCAGTTCAGAAAGCTTGTTTCGTTTTAGACGCCATTCGTGGTAAGGATGTACAGACAGCACTTGGTATCTTAGCATACAGCCCAAGATACGCATCCACAGTAATCGAAAAATTATTAAAATCAGCTATTGCAAATGCTGAAGTTAAAAATATGGATACTGCGAAGCTTTACATTGATGAATGTTTTGCTAATCAGGGACCAATTATGAAAAGAATTAGACCTAGAGCACGAGGCACAGCTTATCGTATAGAGAAGAGAATGTGTCATATAACAGTAGTGCTTAATGAGAGATAAGGAGGGCAATAATGGGACAAAAGGTTAATCCTCATGGCTTAAGAGTCGGAGTTATCAATGATTGGGACTCCAGATGGTATGCTGAAGCGGATTTTGCTGATAATCTCGTAGAAGATTACAATATCAGAACATTTCTGAAGAAAAAGTTATACAGCGCAGGAATTTCTAAGATTGAGATTGAAAGAGCATCTGACCGTTTAAAAATAATAATCTTTACTGCAAAGCCCGGTGTAGTAATTGGTAGAGCTGGTGCAGAAATTGAAAATTTAAAAGCAGAGATCCAGAAGTTTACTGAAAAGAAATTAAACCTGGAAATCAAAGAAATTAAAAAACCTGATCTCAATGCACAATTAGTAGCAGAGAACATTGCTGCTCAGCTTGAGAACCGTATTTCCTTTAGAAGAGCAATGAAGTCAACAATGGCAAGAACCATGAAGTCTGGTGCAAAGGGTATCAAAACCTCCGTTGCAGGTCGTCTTGGTGGAGCAGATATGGCTCGTACTGAATTCTATAGTGAAGGAACTATTCCGTTACAGACTTTACGTGCTAACATCGATTATGGATTTGCAGAAGCAGATACAACATTTGGTAAATTAGGTGTTAAGGTTTGGATTTATCACGGTGAAGTACTTCCTGTTAAAGGAGTAAAAGTAGAAGGGAGCGCAAACTAATGTTAATGCCTAAAAGAGTTAAACGCCGTAAGCAATTCCGCGGTAGTATGGCAGGTAAGCCATGTAGAGGCACAACAATTAACCAGGGTGAATTTGGATTAGTTGCTATGGAGCCTTGCTGGATTAAGTCAAACCAGATAGAAGCAGCCCGTATCGCGATGACTCGTTTTACTAAGCGTGGTGGTAAAGTATATATTAAGATATTCCCTGACAAACCTGTTACAACTAAACCAGCTGAAACTCGAATGGGTTCTGGTAAAGGTTCCTTAGAGTATTGGGTAGCTGTTGTTAAACCGGGTCGTGTTATGTTTGAGATCGGTGGTATTTCTGAAGAAGTTGCAAGAGAAGCATTACGTCTTGCTATGCATAAATTACCGGTTAAATGCAAGATCGTATCCCGTGCAGACTTAGAAGGCGGTGAAAACAGTGAAAATTAATAAGTATGTAGAAGAATTAAAGACAAAATCAGCTACAGAATTAAACATTGAATTAGTAGCTGCTAAGAAGGAACTTTTTAACTTAAGGTTCCAAAATGCAACTAACCAGTTGGATAACACAAGCAGAATTAAGGAAGTAAGAAAAAATATTGCGAGAATTCAGACAGTAATTTCCGAGCTTTCTAAGGCTTCTAAATAATTAACGATCGGCAGGTTTGCCCCGTGGTTAACCTTCGATCAAAGAAAGGAGTATCGTTGTGGAAAGAAATTTAAGAAAAGTTCGTATCGGCAAAGTTGTAAGCGACAAGATGGATAAGACAATCGTTGTAGCAGTTGTTGATAATGTAAAGCATCCTTTGTATGGCAAAATTGTTAAGAGAACCTACAAGCTGAAAGCACATGATGAAAACAATGAGTGTAACATCGGAGATAGAGTAAAGGTTATGGAAACAAGACCTTTATCTAAAGATAAGAGATGGAGACTTGTGGAGATCGTTGAAAAGGCGAAGTAATCTCGTATAAAAAGAATTTCATTCCGTAAGGAAACAATAGAAATTCTTCGAATTCACATTTATTGATTATCACAGGAAGCCATAATATGGTTCCGGTGTGACTTCAATGAGGAATTCAAGGACGAATACGTTATTTTAACGTAGAGTCAGATTACAACTGAAAGGAGTATTATCATGATACAAGCAGAAACCAGACTTAGAGTTGCCGACAATACCGGTGCGAAAGAGTTACTTTGCATTAGAGTACTTGGCGGATCAACCAGAAGATATGCTAATATAGGCGATATCATTGTTGCTGCGGTTAAAGATGCAACACCAGGCGGTGTTGTTAAGAAGGGTGACGTTGTTAAGGCAGTTGTTGTTCGTACCGTTAAAGGCGCACGCCGTAAAGATGGTTCTTATATTAGATTTGATGAGAATGCTGCCGTAATTATTAAAGAAGATAAGAATCCGAAGGGAACACGTATCTTTGGACCGGTAGCGAGAGAATTAAGAGAGAAACAGTTCATGAAGATCGTTTCTTTAGCACCAGAAGTATTATAGGGAGGTGTCGACGCATGGCTATGACCAAGATTAAAAAGAATGATAACGTTCAAGTTATCACTGGAAAGAATAAAGGAAAAGAAGGCAAGGTTATCGCAGTTTTAGACGGCAAAGTAATTGTTGAAGGTGTTAACACCGTTTCTAAACACAGCAAAGCAAGCCAGAAGAATCCAAAGGGTGGTATCATCCATCAAGATAATCCAATTGATTCATCAAACGTAATGTTAGTTCACAAGGGTAAACCTACCAGAGTTGGTTTCAAGACAATTGAAACTAAGAAGGGACCTAAAAAAGTACGTTTTGCTAAATCAAACGGAGATGTAATCGATTAATTGAGAAAGGAGGAACATTTCGTTGGCTAGATTAAAAGAACAATATTTAAATGAAATAGTATCCGGCATGACTAAGAAGTTCAGCTATAAGAACGTTATGGAAGTGCCGAAGTTAGATAAAATCGTAATCAACATGGGTGTTGGTGAAGCTAAGGATAACGCTAAGGTTTTAGAAACAGCACTCAAAGATATGGAAATCATTGCTGGTCAGAAACCTGTTACCACAAAGGCAAAGAAATCTGTTGCTAACTTCAAAATCAGAGAAGGTATGGCAATCGGTTGCAAGGTAACTTTAAGAGGCGAGAAGATGTATGAGTTTGCTGATCGTTTGATCAACTTATCCTTACCTCGTGTACGTGACTTTAGAGGTGTTAATCCTAACGCATTTGATGGTAGAGGTAATTACTCCCTTGGTATCAAGGAACAGGTAATTTTCCCTGAAATTGAATACGATAAGATTGACAAAGTTAGAGGTATGGACATTATCTTTGTTACTACCGCTAAGACTGATGAAGAGGCACGTGAACTGTTAACACAATTTGGTATGCCATTTAAAAAATAGAGGAGGTATTTCCATGGCTAAAACGTCAATGAAAATTAAACAACAACGTACGCAGAAATTCTCCACTAGAGAATATAACCGTTGCAGAATTTGTGGCCGTCCGCATGCATATTTAAGAAAATACGGAATCTGCAGAATTTGTTTTCGTGAATTAGCGTACAAAGGTCAGATACCAGGCGTAAAGAAAGCAAGCTGGTAAAAGTTAAGAAAGGAGGCAAATGAAATGACAATGAGCGATCCCATTGCAGATATGCTTACAAGAATTCGTAATGCAAATACTGCGAAACATGATACAGTAGATATCCCTGCTTCAAAGATGAAAATTGCTATTGCCGACATCCTCGTAAAAGAAGGTTACATCAAGAAATACGAAGTTGAGGAAGTTGAGAATTTTAAAACAATCCATGTTACTTTAAAATATGGTAAAGATAAAAACGTTAAGATTATCACTGGTATTAAGAGAATTTCTAAACCAGGTCTTCGTGTTTATGCAAACAGAGACAATATGCCAAAGGTTCTTGGAGGTTTAGGTGTAGCTATTATTTCTACAAATAAGGGCGTTATCACTGACAAAGAAGCAAGAGCTTTAAACGTAGGCGGAGAAGTACTCGCATTCGTTTGGTAAAGAAGAGTACTAATAATAATACAAATGAATTGCTCTGCAATTCATTTGCATAAATCATAGGAGGTGCGGGCATGTCACGTATAGGAAGAATGCCTATCGCTATTCCTGCAGGCGTAACTGTAGTAGTAGCAGAAAATAATAAAGTGACCGTTAAAGGTCCTAAGGGAACATTAGAAAGAGTGTTACCTGTTGAAATGTCAATCAAAGTGGAAGGTAGCGAAGTAGTAGTTACCAGACCAAATGATTTAAAGAAAATGAAAGCTTTACATGGTCTTACAAGAACTTTAGTAGCTAATATGGTAGTTGGTGTTACAGAAGGATATACAAAGGTCCTTGAAATCAATGGTGTTGGTTACAGAGCTGCTAAGGCAGGTAAAGAATTAACTTTAACCTTAGGTTATTCTCATCCAGTAGTTATGGTTGATCCAGAAGGCCTTGAGTCTACTATGGAAGGTCAGAATAAGATTATTGTTAAAGGTATTGATAAAGAAAAGGTTGGCCAATACGCCGCTGAAATCAGAGCAAAGAGAGCTCCTGAACCTTACAAGGGCAAAGGTATCAAGTATTCTGATGAGGTTATTAGACGTAAGGTTGGTAAGACCGGTAAGAAATAAGGGAGGAGTGAAATTACATGGTTAGTAAACAATCAAGATCTGAAGTTCGTGTTAAAAAACATCTAAAATTACGTAATCGTTTCACAGGTACTCCTGAGAGACCGCGTTTAGCTGTATTTAGAAGCAACAACCATATGTATGCACAGGTAATTGATGATACAGTCGGTATGACGTTAGTAGCAGCCTCCACACTTGAGAAAGATGTTAAGGCTGAACTTGCAAAGACCAATGATGTAGCAGCAGCAGCTTACTTAGGAACTGTAATTGCAAAGAAAGCATTGGAAAAAGGTATTAAGGCTGTTGTCTTTGATAGAGGTGGCTTCATATATCAAGGAAAAGTAAAAGCATTGGCAGATGCAGCTCGTGAAGCTGGTCTGGAATTCTAAGCAAGGAGGAGAATACATGAAACGTACAATCGTTGATACCAATCAACTGGAATTAGAAGATAAAGTAGTATCAATTAAGCGTGTAACTAAGGTTGTAAAAGGTGGACGTAACTTTAGATTTACAGCATTAGTTGTTGTTGGTGACAAGAACGGACACGTTGGTGCTGGTCTCGGAAAAGCTACAGAAATTCCTGAAGCTATCCGTAAGGGTAAAGAAGATGCGATTAAGAAATTAATCACTCTTCCAATTGATGAGAATGGAAGTGTACCACATGACTTTATCGGTAAATTCGGAAGTGCACACGTATTACTTAAGCGTGCACCTGAAGGTACTGGTATTATCGCTGGTGGTCCTGCACGTAACGTGCTTGAACTTGCTGGTTTAAAGAATATCCGTACAAAGTCACTTGGCTCCAATAATAAGCAGAATGTAGTTCTTGCTACAATTGAAGGATTAAGCCAGTTAAAGACTCCTGAAGAAGTTGCTAAACTTCGTGGTATTCCTGTAGAGCAGTTATTACAATAATGATTGCGGTAGCGCAAAATTTCATGGCTGGTGAATCAAGAACTAGCAAGGTTCACCTTGATAAAAATGGAGGTGTCAGAAATGGCAGGTAAATTAAAAGTTACACTAGTGAAATCTACCATCGGTGCCATTCCGAAGCATAAAGCAACCGTTACGGCGTTAGGTTTAAAGAAACCTCATTGGACCGTTGAAATGCCGGATAATGTTGCTGTTAGAGGAATGCTTGATCAGGTAAAACACTTAATTAAGGTAGAAGAAATATAATTGCTTAAAAAAGGAGGTGCACGACATGAATTTATCAGAATTGAAACCCGCAGTTGGTTCCAAACAAAGCGATAACTTCAGAAAAGGACGTGGTCATGGTTCAGGTAACGGCAAAACAGCTGGTTACGGACACAAGGGCCAGAAAGCTCGTTCCGGAGCTCCTAGAGCTGGATTTGAAGGTGGTCAGATGCCTTTATACAGAAGAATTCCGAAGCGTGGTTTTACAAATAGAAATACAAAAATTATTGTTGCAATTAACGTAGATGTATTAAACAGATTTGAGGACGGTTCTATTGTTACAGTTGATTCTTTATTAGAAGCAGGAATTATCAAAAACCCTAGAGATGGTGTAAAGATTCTTGGTCACGGCGAATTAACAAAGAAACTTGATGTCAAAGTTAATGCTTTTAGCGCAGGTGCAACGGAAAAGATACAAGCTCTTGGTGGAAATGCTGAGGTGGTATAATGTTCAAAACGTTGCGTAATGCTTTTAAGGTTAAGGATATTAGAGACAGGCTGATTTATACTATAATTGCTCTTTTAGTAGTAAGAGTGGGAACTTTGCTTCCTGCTCCTGCTATTAGCAAGGATTACACCAATCAATTTTTAAACTCAGATGCTTTAGGCTTCTTTAATAGTTTGACTGGTGGCGGCTTTACAAGAATGTCTATTTTCGCATTAAGTATTACACCTTATATTACAGCTTCCATTATCGTTCAGCTTTTAACCATTGCTGTTCCTAAATTGGAAGAGATGCATAAAGAGGGAGAAGATGGCAAGAAGAAGCTGAACGAACTCACTAGATATTTAACTGCGGCTTTGGCAATTATTGAAGGTGCAGCATTTGCAATTGGTTTTGGTGGTTCTAATGCTTTAGAAGGTGGATTAACCTTTACAAACTTTGTTGTTATTGTTGCTGCATTTACTGCAGGTTCTGTATTCTTAATGTGGGTTGGTGAAAGAATAACAATTAATGGTATTGGCAATGGTATCTCCATTATTCTTGCAACAAATATTATTTCCCGTGTACCATCTGATTTTATTAATATTTATCAGACCTATGTTCAAGGTAAATCAGTAGTACAAGGAATTCTTGTTGTACTTGTAGTATTGTTAGTAACAGGTGCATCCGTTATTTTTGTAATTCTATTACAGAATGCAGAAAGAAAAATTCCTGTTACTTATGCTAAAAAGGTTCAAGGAAGAAAAATGGTTGGTGGACAAACCTCTCATATACCTTTAAAGGTAAATACAGCAGGTGTTATCCCTGTCATTTTCTCAAGCTCTTTAATGTCATTCCCAATTGTTATTGCTGCTTTCTTCCAGGTAACTCCTGCAAGAGCATATTTCTGGCCTAAAGTGTTAAAAGTATTAGATCAGAATAGTTGGTTTGATATTAGTTCCTGGGGTGATTTTAAATACTCAATTGGTGTACTTATTTATATTGCACTTACTGTTTTCTTTGCATATTTTTATACATCAATTACTTTTAATCCGATTGAAGTATCAAATAACATGAAGAAACAAGGTGGCTTTATCCCTGGAATTCGTCCTGGTAAGCCAACCACAGAGTATTTAACAAAAGTTCTTAATAATATCATCTTTATTGGTGCAATTGGTTTATCATGTGTATGTCTTATTACACTTGTATCACAAGGTGTGTTAAATATGAACTTTACCTTTGGCGGCACTTCTATCATCATCGTGGTAGGTGTTGTTATCGAAACATTAAAACAAATCGAATCTCAATTATTGGTTCGCCATTATAAGGGATTCTTAAACGACTAATAACATTCCGTTGTAAGTATGGGCCAGGAATTATAATAATAACTGGCTCGTATTTGCAGCGGGATATTGTTGTTGAATTTATTAAGTAATACGATACAATGTACAGGAGGGAAACAGACATGAAAATTATTATGTTAGGTGCACCTGGTGCTGGAAAAGGAACTCAGGCTAAGAAATTAGCTGCAAAATATGGCATCCCTCATATTTCAACAGGGGATATCTTCCGTGCCAATATTAAAAATGGAACTGAACTGGGACAGAAAGCAAAAGTTTTTATGGACCAGGGATTACTTGTTCCAGATGAACTTGTTGTTGACTTGGTAGTAGATCGTTTTAAGCAGGATGATTGTGAAAATGGCTATGTATTAGATGGTTTCCCAAGAACGATTCCTCAGGCAAAAGCTCTTGATGAAGCGTTAGAAAAGAACAATGATGCAGTAGAATATGCAATTGATGTTGATGTACCGGATGAGGCAATCATCAGCCGTATGGCAGGCAGAAGAGCTTGTGTGGGCTGTGGTGGAACTTATCATCTTGTAACTATTCCTCCGAAAAAAGAGGGCATCTGTGATACTTGCGGTGCAGAATTAATCCTACGTGAGGACGACAAGCCAGAGACCGTTGAGAAACGTCTTAAGGTATATCATGATCAAACGCAACCGCTGATTGAATATTATCAGGGTAAGAATATACTAAAAACTGTTGACGGAACACAGGATCTTGAAGATGTATTTAAAGATATCATTGCAATTGTAGAAGCATAAGATATATAGGAAATAGTTTTATGATGAGCTTATATAGATGGGCTAGTAGAAAGGAAGTAATGTATTATGTCAATTATTATTAAATCAGAAAAGGAAATTCAGTTGATGCGAGAATCTGGAAAGATTTTAGCAGCGGTACTTCAGGAACTTCAGGCTATGGTCTGTCCCGGCATTTCTACTCTGGATATAGATAGAAAATGTGCTGAATTAATCAAGAAAAACAACTGCATTCCTTCCTTTCTTAATTATAATGGGTTTCCAGCTTCCATTTGCCTTTCAATCAATGAAGAAGTAGTGCATGGTATTCCAAATAAAAATCGTATCCTTAAGAATGGTGATATTATCAGTCTTGACTGCGGTGTAATACATCAGGGGTTCCATTCCGATGCAGCAAGGACAATTGCTGTTGGTGAAATAACGAAGGAGGCACAACGTCTCATTGATGTTACTCAGCAGAGCTTCTATGAAGGTATCAGATTTGCAAAAGAAGGCTGTCATTTACATGAAATTTCCGAAGCAATCCAGACATACGTCGAAGCAAACGGCTATTCAGTAGTTCGGGATTTGGTAGGGCATGGAATAGGAAGAAATCTTCATGAGGAGCCGCAAATACCAAATTTCAGACAAAAACGCAGAGGGCCGAAGTTAGAGGCAGGCATGGTACTTGCTATTGAGCCAATGGTTAATGAAGGCCGATATGATGTATACTGGGAAGATGATGACTGGACAGTTGTTTCAGCGGATGGATCACTTTCTGCACATTATGAAAATACGGTTCTGATTACTAAGGGTGAGCCAGAGCTCTTTACAATATAAGCTTGTTTGAAAGGTTACCTTATATGATAAATGAGATTATCATCGGCTGCTTTGCAAAATCAATTGCAGGTCATGATACAGATAACTATTATGTAATAATTCAGGAAGATAGCGAATATGTATATTTAGTGGACGGCAGAATTAGAACACTTGAACGTCCGAAAAAGAAAAAAAAGAAACATGTTAGTATACTTTCGGAATATGATCAAAGTATTTTGAATAAAGTAAAAAACTCTTCCATTAATAATGAAGAGATTAAAAGAGCAATAAAGTTGTTGAAAAGTTAAGAATATGTTAGGAGGCTGTAAATGTCAAAGACCGATGTAGTTGAAATTGAAGGTACTGTAATTGAGAAATTACCAAATGCAATGTTTCAGGTTGAACTTGAGAATGGACATAAGGTATTAGCACACATCAGTGGAAAGCTTCGTATGAATTTCATTAAAATTGTACCAGGAGATAAGGTTACTCTTGAACTCTCACCTTATGATTTGTCAAAGGGCAGAATCATCTGGAGAGATAAGTAATTTAGTTTTTGCAATAAGGATATAAATAATGAACTAAATGGTTCATTTTTATAAATTTTTGTGGGATTATATGTTAATCCTAACAAAAAAAGGACAAGATATTGTTTAACTTGTATCTTGTTGGAAATACTTTAAAATATTGCTTGCTATTATACTTTTGCGGTGATATAATAGTAAACGGACTTTTTTGAAAGGGGTGAATTACTGTGAAAGTAAGGTCATCAGTAAAACCGATTTGCGAAAAATGCAAAATCATTAGAAGAAAGGGCGCTATCAGAGTTATCTGTGAGAACCCTAAACACAAACAAAGACAAGGCTAATTACAATAGTTCGAGTACCTCAAAGACTCGTTATTGTTTTATATATGATTATTCTGTATCCCGTACTACATACTAATGTATCCGGTTTTTCAGAATACTTATAGTTCTTGCTTTTTGTGTTACAATCTTTCTGCCAGATAGGCAGAACATTGTGATATTGTGGGCAGTCATCCGGTTTATCTAGACCGTGATGAGTCTGTCTTAAGAACCGTGCCGTCATCATGGAGTCTTTGCTGCAAGCAGATTGTCTTGTAGTCACAATTTAAAGCGGCTGAGGTAATGTGTGACTTAAGTCCACATTACAGATTAAAACAAATTTTTGGAGGTGTAAAAAACACATGGCTCGTATCAGTGGTGTAGATTTACCAAGAGAGAAACGTGTAGAAATCGGTCTTACCTATATTTATGGTATCGGTAGAGTAAGTTCGAATCGCATTCTTGCTGCAGCTAATGTTAGTCCTGACACTCGTGTTAGAGATTTAACAGATGAAGAAGTAAGCAGAATTCGTGATGAAATTGATGCAAACCATCAAGTTGAAGGTGATTTAAGAAGAGAAATCGCTCTTAACATTAAGAGACTACAAGAAATTGGATGCTACAGAGGAATCCGTCATAGAAAGGGACTTCCGGTTCGTGGTCAGAAGACAAAGACTAACGCTAGAACAAGAAAAGGACCTAGAAGAACTGTTGCTAACAAGAAGAAGTAATTCTAGTCGAAAGAGTTAGTAGTTGATAATTAAAATGATCACAAACAAGATGAAACGACAAGTCGTTTCACTTGTCATGAATTAAAAAAGTAGAAAGTCAATTGGATATTAATTCAATTGATAATAATCCAATAGGAGGGTTTGTTCGATGGCTAAGAAGATAGCAACATCAGCTAAAAAAGTGACTAAAAAACGTGTGAAAAAGAATGTCGATCGTGGACAGGCACACATTCAGTCATCTTTTAACAATACAATTGTTACGCTGACAGATTCCGAAGGCAACGCACTTTCTTGGGCAAGTGCCGGCGGATTAGGTTTCAGAGGTTCCAGAAAGTCAACTGCTTATGCAGCACAGATGGCAGCTGAAACAGCAGCAAAGGCAGCATTAGTACATGGTTTAAAAACCGTTGAGGTTATGGTTAAAGGACCTGGCCAGGGTCGTGAAGCAGCAATTCGTGCACTTCAGGCTTGCGGTATTGAAGTAACAAGTATCAAGGATGTAACTCCGGTTCCACATAACGGATGTCGTCCTCCAAAACGCAGAAGAGTCTAATTAAGGAGGTATATTACGATGGCAAGAGATATGAGTCCCGTTTTAAAAAGATGTAGATCACTTGGTCTGGAACCTGCTTACTTAGGAATCGATAAGAAATCTAACAGATCATTTTCAAGAGCAGGCAAGAAAGTAAGTGAATACGGTGCACAATTAAGAGAAAAACAAAAGGCTAAGTTTATCTATGGTATGTTAGAGCAGCCTTTCAGAAATTTATTTGCACGTGCTAAGAAGATGAAGGGTGCTACAGCAGGTGAGAACCTGATGACACTTTTAGAGTTAAGACTTGATAATGTAATGTTCCGTATGGGATATGGCAGAACAAGAAAAGAAGCTAGACAGATCGTTGATCACAAGCACGTTTTAGTTAACGGCAAATGTGTTAATATCCCATCCTATACATTAAAGGCTGGAGATAAGATCGAAATCAAAGAGAAATTTAAGAATACACAGAGATATAAGGATGTCTTTGAGGTTACTGACGGTAGAACCGTACCTGCTTGGCTTGAAGCCAGCCATGAAGCATTTACAGGCGCTGTAAAGGAACTTCCTACAAGAGACCAGATTGATGTTCCGGTAAATGAAGTGTTAATTGTCGAGTTGTACTCCAAATAATAACGTAAAGCAACTCAAAATACCCAGAAGGAGGGTCCTGTTGTGTTTGATTTTGAAAAACCCAAAATAGAGATTGCAGAAATTTCCGAAGATAAAAAGTTTGGACGTTTTGTGGTAGAACCTCTTGAAAGAGGATATGGTACAACCTTAGGTAATTCTCTTAGAAGAATTATGCTTTCATCATTACCGGGTTCTGCCGTAAGTCAAATTAAGATTGACGGTGTTGTTCACGAATTCAGTGTGGTTCCAGGTGTTAAGGAAGACGTTACTGAAATTATCATGAACATAAAAAGCTTAGCAATCAAGAACACAAGCGATACGAGTGAGCCTAAGACTGCATATATTGAGGCTGAAGGCGAAGTTGTAGTGACAGCAGGGGATATACAAGCTGACCCGGATATCGAGATATTAAATCCTGATCAAGTTATTGCTACCTTATGTGGTGGTCCAGATAGCAGACTCTATATGGAGTTAACTATCACCAACGGTAGAGGTTATGTAAGCGCTGATAAAAACAAGAATGATGATCTGCCAATTGGTGTAATTCCAATTGATTCCATCTACACTCCTGTTGAGCGTGTTAACCTTATGGTTGAGAACACCCGTGTAGGTCAGATTACTGACTTTGATAAGCTGACCCTGGATGTGTATACCAATGGAACTCTCATCCCAGATGAAGCAGTAAGCTTGGCAGCAAAGGTTTTAAGTGAGCATCTGAATTCCTTTATTGATTTGTCCGAACATGCAAAGACCGCTGAAATTATGGTTGAGAAGGAAGACAATGAGAAAGAAAAGGTTCTTGAGATGAACATTGACGAACTGGAGTTATCCGTTCGTAGCTATAACTGCCTCAAGAGAGCAGGAATTAATACGGTAGAAGAGCTGACTAACAAGACAGCAGAAGACATGATGAAAGTTAGAAATCTTGGCCGTAAATCTTTAGAGGAAGTACTTGCAAAACTGAAAGAGCTTGGTTTATCTTTAAACGCAAGCGATGATTAATATATATAGTATGATTCAAAGGAGGGAAACAAATGGCAGGTTATAGAAAACTTGGAAGAACCTCAAGCCAAAGAAAAGCGCTTCTTAGAAACCAAGTAACAAACTTATTATATAATGGTAAAATTGTTACAACAGAAGCTAAGGCGAAAGAAATCCGTGGCATTGCTGAAGGCATGATCGCACTTGCTGTTAAGGAAAGAGACAACTATGAAACTGTTGAAGTAACAGCTAAAGTTGCTCGTAAAGATAAAGATGGTAAGAGAATGAAAGAAGTTGTTAATGGTAAAAAGGTTACTGTTTTCGATGAAGTAAAGAAGACTGTTAAGAAAGACAAGGCTTCCAGAGTTCATGCAAGAAGACAGATGATGAAATTCCTTTATCCTGTTACCGAAGTTCCAAAGGAGAACGCTGGTAAGAAGAGAAATACCAAGGAAATCAACTTATCTGATAAGTTATTTGATGAGATCGCACCTAAGTATTCTAATCGTAACGGTGGTTATACAAGAATCGTTAAGATTGGCCCTCGTAAGGGCGATGCAGCGATGGAAGTATTAATCGAGTTAGTATAATCGTTAATATCTAACATCCTCAAAAAATGAAATGACAAGTCATTTCATATGTCAGGAATAATAGGCGCTACCTAATGGTAGCGCTTTTTTCATGTAATCAATTAGAATGGTTCGTAAAGGTACTAAGACCATGATTCATGTATTATATAGAAGGAAATTATAGCATTAAGGTGATTAACAATATATAACATAAATAGGTAAATAATAGCAAAATAATTGTTGCATTGTTAAACTTTTCATAATAATATATATATGCCATGTAAAAAAGTGGTGATATGGCGTATGCACCATTTAGGGGATGGTCAAAAATTTTGGGAGGAAATTCATGACAAGGCTAAGTAAAGGGGTTATCACAGTATTATTAGTTATGCTTATGCTTTTACTAGGTAGTTCGAGCGTATATGCGAAGGAAAGCAGTGAAAAACAGAAATGCAATGATAATGGCAAGGGAAATGACAAGAAAACAATTGAAGTAGTAATTAAAAATGTATCAAAGGATACAGTACTCACTGTAAATGAGACATTCAAGTTTGAAGCTAAAGTTAAATTTTCAAAGAATGTAAAAGACAAGGACAAAAATGGAATTGTACGCTGGGAGCTGACTAAGGATAAAGCAGGTGTAGGTTCTATTAGTATTGATGGGGGTGTATTACCAACAAAAGATGGTACTTTTAAGGTTCGAGCTCTTTATTTTGAGTCAGAGAAGACCTATAAAAATTGGCTCAAAAAGCAAAATGATAACCTGATTGTAGCAGCAAGTGAATGGGAAAAAATAAAGGTTCAAAAGCAAGAAGTTGAGTATACAAGTCCTACGGTGACCTTAAAAGGAAATGATATAATGTTTGTGCAGTTGGGTGAACATTTTATTGATCCAGGTGCAACGGCCTATGATGCCATAGATGGAGATATTAGTGATAAGATTACCGTTAATGGTGGCGATATATATTCTGATGTTCCCAGCGAACATTATGTATATTATGAAGTGCAGAATTCTGCAGGTTATTATCAAATGGCAACAAGATTAGTTATAGTAGCAGATTTGGCAGATTCACAATCACCTGTGATCAAATTAAACTTTACTAGTGTTGAAACAGTCCTAGGGATGATATCTGACTTAGACTATGGAACTGCTTGGGATTATGAGGATGGCAATCTTACAAGTAGTATGGTTATTGCTGGTGATAAAGTTGATTTTAATAAAGTTGGACGATATGATGTTATATTAAAGGTTACTGATAGTGATGGTAATATAACAGAAAAGTCAGTTATTGTGGTTATACAAGATCCTGATAATCCAAAGGACTATATAGCACCTGACCTTGGTATACATGGTTCTATTACTTACTATATGAGTGTTGGCGATACCTATGTAGAAGAAGGTTACTATTGCTATGATAACATTGATACGGATATCATGGATAAAGTTGTTATAAATAGCAATTTGGATGCAACTAAACCAGGAACCTATCAAATAACTTATGATGTAACAGATGCTGCTGGAAATGCGGCTGAACAGGTTGTAAGGACAGTCATAGTTGGCGATTATAAGGAACCCGTTATAACTTTAAATGGTGATGCAGTTGTTTTTATTACGCAAGGCGAAAATTATGAGGAATTAGGTGCTACAGCAATTGACAATGTAGACGGTGATATTACGGACTTAATTACAATAATAAAGGATGTTGAACCTATATATCCTGGTCGATATGCCATCACTTATACTGTAACGGATTTGGCTGGAAATACTGCCAGACTAGTTCGAACGCTGATTGTTACAGCAGAAAATTCTATCCCGGAACCAGTGATTATTCTTAATGGATATGACTGGATATTTGTCAACATTGGTGCTTCCTATCAGGAAATTGGTGCATTTGCATTTGATAAATTTGATGGAAATATTTCGGATAAGGTGATTATCGGCGGTGATGTGATAGATCCAAACAAAGCTGGTGTTTACTATGTTACTTATGACGTGGTTAATAGTGCTGGTCTAAGTGCTGAACAGATTACAAGGAAAGTAATTGTTATTGATTGGAGTAACCCAATTGATTACGTGGAACCAACCATTTTATTAAACGGTGATAATTGGATGGTATTAACCCTTGGAGAAGAATATACAGAACCAGGTTTTAGTGCATATGACGATGTGGATGGAGATGTCACAGGTAATGTTACCATCACAGGAAATGTTGATATGAATAAAATAGGAACCTATAGGATCTATTACAGTGTTAAGGATGCAGCAGGAAATGTGGCACAAGTATTTAGAACAGTAAGTGTAGAGGACAGATCCCTTCCGGTTATTACTTTAAATGGAGATCCTATTATATTCGTAAATCAAGGCGACACATATGTTGAATTAGGTGCTACAGCGGTTGATGATATAGATGGTGACATATCTGATTACATTAAGATAAACAGCGACGTTGATACAACTTTGCCTGGTCAATATAATGTTGTATATGAAGTGACTGACTCATATGGTAATACGAGTACCATAGTTCGAACCGTATGTGTTTATAACGAATACTCTTTGAATGCACCAATCCTTGCGCTGAATGGATATTATTATGAATTTGTAAATGTCGGCAGCGCTTATTACGAAAAGGGAGTAATCGCATATGATAAGAATGATGGCAATATTTCTGATCGTGTTATCATAGGTGGAGATATTGTTGATAGCAATAAAGTGGGTATTTATTATGTAACTTATGATGTCGTTAATAATGCAGGGGTGAGTGCAGAACAATTTCATAGGAAAGTAATTGTTATTGATTGGAGTAATCCAATTGATTATGAAGATCCAAGCATTTCTTTAAACGGTGATTACTGGGTGAATGTAAAGCTAGGAGAAGAGTTTGTAGATCCAGGTTTTACCGCATTTGATGAGGTAGATGGAGACATAACCGGCAGTGTAATTGTGGAAGGAAGTGTAGATACAACAGTTGAGGGATTACATAAGATAACTTACAGAGCGCAAGATGCAGCTGGAAATCGAGCGAATGTAACCAGATATGTATACGTAGAGTCAGAACAGCCAGAAGTACCTATTACTGATATATCCCTTAACGGATCGTATGTGATGTATGTTAATGTGAATGAAGAATTTGTCGACCCTGGTATAACTTTAATTGTTGATGGAGAAGACTTGACTTCACAGGTTATTATAAATGGAAG
Organism: Mobilitalea sp.; assembly: GCA_047606065.1. GTDB lineage: Bacteria > Bacillota > Clostridia > Lachnospirales > Lachnospiraceae > Mobilitalea. The sequence goes on from JASGEU010000237.1 coordinate 72,635, forward strand.
TGTAGATACGACTCAGCCAGGTCAATACCAAATTGTCTACGATAATACTCATCTATTTGACGGATATTCCTATGACCTTAGAAGATTAGTAGTAGTAATAGAACCAGGTGTTCCTTTAGCTCCGATTGTTATGGTTGAAAATGGCTGGGCTGGATTAGTGGTAAAAGTTGGTACTGAACTCTTAATGCCTCAAGCATATGCCTATGATGAAGTTGAAGGTGATATTTCTAACAGAATTGTAACCAGTGGAGATACAGTAGATTTTAACACAGTTGGGAGCTATGAAATAATTTACACAGTTACTGATAAAGATGGTTTAGTCAGTATGATTACTTTTATAGTTGAGGTTGTGGAAAATTTTGAGTGGTAATAAATTTAATAAAATAGAGTAACTCTGCGAGGACTAAAACCATAATGGTTTTAGTCCTTTTATAAAATAAAGGTATATAACATGCAGTGAATGCTGCAGGAAAAGCATTAGGATAAGTTCAGAGTTAATCGTATATGTGGTTATCACATTAGAGATAATGTTATTAATCATTATTCTTGCAAGTTTTAAAACTTTTTATTTGTTTTTACGAACTTATGAGGTATAATCTTGTGTAGCCATTATTTTGCAGAGATATAAATCTTATCTGCAGATGGATGGGTTAGACTTTGATTCGAGTTTACCATAGAAATGAGGATATAGTATGGAAATGATTAAGGTAAAGGATTTATCATTTGAATATATCAGACGTGATGAGGAAGGCAATGTTGAATCGATTCATAAAGCAATTGATAATGTAAGCCTCGATGTTAAAAAAGGTGACTTTATCGCAGTTCTTGGTGCCAATGGTTCGGGTAAGTCTACCTTAGCCAAACATATTAATGCAATTTTATATCCAACCGCAGGTAGTGTATGGGTGAATGGCATGAATACAACAGAGGATAAAAATCTTTGGGACATTCGTCAAAAAGCTGGAATGGTGTTTCAAAATCCGGATAACCAGATCATAGCAACAGTGGTTGAAGAGGACGTAGGCTTTGGACCTGAAAATCTGGGCGTACCAACAGAGGAGATATGGCAGAGAGTTGAAAAAAGCTTAGAGGCAGTAGGAATGCTGGAATTTAGACATATGTCTCCCAATAAACTATCTGGCGGGCAGAAACAGCGTGTTGCAATCGCAGGCATCATGGCAATGAAGCCAGAATGCATTATATTGGATGAACCTACAGCAATGCTTGATCCCAATGGCCGTAAAGAGGTTATAGCAACGGTAAGAGAGCTAAATGAGAAAGAGAATGTTACCGTAATTCTTATTACTCATCACATGGATGAGGTAATTTATGCAGATAAAGTCTTTGTTATGGAAAAAGGTCACGTAGTAATGGAAGGGACACCTAGAGAAATTTTTTCGCGGGTAGAAGAGATTAAAAGATATCGTCTTGATGTTCCACAAGTAACAGAGCTGGCATATGAACTTAAGAAAGAAGGATTAAACATTCCGAAGGGGATTTTAACTGTAGAAGAGCTTATAGCGGCAATCGAGACTCTTAAATAAGTACAAGTCCTGTAATTATCAGGTTACGATAAAGATTAATTATATATCGATATATATGATAGTAACTGGAATAAAGGGGCTGTTCAATAGATGTTTAAATATAATAGCAGGGTAAATAGTCGGATATTAATTTTAAATTCACGGATAAGCAGGTGATAGAATTGCAGATAATTTTTGATAAAGTTAATTATGAATATAGTACTGGGACTGCTTTTGCCAGACATGCAATTAAAGATGTCAGTTTCCAGATTGAAAAGGGTGAATTTATAGGCTTAATCGGACATACTGGATCTGGAAAATCTACACTAATTCAACATATGAATGGTTTGATTAAGGCAACTAGCGGTCAAATTTATTTTAATGGGGAAGACATTTACGATCCAAAATATAATCTAAGACAATTACGTAGTAAGGTAGGTCTTGTTTTTCAATATCCAGAGCATCAGTTATTTGAGACAACTGTATTTAAGGATGTAATCTTTGGACCTACAAATCTAGGGTTAGATAAAGTAGAGTGTGAACTGCGTTCTTACGAAGCATTAAAAATGGTTGGAATTGGCGATGATTTACTAGATGCCTCTCCGTTTGAGTTATCAGGCGGGCAAAAACGAAGGGTTGCAATTGCAGGTGTATTGGCAATGAAGCCGGAGGTATTAATATTAGATGAACCAACAGCAGGACTTGATCCGAAAGGCCGAGATGATATTCTAGATCAGATTACAAAACTTCATAAGGAAAGTAATATAACAATCATTCTTGTTACTCATAGCATGGAGGATGTTGCTAATTATGCAGATCGTCTTTTTGTTATGAATCATGGAGAGCTTGTAATGCAGCATCCAATCAGTGAAGTTTTTTCACAATATAAAAAACTAGAGGAGATACATCTTGCAGCTCCACAGGTAACGTATGTAATGAATGCATTAAAAAATAAAGGCTATCGTGTTAATACGAAGACAACCACAGTAGAAGAAGCAAAAAAGGATATATTAATCGCCCTTAAGGGCGTTAGTAGGAAGTGAGCAGAGTATGATTAGAGATATTACAATCGGGCAGTATTATCCCGCCGATTCCATCTTACACCGACTTGATCCAAGAGTGAAACTAATAGGAACCTTTGTATTTATAGTGTCCTTATTTGCATTTAATTCCGTTTATGGATATATAGCTGTAGCAGTATTCTTGGCATCTATTATTAAGCTATCAAAAGTACCGTTTGGCTTTATTGTAAAAGGGTTGAAGGCTGTCGTTGTACTTTTATTATTTACCATGGTTTTTAACTTGTTCTTAACCTCACAGGGGAATGAAGTCTTTAGTTGGTGGATATTTAGAGTAACAGATGAGGGTATTCGACTGGCAGTATTTATGGCAATACGACTAATTTTTTTAATCCTTGGTTCATCGCTAATGACATTTACAACAACACCAAATCAGCTAACAGATGGATTAGAGAAGGTTATGAGACCGCTAAATCGCATTAAAGTTCCGGTACATGAGATTGCAATGATGATGTCGATTGCCCTTCGATTTATTCCAATTCTACTTGAGGAAACGGACAAAATAATGAAGGCACAGATGGCCAGAGGTGCTGACTTTGAATCAGGTGGTCTTATGAAGAAAGCAAAAAGCCTGATACCTCTTTTAGTACCGTTGTTTGTCTCAGCGTTTCGCAGGGCAAATGATTTGGCAATGGCAATGGAAGCCAGATGTTATCGAGGCGGCGATGGAAGGACTAAAATGAAACCCCTTCGATATAAGAGCAGGGATTATATTTCCTATCTCATGATGATGTTATACATTGGGGTATTAATTGGAATTAGTTTTATCCATAAACAAGGTATTATATAATGAAAGCGGAATGAGGTATTGCAAGCATGCTTGCAAATACCGATTGGAGCAACAAGATTCTGAACAGTTTTTGTTCAGAATATAATGAAAGCGGAATGAGGTATTGCAAGCATGCTTGCAAATACCGATTGGAGCAACAAGATTCTGAACAGTTTTTGTTCAGAATATAATGAAAGCGGAATGAGGTATTGCAAGCGTGCTTGCAAATGCCGATTGGAGCAATAAGATACTGAACTGTTTTCACTTCAGGATATAATTATAATTTATAAGGTGTCATAAGTAGGCTTTGACGAATAAAATACTTATGACACCTTAACTGGTATATTGGTAAAGAATAAGGTATGGCATTAATCATACGGATGAACGGAAGCAGATATGAAACGTATAAAATTAGTAATAGCATATGATGGAACAGCATATTGTGGCTGGCAGCTTCAACCGGGTATGCCAACAATAGAAGCTGAACTTAATAAAGCCTTGTCCTCCCTGTTAGGAGAGGAAATAGTTGTGATTGGAGCAAGCAGGACAGATTCTGGAGTCCATGCACTTGGTAACGTTGCTGTTTTTGATACGGGAAGTGCGATGCCGGCTGATAAAATCTGTCTGGCTGTTAATCAAAGATTACCAGAGGATATTCGAGTTCAAAGCTCCAGAGAGGTCTCTTTAAACTTTCATCCCAGAAAGACAGTCAGTGAGAAGACATATGAGTACCATATTTATAATAATAGGATTGCACTGCCAACTAAAAGGCTATACAGTACTCATATTTACTATGGATTGGATGTATCATTAATGCAGGAGGCTGCCAATTATTTAGTCGGGGAGCATGATTTTAAGAGTTTTTGTTCTGTTAAAACACAGGTCTTAGATACTATAAGGACAATTTATCAATTGTCGGTAGTCAGAAATGGGGATAACATTAAGATTTCTGTGACGGGAAGTGGATTTCTTTATAATATGGTCCGTATTATTGCAGGTACGTTGATAGAGGTAGGCAGAGGTGCTTATCCACCTGAGAAGGTAGGGGATATATTAGCTGGGTGTGACAGGAATCTAGCTGGACCAACAGCCCCAGCACAGGGACTAACGTTGATAAAGATAGAATATGCAAACGATGAAGTATAAGAAAATTAGCATAAAGACTAAGGAGGTGAAGTCTCATGTTTTATTTTACAACAGATCTCAGTTCAATTAATGATACAACGATTGTAGTAAGGCTTTTGCTTGCAATTATACTTGGAGGGATTATTGGCTTTGAACGTGGGCGAGCAGGGCGACCGGCGGGACTTCGAACTCATATCCTGGTTTGTCTTGGTTCCACATTAGCTATAATGACCAATCAATTCATTGCACAGGAGTTTCAGATTGAAGATCCTACAAGGATTGCCGCACAGGTAATATCCGGTATCGGTTTTCTTGGTGCGGGTACAATTATTGTAACAGGAAGGCATCAGGTGAAAGGGTTAACAACTGCAGCTGGGCTTTGGGCAACGGCTTGTATGGGCCTAGCAATTGGCATTGGGTTTTATAAGGCGGCGATACTTTCCTGCCTGTTAATTGCATTTTCAACTATTGTATTGCACCGCCTGGATAACTATATTCTATCAAAATCTAAGGTTCTTGATATCTATGTTGAATTTGATAAGTCAGCATCCATCTCATCAATATTAGATGCATTGAAGACGCATCAGGTACATATTGATTCGATTGAGATGGTGAAACCTTCTTATGATAAGAATGCCTCGGCAGCAGCAATTATGACACTAAAGTTAAGGCAGAAAAAGATACGTTTAGAAACGATTGCTACAATTGGTTCTTTGGAGGGCGTTGGTTTTGTTGAGGAGATATAGAACAAGATAGAAATAGAGCTTTGCTTGGGATAATCAGTTAATAATTGTAGTAATATTTTAAGAATAATAATGGATTATAGATATTTAATAGAATACAAGAAGAAAAGCTCTCGATCAGAGTAGTTCAAACTTTGAACTTACATTGGAACGAGAGCTTTTTATATGCAGTTTTTACAATGAACTATAAAAAATATACATTATTTTATAAAAGTTATATAAAATATCAGCATTCAACCATAAATCATGATTATGTTACAACATAATCATGGAGAATAAAGAAAGAATATATTTTAATCTTGCTAATACGATAAAAAAGGTGAAAAAGCAACAGGTTATGCATCTAGTACACAATTTTGACAATTGGCTATATTCCTCTAAACCACGCTATTTAATTGCCATTCTGATAAAAGTGGAGCCGAGCCATATATATTAAATTACTACTTTGCAAGAGTAAAATGTTGGAAAATGTCCTACGAAATAATTTGAAAAAAATGGATAATGTTGTTAATATAACAATCAAATTATGTAAAAAAATTACAATTGATAAATTAAATAAAGTTACCATTCTAATTGCCTACAAGAGATAAGTTCTTTTATGAAGTAAACTGGCGAAAGGGGGGGGACTTTATGAATTCTATTTTATCATTAATCGTACATTTTTTTACAGAAGATACCGTTAACAATCACATTAAGCTACCAGTGCTGCTACTGGTAATGATATTTCTTCTATTGGTTTTGGGGATATGTGTTTTTATCTCTAGAAAGAACATGTTGTATGTAAATCAAAAAGGGAAAAACGAGGATATCTCTGAATTACTTAAGGGAAATGAGGTTGCATAATGAAACGCAATAACATAGGATTAACAATTTTGCTAACTTTTTTTGTAGATATTTTTAGTATGGTTGCATCATTTCTAATTGCTGGTTACAGTAGGGGCGGAATTTTAGAGGGTGGTATTCCAAGGGGCATTTACGGAAACTTATTCATTGTCATTTTCTTATCTGTAATTGTGATAGGACACGGTGACGATCATAATAAGAATATTTTCAAGAGAGGTTATTTCGAAGAACTAGTTAGTTTAATAAAAGACCAAGGAAAATTAGCACTTATCGTATTTGGATATATGTTCATATTTCAATTAGGCGGTTTCTATTCCAGAGTCTTTCTATTCTTATTCTTCGCACTTTATTCCCTGATGACCTATGTTTTACGGACTTGTATGAAGATTACGTTATTGCTTGGCTATAAGACTAGCCAGTCCAGCAATAAAG